>CAZXCE010000386.1:0-8031 GCA_964639175.1 uncultured Clostridia bacterium
GCTAAATTGTTGAAAGAATTGTATTTCCCTCAGCCCTTAGCCCGATACCCTCAGCTCAAATTGGTATGACTATCGGCTGCTGACGGCTTGCCTGAAAAAACGCTTTTACAAAGGAGAAGTATCAATATGCAGAAATGTGTAGCCGGAAACGTGTGTCTTCATACACGGAGAAAAAATTCAAAACATGTGGCTCAGGGTTGGTTTATCCCGTTGCTGGTGCTGGTTTTCATTGGGCTCAGCTTCGTTACTGGTGTTTTGGTCCAGGCAAAGGTGCGACTGGCTCAAGATTCACACCTTGATCTGCACCTTGCGGCTCGATATTTTCGGGAGGCCAAAGAACTTTCTGACCGCGATGGTGGCCGAACCTGGGGCGTGCCATTGTACGGCCCAATATTGTTTGTTGACCCTGAGACCCGACAGGTCATGGCCAATCAGGCTGATACAGTGGGAAATTTGAAATCGAACGGCGGGGTATTTACGGGTACGCTCCCACCCGATGTAACCTGTGCCAATACTGCCACAGTGTGGGCTGGAGTTGAGTGGACGATGATGCTCTGGCCATTGCCTTCGAGCCAGCAGGAGCGTGCCCGGTTGATCACCCATGAACTTTTTCATCGCATTCAGGAAGAAGTTGGGTTTTCAGCTTCAAATCCGGTCAATGCTCATTTGGAGAGTGAGGCCGGGCGGGTCTGGCTCCGGTTAGAATTTCGGGCCCTGGAGCGGGCGCTTCAAGAAACAGGCTCTGCACGAAAGAACGCATTAACTGATGCTTTGAACTTCCGTCAGTTCCGCCAGGCTTTGGGAGAGATGTTTCAATGTACCGAGAACGAACTCGAACTCAATGAAGGACTGGCTGAATACACCGGGGTTCGCTTGTGTGCCCGTTCACAACGAGAGGCTGAGATCCTGGCTGCCTACGGGCTTCGTCAGGCGCACGCAAAAGCAACATTTTCGCGATCTTTTGCCTATGCCACCGGGCCCGCCTATGGTTGTTTACTTGATTCGGTTGACCCGGTTTGGCGAAACCAACTGAAAACCAATCGTGATCTGGCCCGTCTGGCTGGTACAGAGTTTGGGGCCCCGTTGAAACGACTCGATGAGCCGAAACTCCGGGCCGTCGCAACGACTTATTTTGGCGAAGAACTCTTTGGATTTGAATCGGTTCGGGCGACCAAACGCCGCACTCAACTGGCACAAATTCAAAGCTTGCTGGTTGATGGTCCAACGGTTGAACTCCCGCTTGATGAAACGATGAATTACTCATTTGACCCAAATACCGTGGTGACACTCGACGATCATCGGACGGTGTATCCATCGTTGCAGCTATCGTCAGCCTGGGGCGTTCTCACTGCTTCCAAAGGGGTGATGCTGTGCCGGGAGAAGGGCAAATTTTCGGTGGCACTGGTATCGGCACATCAGATTGAGACCGAGCCAGCCATTGAGGGGGACGGCTGGCACCTGGAACTCAAGCCAGGATGGAGACTCGAACCAGCAGAGAAAAAAGCAAGTTTCAGGGTTGTGAAAAGTCGGTAATCCAGTTTGTAGTCAGTGGTCAGTAGTCAATAGTTCACCAGGTCCTTTTGATTGATTCACTTGACTGTTTTCTAATGCAAAGCGTTGATTGCAAAATAGTAGCGGACCTGTCAACATCGGATTCAGCTCCTCAAATCAATTTACCTGGAGTCTGATAATGTCAATTTTTCAATTCCTACTCCCTCTCTTTTTGAGTTCAACCTTCATTTGTATGGGACAACCCGCTCCACCCCAAACGAAACCAACTTCCATTCCTGTATCCAGTCAACCAACGCCTTCAAAAAACCGGCCAGGCGCATTCCTCGGCGAACTCACCTGGCCCGATGCCGAAGCCAGACTCAAAACATCACCCATTGTCATCATTCCATTTGGCGCCGGGTCAAAAGAGCATGGCCCTCACTTGCCAATGAATGCCGACCAGAAAGTAATGGAATACCTCGTCCAGCAGGCCGTGGAACGCCACCCGGTGCTGGTTGCTCCGCCGGTGCTGCACGGCTGGTTCCCTGGGTTTCGCGGATATCCAGGAACCGAAGTGGCTGACCCACAGGTCTTTCAAAAATATATGTTTGAAATTGCAATGAGTCTGGTGAAAGTGGGGGCCAAACGAATTGTTTTCTTGAACACCGGTATTTCGCTCGCCACCGGACTGCCAATCTCCCAGACCGCCCGTGAAATCCGGGTTCAGACCGGAGTGCCAACGCTGGTCCTTTCCTGGGGTGACCTTGAAACTCCAGAATTAAAAGCCTTGCTCAAACAAAAAGCCGGAGGACACGCCGATGAGTTAGAGACTTCGATTAACCTCTATTTGCAACCTGAACTGGTGCATATGGATCGAGCCGTGGTTGATTACACCAACTCTACCGACAAAGGCTATCCTGGATATAAACCAGGGCTGTATTCTCGGGATCCACAGGATCCACAGTATTCACAAACTGGCATGACCGGCGATCCCACCCTGGCCACGGCTGAAAAGGGCAAAAAAGCACTTGAAATCATGACCACTCAGTTTATGAAAGCGCTTGACGGATTTTCCAAAGAGCCACTCAAAACCAATTGATCTTTATGACGAGGCACAATGGCTGATTTCCGGGGTTTGAATCTGTTTTCATGGCTGGTTTTATGCCAGGTCCTGTTGACCCTTTCACTTTCGGCATCAGCTCAAACCAGCCAGCAACCGCTCTCACCAGCACCGCAGTGCGAAGCGACACGATTGACGCCGCCAGCTTCCAAAACCTTCGATGTCCAGCTCAAAGCCGGGCAGTTTTTCAGATGCGTTATCGAACAATGTGCCCTGGATGTCGCGGTGGTGTTGTATTCGCCGGAAGGTCACCAACTGACCGAAGTTGATAGCCCAAATGGTGGGCTGGGCCTTGAAATGGTAAGCTGGATTGCTGACCAGGATGGGACCTACCGGATTGAAGCCAAAGCCCTTGATACCAGGGCTCAACCAGGAAAAGTTTGCTACAGAGTGGTTGAACTCCGCGAGAAGTCTCCGGCTGATTTGACCCGACTTGAAATCCAATCAAAGCTCCAGGAAGCCATCAAAAGCTGGAATCAACAAACCCCAGAGACCCAGGCCAGAGCCATCCAGGCTGGCCAGGCAGGATTCAAACTCGCACAACTCATTGATGATCCAACTGATCGGGCCCAGTGTTTGACCTATCTGGGTGACTTTTACTTTGCCACCAACCGTCAGAAACTGGCCCTTGAGACATACGACCAGGCTGTTTCAGAGTGGGAGAAAACAGCGTTATCCGCCGAGTTGACCCGCCTGCATCCATTGCTGGCACAACTGTATTATGTTTCAAGGGATTCAGAGAAAGCCCTGACCCATGCGACCGCCGCCGTACAGATATTAACTCCAAATGGCGACCAGGATTCATTGGCCCAGGTCCTTAACATTCTGGGAAATCTTTCAGCCGACCGGGGGAAAAATCAGGAAGCGCTGGGTCAGTATGAACAGGCACTGGCCATCTATCAGAAACTCGGAAATCAAGCCGCCCAGGGGATTTTGCTGGTCAATATTGGCGAGCGGTTTATTTCATCAGGCGATACCCAGACTGGCCTGAAATATCTCAACCAGGCGCTGCCACCCTTGCAAAAGCTTGAAGATCATACCTTTGAAGCCAATACCCGCAATAGTCTGGGCCGCCTGTACCTGTTTCAAGGAAAACTCCAGCCGGCATTGGATGAGTTTAAACTGGCGCTGACACTCGCCACCCAAACCACTCAGTTAGGATTACAATCCATGATCCTGACCAATATTGGAAATCTCTATCGGTTGACTGGCGAACAAACCAGGGCCCTGACGACACTCAATCAGGCTCTGGCACTCTCAAAAGAATCCGGTGACCGTCGCCAAACGGCGGGGGCGTTGCTGACGCTGGCCAGAGTTCACCAGACAGCGCAAAACTGGCCGCTGGCGCGCCAGGCATGCGATCAGGCGCTTGACCTGATCAAACAGGTTGGGGTCAAACAGCTTGAAGCCGAAGCCTGTCAGATTATTGCGACGCTTGACGATGCAGAAGGAAAGATTACGGCGGCACAGGAGCAATATCAAAAAGCACTCACTATTCGGCAGGCAATTAATGATCGGGTCGGCACAGGAAATACATTGATTAACCTGGCCGGAATTCAGATAAAACTTGGAAACTATCAAAAGGCGCTTGAATACCAAAAACAGGCAATTGATTTATTCACTCAGATTGAAGATACCCAGGGACAGGTGCGAGCATTTATGGTTCTGGCCCAAACCCAGGCCCGAATCGGCGACACCCAAACCGCCATTGCCAATCTCGAACAGGCGCTGAGTCGCATTGAAACCCTTCGGTCCAGTATTGCGGATATTGAGACCCGAGCGAGTTTTTTTACGACGGTTCAAGGAACGTTCAAGTTATATATTTCCCTCTTGATGCAGCCTGGGAACAGTCCCGACGCCATTGCCAGAGCCTTTGAAGCCAACGAGACGTCTCGGGCACGTGGACTGCTTGATTTGTTAACGGCTGCCCAGGCCAAAATCAATGTCGGGGTCGAACCCAACCTGATTGCCCAGGAAGAATTTATCCGGCAAAAAATGATTGATCAATCGAGTTACCTTTCAAGGTTGTTTAACCAGCCCAGACCTGACACTCAAAAAATCGAACTCGTACGAGCAGAAATTCAGCGGTTGAGCGAAGCCTTCACTCAGGTTGAGAAACAAATCCGGGACAAATACACCCGCTATGCCGAACTGACCCAGCCAACGCCAATTTCAGTGAAAGTACTGCAAAAACAGATTTTAGACCCTGAGACCACACTCGTCGAATACCGTCTGGGCGAAGAAGAAAGTTATGCCTGGGTTGTGACCCAAACTGAAATCAAGGCGTTTCGACTTCCGAAACAAAGTGATATCGAACCCCAGGCCAGAGCCTTTTGTCAGGCGCTGTCTTTTCAATCTGGACCAACCCGCGATTTAAAACTTGTCAACCTCACCCCGCTCAAGACGTCATTGAACCAGGCCGGGAAAGACCTCAGTCAGACAATTCTGCGGCCCCTTCTCCCGGCTCTAAAAACCCGACGGGTGTTGCTGGTTGCGGATGGGGCATTAAATTTTGTCCCGTTTAGTGCCTTACCCATTGAGCAGGCCGGACAGCCCGCTCAGCCAAGACCAGGAAAAACAACACCGCTCCGAATGCTGGAACGGTATGAAATTGTCAATTTACCGTCAGCTTCGATCCTGACCAGACTTCTTTCTGAACCACAACCACTGCCGCTCACCCAAAAGCGGCTGGCGATTTGGGCGGATCCGGTTTTTTCAGCCCTTGACCCCCGTTTAAGTCGGACACAGCGTAAAACCCAGGTTCCCAATCCAGCCCGTCCGCGCAACCAAAGCACCACGATAACTCAACTGGATGAAAGCCCTGTTTGGAACGAGTTGAACAAAATTGAAATTCCTCGGTTACCAGGCACTCAAACCGAAGTGCAGTTTCTAAAACGGCTTATCCCGGCTCCCAACCTGTTTGTTGCCAGCGGTTTTCAGGCCAATCGGCAGACCTTGATGGGCACTGATTTACGCCAGTTTCAAATCGTGCATCTGGCGACTCACGGGTATGTCAGTTCAGAGCATCCTGAAAATTCGGGCTTGATTTTTGCGCTTCGGAACGAACAAGGTGAAAAGGTCAATGGATTCTTGCCGCTGGCAGAGGTCTACCAGTTAAAACTCAATGCCGATCTGGTTGTGCTTTCGGCCTGTGAAACTGGTCTGGGCAAAGTTTTACTTGGCGAAGGTCTGGTGGGAATGACTCGTGGTTTTATGTATGCCGGCACCCGCCGGGTGGTGGTCAGTTTGTGGGCAGTCAGTGACCGCGGAACGGCAGCATTGATGAAACGCTTTTACCGACGAATGTTGACCCGGCAGGAATCTCCAGCGGCTGCACTCCGAGGCGCACAACTTGAACTTATGCGCCACACCAGATACAAGTCACCTTTTTACTGGGCGCCGTTTGTGATTCAGGGAGATTATCGGTGAATTGAAACCAGGGTTCAGGGTTCAGGGTTTTCAAAGAGGGTGCAGCTCAACGCAACAGCGATCTTACACCATGTCACTCTGTCATCCTGTCACCCTATCAACATCAGGTGCTGTTGCTCCAGTGCCTCCACCAGGATTTCAAGGGCCTTTGACTTCGGAATTGCAGACGCTCCCGCCCGTGAAACGAGCCGATTGATTGAGGTTGGGCGTTTGGCTTCGGACAACACCAGGAATTCCTCACGGGAAATATTGACCAGCGAAACACCGGACGCACTCGGAACACATTGCAAATACAGTTTCTTTTTCTCATCCACTATCGGAAGCGCCGGCAATCGTGGCGCATCATCACACAGCACCATGGCTGGCATTAAATTGACTTCAAATAAATATTGCTCAATTTTTTGAATTGTCTCGATGGTGTTGCCCTGGAACCGACCGACGGCAACGCCAGGGGAAAGCCGGACTTCCTGGTGTTCGTCAATTGAACCGGGCAATGCGGTCTGAACTGGTCCGCCAGCCGCGTCAAGTTCGCGGCGACACCCTGCCATCACGGTTTCAAGCCGGAGCACGTCAGGCAACTGGGGGGCGGTCAATATTCCTTGTTTGATCAGATTGCCCAGAAACTGTGAAAAGGCGAGGCCCATTGAACCCCGGTTCTGAACTGAAGTGTGAAAAAAAGAACTCGAAAAAAACTGGTCAAGCGAGGCCAGTGACCGGGTCTCGGCCAGAGCCAGTGTGGTGGAAGCTTTAAACTCCTCAACCAGCGTGCGCAGGGTGCGCTTTCGTCGGAGCGGGTCATACCCCCAGGCCCGTTGATCAACCTGGATGAGTTGCTGCTGTTCAGCCGGGGTCAATTCAAGATTGGCCAGAGCCTGATCCGGGTTGGCATACACTTGACTGACAAACTGGTCGTCAAAGAGCATGCGCACCACGAGCCGCTGTAACGTGTGATAGCTCATGGCCGTGCAACCTCCGCTGAAATCTGGGTTGACGCCGGAAACAGGGCATTCAGGCGGGCAAAGTTATCAAGGCAGGCTTCGAGCACGTTGTGTTCGCATTCATACACAATGGCGCGTAAATTCGCGGCGTGTTTGATGACGTGTTCCAGGATTTCCCAGGTTTCTGGAATTGGTTCTGGTGAGTGGGTATCGTCAACATAGCCAAACCCGTTGGATTCAACCGGAGTGCCTCCGGCAACGTGAATTTCAATCACCCGTTCAAATGGGAATCCATCAAACCCGGTCAGTGGTGAATGACCCCGGCTGTGTTGAAAGATTGAGAGGTGGGCACAATCAAGTAAAATTCCACAATCCGCCTGATCAGCCACCTTCCCGAAGTAATCCAGAATATGCAGGTCGCCCAGGTACACCACCGCTGGCGGGTTTTCCGGCAGGACGAGCCTTCCAGTTTCAGATTGAATCCACTGGATGGACTCTGCCGTCTGATTGGCCGATTCCTCGCACAAAATTGGCGGCATCAGCATCTGGTGGCCGCGTTCACGAGGCCCAAAATGCCAGCGCCCGGCGTCTCCGCACAACCAGGCGGCGTTGATTTCGGAAGCCAGCATCTGAGTTTGAGTCAACCAGTGACGGTCCGAGTCAATTTTTTCTTCCAGGTTAATATCGAGAAAATGGTAGGTGGTCGGAAGACCCAACCCGGCCCAGTGTCGGACGTGTTCATCCAGCCCACGGTCAATGTCGCAGCCATACTCAAAGAAATGAAGGAGTTCCGGATACAGCTCTTTCATTGCACAGGCGTCAATTCCTTTTGAAGCCGAGCCGTATTCACCCGAAATACCAACGCCCAGCCGGGGAAGAGTTTGGAGATGTGTTTGAAAAAATGAAGATGCCATACAACAGGGTTCAGGGTTCAGGGTTTGAAAACAGGGTTCAGGGTTCCGGGTTCAGGGTTCAGGGAAGAAAAGGATTTTAGCCCGGAACGGGCGTCGTGCAATAGCCGTGGTGGGAAAATCCGGGTTCCGGGTTCCGGGT
>CAZXCE010000387.1:0-8020 GCA_964639175.1 uncultured Clostridia bacterium
TGGCGACTGGGTCCGGTGGTAGGCCCAAAGCGGCCAACCGACCGGCTATCCGAACGGCAACGCTTCGCGGTGCTAAACCAAAAACCTGGGCGTACAAAGGTGATTGCTCTCTTAGTAACTTATTTTTTAACGCTCCCTAAGCACTAAGAAACGATCTCAAAACACCAGTTTAGCCAGGCTAAGTGTTGAAAACAGGTTTTATTTTAGCGTTTTGAGATAGTCTCTAAATCTATCTGATTGAGTTACTTAACTATTATGGAGATTCCATTCCAATTTGGTACTATCCTTTCACCCAACCACCAATCTTTTTGAACGGTTTCCCGAGGGCTTTCATCCCGTTCATCAATTTTGAGTTCTTCTTCTTCATTTCAGACGCATCATCTCTGGTTGAACTGCGACTTGACCCTGGCTCAGTGCCCGGCTCTTTCCCTGAATGCCGACGGGGAATCACTCTGGTATAGGGCAGATCGGATGATTCCTCAACTGGCGGTGGGGGAAGTTTTACCAGTTTTTTCGGTTTACGGGCGATGGGTTGCACAATCCTGTCGACCTCTTCTGGAGATGGAATCAGGGATGAAGGTTGTTCAGGTAATGGCCCTGGCGTATCAATCTGACAACCGGTTGAACTCGCCGGCTGGATGTCTTCCGGAACCTGGCTCGTCGGAACTGGAGGTGGGTCGAAAGAAGGCTGGAGGGTTGTCTCTCTGGGTTGAATGGAGGAGGCAACTGTGACCAGATCCGAGCTTGATTTGGTTTGCATTCCCACAAACCCGCCCACCAGGCTCACACCACACAGGATCGCAGCCAGAGCTTGTTTTTGTCGCCGAACCCGTTGGCCAGCCGCCGGGTTGTGACGTGAAAGGACACGAGTGGGGTTAAGACAGACTGGAATGAACGCAGGTGTTTCCCGTGGGTTAAAGACAGGCTTCAACTTCAAACCAGTGGTCAACGCAGTGCGAAACTCCGCGATGGTTTGAAAGCGTCTGGTCGGCGATTTTGAAAGTGCCTGGCTCAGGATACCGTCAAGCCAGTCCGGCACAGCCGGACAATACTGCGTAACGGATGGCACTGGAGTCTCCAGATGGTGGCGCAACACCGCAAAATCAGTCGCCCCTTGAAATGGAAGCTGACCCGTCAGCAGTTCAAAGAGAATGATTCCCAGGGCATAGAGGTCGGTTCGCTCATCAGCCGCATGGCCTTCGATCAATTCTGGAGCAATGTATTGAGGCGTGCCCATCAAAATGCCGGTTTTGGTCAACCCCTGGCGCGCAGTTATCCGCGCAATGCCAAAATCAAGTAATTTGGGCGTTCCCTGCGGCGTCACCAGGATATTGGAGGTCTTCAAATCCCGGTGCAAAATCCCATGGGCATGGGCATGCTCGATGGATTCAAGGAGCTTGAGAAAGAGTGGAACCGCAATTGTCCAGGAAAGCGGCCCGGTTCGATCCAAAACACTGTCCAGCCGATCTCCCTCGATATATTCAAGCACCAGGATTGATTGTCCTTGAGCTTCAATGATCGCATGCAGCTCCATAATCCCTGGATGTTTGAGCTGAGCCAGGGCAGCAGCTTCGACATAAAACCGCTCTCTGACCTGAAGATCATTTGCCAGGAATGGATGCAAGATTTTTAATGCCACCTGACGTTCAAGATGTGAATCCCAGGCAAGGTAAACGGTTCCCATCCCGCCCTGACCAAGGACCTCAAGAATCGTAAAGTTTTCAAGCGTTGTTCCTCGTTGCAGCATAGCACCCTCCACAGTTTGGCGTTTCAACTAGACACGCGGAAATCATCAGGAAACTCGCTCAGCTCTTTTTCCACAATCATCAAAAAAAGCGTGAGCGAAAATGAAAGGTTCCTTCGCGTGTTTGAGTGAAAGCCCGCATTCGGGAGAGTTAACCTGGAGGAGGAACACATCATGCAATCAATTCTGATCCACCATCTTACTGGTTCAAAAGCCAACCAGATGACCGCAATCAACTGTTCCGGCTTGAGAGAGATTTTTTTTGGTCGAGAACCGGGATGTACGGTCCAATTTGACCCAATTCAGGATGAAGTTGTCAGCCGGCAGCATGCCAAACTGGTTTTTGACACTCAGGGCCGATTTACCCTGATTGATCTCAAAAGCCAGAACGGCACCTTTGTGAACCGAAACCGAATTTGGGAAGCAACCCCCGTTCAGCCAGGTGATTTGATCCAGTTTGGTCCAGATGGCCCACAACTCAGATTTGAGCTGGCTGGCGTCCAGGAGTTGAGCGCGCCGGCGCCCGCCCAGATTCCAACTTTTTTGCTGGCTCAAGACCGAATCCAGGCATCAGTTCCCAGTCAAAAAGGACCCGCCTCCTGGCGAACACTTCCACTTCAACTGGCTTCCCGTCTGCTTCAGCACTCTTCTCAGTTGCCACGACGCTCCCAAAATCCAAGGGAGAGTGTCAGTCCCCTTCCATTTAATAGAAAATCTCAACCCCCGGGTAGTTTCAATCCCGCTCCAGTACCATACAAATCAGAAGTCAATTCCCGAGGTTCGAGTTCCTATGCTCAACCATCAATTGGCAAAAATACAGTGATGCAAATTGTAACTGAGGGGCTGAAATCAACTCAGCGGCGATTTGTTTGGTGGGGCACCGCCATGATAATGGTTTGTATCGTTGGATTTAGCCTGTTCTGGTTATTTGTCAACCGCACCCAGATGGCTTTTGCCCGCGAACTCCAACAAACAATGGAAGAAAAGACTAATGCTGGAACAACCAGCCCGTCTGGGAAGACTCTGACGCCAACCAATATTGCCGGAGCCTATACGGATACCACGGTTTATATCGAAGTCGGGTGGAAGCTGATTGAAACCAATTCTGGAAAACAGGTCTTTCAGATTCAAGAGAATGACAAACCCCTGTTCATCCAGTTTTCCAATGGGATGATTGAACCCTATCTCACCCTTGACCCCAAAAACCAGCAGGGCAGGTCAAACATTCCAATTGGAGACAATCATTCCGGGTCTGGATTTGTGATTAGCAATGATGGGTTTATTTTGACAAACCGTCACGTTGCGGCGACGTGGGAAACATCCTATCAATTTCAAGCCATACCTGGAACGTTGCTTGTGCTCAACGCCAATAATGAGGTCACCCAGACCAAATCCATCACGGGCGGTCCCACCAGTTGGGTTCCAACCCGGAGTGTATTTTTTGGGGGAAAACCTTTGATTGGAAAGAGATTAGAAGGTCGCAATGATTACCTCGATGTTACTTTCCCAAAGAACAAATTGCGGATTCCAGCCCGTCTGGTTCGTGTTTCTGACAATCACGATGTGGCCATGATCAAAGTTGATACACCCCAATCACTGCATAAAGTTGAACTCAATGACAATTATGCTGATATTCAGCCCGGCGATTCGGTAACCGTGCTCGGGTACCCAGCCCTGTCCCCCAATGTCGTAGTGGCAACCCCCTCAAAAGATCCATTCAATCAACGGTCAGTTGAACGTGTGGTGCCAGACGTCACGTTGAGCAATGGACATATTGGCCGGGTTTTTCGGGATCAAGAGCTGAAAAACTCAATTCTTGAAGGTTTTTACAGCCAGATTGGGGTTTCTTATCAATTAACAATTAACTCAACCGGCGGTGGCAATAGCGGAGGCCCCGTCTTTGACGATCAGGGGCGTGTGATCGGAGTTTTTTATGCTGGTTCATCAAAAGTTACCTTTGCTGTTCCGATTCGGTATGGTTTGGAATTGATGGGAACATCACCAGTCATCAAATAAGAAGCACTGACTTCGACATCTGTTTGGTTCATTTCGTCGGGTATGCCCTTTGAAACAAACGGTATACCCGGTTTGTTCACGCACTCAACCACAGCGGGAGGTAATATGAATCAACCAGGAATGGTACCAGCCAGGATTGGTAACTATCAGATTCTGGCCGGTCTTGGCATTGGCGGGATGGGTGAAGTTTTCGAGGCCGAGCATCAGATTATCAACCGCAAGGTCGCACTCAAATGTATGACTGGCATTGGTCAAGATCGGGAAAAACTCGCCCGATTTCGAAATGAAGCCCGAATCCAGTCACGAATTCGTCACCCACACATCGCCTCCTTATTTGAATATTTTGAGCATTCCGGGACTCCCTGTATTGTAATGGAACTCATTGAGGGCAAAACACTGGCGGAGGTGCTGGAAGATCATCCCTTGCTGGATACAGCCAAAGCGTTATTACACTTCAAAGATCTGGTGTTGGCCATTCAATATCTGCATGAAAATGGTATTCTGCACCGCGACTTAAAACCGTCAAATATTAAGATTACACCGGCTGGAACGGTGAAATTATTTGACTTCGGACTGGCTCAAGATGCCCTGTCTGACCGACTGACGCAACCTGGAAGCGTGATTGGGACGCTTCAGTACCTTGCGCCAGAACAGATTGAAGCGCAACCGCTGGATCATCGGCTTGATATTTGGGCGCTTGGTGCCGTGTTGTATGAAATGGTAACGGGGAAACCCGCCTTTCAGGCTGAAGAAATTCCAGCTTTGTTTTATAAAATTTGCAACGCCAAATTTGTACCTCCTGGTCATTATAATCCGGCTTTACCCCGGCTGGTGACTCGTATCATTCAAAAATGTCTCAAACCAGTTGCTGACGAGCGCTATTCCTCCTGCCAGGAATTACTGGTTGAGGTAAATCAGGCCCTGATCCACTCGGGGATGAACATTGGTACCACTCGCCCCACGGCATTTCAAACCAGCCTTTCTGGACTTTGGAAGTTTATCAAATCTCATCTTCGCCCGGTTGCGCTTGGTTGCCTTGGGTTGGTCAGTGTATCGGGATGTGTCCTGGCTGCCCTGGAAAGTCATCCTTCTTCGGTCATCCAAAGTCAGACATCTGTCCTGCCACCAACTGGATCTGGGGTTGAATTATCAAAAACAAGGAAAATTCAAATCTATACCACCGATGGCGGCGGCCCCGCCGGAGTCTATCAGGACGGGATTTTGATAGGGACCACGCCCTGTGTCATCAGCGCCAATCTTGGGGAAAATATTGAGTTACAATTGATACGCACTCACTTTCTCCCGAAAACCATTCAGTTTTCAGTTTCAGAAACCCAGAAAAGCATTGGGGTTGCACTGGCGAAAGTTGAACCATCAGCGGCTGGAAGCGAGTGAAATTTGAAAGTTCAAGAGGGTCACGTTCAAAGGCAAGAGACTCCAGGCTTATTGGTGAATCAGTCTGAGGCACACCACGATTTGATCCCCGCTGGCATGCACGATTGTTTGGTCAACTTGTGGATCTTTCTTTAAGGTTGGTTTGATTTTTGCTCCATCCTGGAGGAGTTTTGAAAGAGCCTGATTGGTTACCGGATCCATGACGATACCTTTGGACTGGAGATTTCCCCATTGTGCAAACGTAGCTTCCAAAGTCTGAATCTGAGATGCCGACCAGACGAGCCACAAATTTTCAGTATTTGCCTGTTCGTCAAAAATAATCTGGGATGTAACCGCTTCTTTGGTCGCCGTCACCGCCGAAACCGTAGAGCTTGCACCGGGTGAAGGGAACAATAAAAAAAATTCGGGCTGATTTTCGGTTTGACACAACATATATAAATATCCGGATCTTCCAGAGTTGATGTGAATTGTAATCCGGTCGCCGGTATTGAATCGGGTCTCGCCAGCAATACCTCCACCCAGTCGAAAGGGGCGGCCCTTGCGCGGTTCAACCTGAGCCCAGTAGCGCAATTCAATTGGTGATTTGACATCGTTCACGGGAGGAGGGTGACCCGGCCAAACCAGACCAGCCACCTGAAAGACATACCAGCCACCCGCGACGACCAGCAGAATTCCGCCAATCAGGACACCACCTTGAAGGCGGTTCCTGCCAATCCTTGATTGACCACTTTGATCTGGGTCAGCCAGAGTTTTCTGAGCTTCAGGTTCACTTTCAAAAAGGGTTGTTGTGGGTGGCTCATCTCCAGCCAGTGGAGTGTGAATCACCGATTTGGGATCCGACGTGTCATCTATCAAACAGGCGGCCAGTTCAGCTCCATACTCCCGTGCCGTGGGAGGGCGATCAACCGGGTGAAATGACAATGCCTTGAGTATGATCTCCTGGGCTGCCGCAGGTAAACCAGGACGTAAATCCTTGGGTTTGACACGGACTCCACCCCGGTGCAATTCTGAAAGCTGAAAAATAGCTGCTGGATAAGGGCGATCAGGACGAAACGGAGTGCGTCCGGTGACCAGTTCATAGGCAATCACACCCAGCGCAAAAATATCGCTCGCGGCACCTGGATGTCCCTCAAGTTGTTCCGGGGCCAAATAATGCAGGCTCCCAGCCATCACCGTGGTTTTGGTTTTCTCATCAAGCTGGTCTTTGACGGTGGCAATCCCGAAATCAATGACTTTTATCTGTTCATCTGGTGCGCCTACATGTTTCAACATGATGTTTTCGGGCTTTAAATCCCGATGGTAGACTCCTTTCTCATGGGCCGCAGAAAGCGCGTCGCCCAGTTGACGAAGAATCGCGGCGGTGCGCTCAAATCCGCCCAGCAAGCCGTCAGATGGATCTATTTGGGACCGCAAGGACGCCCCATCAACAAATTCCATGACCAGAAATGGATGCCCTTCCTCAGTTTCCCCAGTATCAATAAACTTGACGATGCCGGGATGGTCAATCAACCGGAGGGCTTGCGATTCGTTCTGAAAATGGTGCTTGAGCCAGTGGTGCTGAGTCCCGGAGAATTCTCGTCCATGGTGGAGCAACTTGACCACCACCTGCTCAGTGCCAACCAGATCAATGGCCAAAAATGCTTCACCCATTCCACCGCTTCCCAGCTTCTTGATGATCTGATACCGGTTTTTGAGCAACATAATCAGCGGTCAAGGTTTCCGAATTGTCAGCGGAAGGGTAAATAAGAGAGGCTGTCCAGGGTGACTTTTGACGTGAAAAACAGATTGTGGCAACGGGGCGTCATCTGTCAACGTCGTCTCAGCGGTCAATGTCGCCGATTGTTCAATTCGGGTAATGGTCGCCCCAGGCGTGGCTTGGTTTTCAAATTGCCAGGTTGGGGTCGTCCACTCCTTTATCCATTGACTAAAAAGAGCCGCATCGACGGCTCGTGGCTGGTTATCAGCGAGTGGGGGAAGTTGCCCTAAACGTACTGGAGACAGAATAAAAATAAGTTCTTCTCCAGTTTTGACCAGATGAGCCTCACTGACCTGTTCGATTTCAAAACAATCATGCGGACTGGGAAAAAATAATTGTTTTCCCACCTTCCCAGCATCATTTTGACCGACATCGGATACCCCTGGGAAAATCAAATAGGGGAGGCTTACTTTCCCATCTACATACCGTTCCCGATTCAGAATATAGATAAAAAATCCTTCTGGTGCTTCCAGGCTGATTCGGATCAAATCCCCATCGGCTAACGCGGCATCAGATTGGAAGCGTTTTGGAACCAGCCTGGGTGGAGTGGGTTTATCTGATTTCTTTTTGGTGCGCTGGGGTGGTTGCTCTTCGGTGATGGTTGGATCATCTGAAGTCTGTGCTGGGCTTAGTTTCCACAGGGTAATTCCAACCAGCCGGCCAGGCTCCATCCGCGATTTCTTGTTGCTGACCACAAGGTATTTTCCCGATTTGCGAGTGGTGGTTTGGTTGCGTTTTGGCCGGTTCCCAAGCAGCCGCCGGGTCAAGTCAACGGCATATTCAACCGGGCGCATTCCACGAACTGGATCAGATTGAGACGACTGACTTTGCCAGACCATTGTTCGGATTAAATGTTCGCTTCCAAAAAAGAACAGGGCGAAGACAAGTGCAGCTTTGATATGTATCATCATAAATTCCTTCCGGTGGAGTAGGCATTCAGATGCAACACTATGGTGCAAGTTCAATGATGAAATGATAGGTGGGATGTTACCTTAACACGCGGAAACAGAAGGAGATTCGCTCACTGAATCGGCTGATTGGGCTCAAATTACAACTATAGCTCTTCAGGTGCGACACGAAGTCGCAGATTTGATTGTTACACCCGAAAG
>CAZXCE010000388.1:0-1482 GCA_964639175.1 uncultured Clostridia bacterium
GGTTCCGGTGGTAGGCCCAAAGCGGCCAACCGACCGGCTATCCGAACTGCAACCCTTCGGGATGCCAAACCAAAAACCTACGTGTGGAGATAAACCCTCAACCCTCAAACGGAGTTATGCCAATGAATGCCCGATTGACCAATCAAGAAATCGCTTCTTTTCGTGACGCCCTGCGCGGCTACGAGCCAGCCAAAGAGGTGCTTGACAACCTGCAAAACCATCAGGGGGATTTCGAAGCCAGTTTTAACCATTTATTTGGCGACCGGCAGTCCTTCGATGGTGACCAATCGCTGTGGAAAGACACGCTTGAGACCTTGCGCGAAGTCATCTGCGGCGACCAGGGCTTCCGGGCCAGATTCAAAGCCTGGCGGAGCGACTCCAGCACCGCCCCGTTGCTGGAGGGCGCTGTCAGTCTGCTCATTGGAAAAGCCGTCGCCATGGGAATTCCACTCGACGCCGGGTCAGCCACCTTTATTTGTATGTTTCTGGTTCACCTTGGGCCGGATGCCTTCTGCGGAATCATCGGCCAACCGTCCCCACCTGACGAAACACAAGAATAATTAAACCCCAAACTCTTCTTTGACTTGCGCTGGTGTCATATCCAGGATTCCTGCCACGGCTGACACAATTTCCTCATCGTGGGTTGTGCGATAGAGTCGGGCGAGATTCTGAATTGTTATTGCTTCAATGTGGGAATCATTAAATTCCACAAAAATCTGTAACGCAGTGAGGAAATTGGTTTTAGATCCAGAATAATCTTCCAATTCTTCTGCAAGTAATCCAATCTGGCCATAGGTTCCAGCTTGTTTGTAGCGTTCATTGAATTCAATGTAGATGTCGAGTGCCTGCTGGTAGCATCGCCTCGCTTCGTCATATTCCTTCAAATCCTGCGCCACCGCTCCCAAATTGTGGTAGGTGCTAGCTTGTTCATAGCGTTCATTGAATTCAATGTAGATGTCGAGCGCCTGCCAGTAGCACCGCTTTGCTTCCTCATACTCCCTCTGCTCCTGCGCCACACTGCCCAACTGGTGGTAGGTGTTGGCTTGTTCGTAGCCGGCACCGTATTCGATACAGATGTCGAGCGCCTGCTGGTAGCACCGCTTTGCTTCCTCATACTCCCTCTGCTCCTGCGCTACCCTGCCCAACTGATGGTAAGGGCGAGCTTGTTCGTAACGGACATTGAATTCAATGTAGATGTCGAGTGCCTGCTGGTAGCATCGCCTCGCTTCGCCATATTCCCTCAGATCTTGCGCCAAACTGCCCAACTGGTGGTAGGTTACAGCTTGTTCGTAACGGACACCATATTCGATTTTGATATCGAGGGCCTGCTGGTAGCACCGCCTCGCTTTCTCATACTCCCTCATCTCCTGTGCCACCGCACCCAGATTGTGGTAGATGCGGGCTTGTTCGTAGCGGGCATTGAATTCAATGTAGATGTCGAGTGCCTGCTGGTAGCACCGCCTCGCTTCCTCATACTCCCTC
>CAZXCE010000388.1:1582-7995 GCA_964639175.1 uncultured Clostridia bacterium
ATGTAGATGTCGAGTGCCTGCTGGTAGCACCGCCTCGCTTCCTCATACTCCCTCAAATCCTGCGCCATACGGCCCAACTGGTGGTAGGTGCTGGCGTGTTCGTAGCGGGCACCGTATTCCATCTTGATGTCGAGCGCCTGCTGGTAGCACCGCCTCGCTTCCTCATACTCCCTCAGATCCTGCGCCACCCTGCCCAACTGGTGGTAGGTGCTGGCAATCCCCTTTTGTCTTTGCTCTTCTGATACATCTTGAAGATTTTGAACGAGTTGCAGTATTTTCAAATAAGCAATTCGGGCAGCGGAATAATTCTTTGTTTGCAGTTCACATATTGCTAAGCCATCAAATACTCCGAGTATTTCATATCCGATGTCTCCGGTTTTTGCATCAGGCGGATACCCTTCAACCTTCCTGGCAACTTCTTCAAAGAGCTGTTTATTTCGTTGTACATCACTCACAGCATTAAGGTAAGTATTTAAACAAAACACAATCTCAAAATTTTTCTGCTTTTCCAGACAGAGATTTAAGGCTGAGTAAAGATTTTCATACTCCAATTTGCAGAAAAACTGGCCTATCTGCCGTTCTTGTGGATCTTTGGATCCCAAATATTCTTCATATAAACCTGCTAACTCTTGATAATGCAGCTTGAAACCTTCCCAAATTGCATCTCGGATAGTTGTACTCTGTTGATTGAGGTTGGTTTTGAGGAAATAAGGAAATACCGGCTGGATGCTGAGGAAGCCAGGGGCTTCCATCTGTTCCAGCAAGCCCCAATGAATGGCCTCATTGATGGCTTCGTCAAATTTTTCAAAGGCAAAATGGTGCAAAGTCTCCTGGGTTTGCAACTGTTCAATATAATCTGGGATACCTGGCTGAAAAATGAAGCTGGTGAACGGTGCCAAGCACAACAAAAGCTGCTGGGCATCAGGTGAAAGATTGCCGTGTGAGTATTCAACACATTTCAAAATGCTTTCGGTTTTGTCGCCTTTTCCGGAGTCAAGCTGGACATCAGCCGCGTCCAGTGCCGCGAGGATTTCTTTTGGTGTCTGGCGTTTGAGGTTGGGTAAAATCACTTCCATCGCCAGCGGGTAACCCGCCAGGAGTTTCATTAACCGTTCAAAATCAGCGTCTTTCCGTAGTTTCTGCTCCTGCTGAGGAACGTGTTTTTTGAGAATTTCTTCCGCCAGCTTTGAACGTGAATCCGGGTCAAGCCCGCGCAGATGATAGATGTTGTCTTTGAACGTCGTCTTTTGCAGCCAGCTTTCTTCGCTTCGTGAGCCAAACACCACGTAACTCTTTCCTCCAGAAAGCTTTGCGAGAAAGTCACGGAGCAATTCCTGTTCGGCTGGCGGCAAAGTATTCGGAATTGCCAATGACTGCCCGGTGACGGATTCCAGGTTATCCAAAATTAAGGCATATCGTTCTGAGCTAAAAATATCAGCCAACTCGTTGGCCTGGGCAACCTGATTCATTGTCTGAAATTCTGCCTGATCAAAGCGGTCAAACACCTGTTTTCCAATCTCGTGAACGATTCGCGAGAGCGTCCAGGCGCTGGCGTCATACCCGAAGTAAAAGACACGCTGGACAAAATGCGTTTTCTGCCACCAGCGCTGTAAATGCAGCAACAACGTGGTTTTGCCCGTGCCGCCCATCCCACGCAGCAACAGCATGTTGTGTCGGAGCAAGGCTTTTTCAATCTTCAGAATTTCCAAATCACGCCCAAAAAACCCATAGGTCAGCGTCGGGAAGATGTCTTTAAAATCAGCCGCTTCCAGTAATCGCTCTTTTTCTTTACGAGTTAGTTTTTGCAACTCAAATCGGACAGGCCGGTTGGAGTACGTCACCGGCAAGAGCCAGTCTTCGAGCTGGATAATCTGGCGGAAAAACCCTGACGTGCGGTCTTTGCGGTTATAGAGTTCCTTGCGGCCAAGCTGAATTGCCTGTGGAAACGGTTTTCCTTCAAAGAGATGGCGGTAGAGGTGCTCCATCAAAATCCGGGCAGCGGAAACGGTGACCGTGTAGCCCATCGCTACAACCATTTGCATTCCGGCCCGCATCAGGTGGCTGCCCAGGCTGGTTTCGCGGTAACTCTCGACGTTGGAAACCTGCTTGCCCGACTGACAGGCGTTCAAAAGGCACACCGGAATCTGTTTCCCGGTCAACAAATCAGCCAGTTCCGAAGCTTCAACCAGATCGCATTGCCCTTTGGCGTCGCCTTCCAAAACCAGAAACGGTTTGAGGCCGTCATATTTGACCAGGTCAGATCGCCCGTAGCGGGATTTCAATTTCACTGGCCCGTCGTAACACTCCGACAGCCGTTTTTCATTCGCTTTTTCCAGGGCGTCAAAACTGCACAACATACCATGGGCGTCAAAATGGATGATGTGGTAATAGCCCGCGCCTTTTTCCTCCAGGTGGTGCGACAGGCTTTCAAACGTTCCCGGACGCAGCAGCTCAATGTTAACCGGCAATTTGGCATTCCGAATGGTTTCAAAGAGCGGTCGGGAAATGGTCCGATACCCAACATCGTCTTCCTCATCCGGGCGCGCCACCACCACCAGCACGTTGAGCCTGGCGGATGGATTCACCTGGGCTGGAACGGCTGAAGGTTTGAAGGTCTTGCGAAGCACCACCGCATCCACCGCCATTGGGCGCGGCAGCTTCGGATCTTTTAACGCTTCCCAGTGCAGCGCATGAAAATCCGGGTCATCCCCGACAATTTCAATCTGCGTCTGGCTCAATTGTTTTCGGAAATTTGAGTACTCGGCAAATACTTCATGGTCAGCGCTAAATACCTGATGAAAAAGAGTTTCGCCGTAGGTAGTAACACTCTTCATTGCGGCATCGGCTTTGACCGTATCCAGGATCGGTCGCCGGAGCCATTGTTCGAAGTACCATTCCAACCGTTTTTCCTCTTCCGGCGTGAAGGGATTCACAATCGAGATTGGAAACTCAACGGCGTTGTCAAACGTGACGGTGGCGGAGAAGCCGTCCGCCGTTTTTTGCTGCTGGCGAATGGTGATCGTCGGCATAACCGTAGCTCCTGAAATTCAAAATTGAAGAATTCGGGCTTTTCTTTGTTGCGGAAGACTCAGCGTGTCGTTAGGTGGAGATTGCCAAGCATAGCCTTGATGCGGAACAGAAGGCAAGAGAGGTAGGTCGTAGTTTCAAAAAATTGTCTTCTGTAAATTTTTCCGTGATGGGTTTCTTTGGAACAAGCTGGAAATTCAGGGGTTCAGCCTGCGAAGCAGGTAAAAGAAAGTAGCCCCCGGTGCAACCGGGGGAATCGAATGCCGCCACAGCCCAACCTGCGAAGCAGGTGACAGAAAGAAGCGAATGCCATCCAGGTCACATGCCTTCTCACCAGTACAATCCCCGATTGCCGTGAACTTCCCCAGGTGCTCTCTACCACCTGCTGCGCAGGCTATAAGAGAACGACCGACCGATCCCCCGGTTGCACCGGGGGCTACTGTCTACCACCTGCTTCGCAGGCTGAAACCATGAAGTTTCAAACCATCTCCGTGGAATCCATCACGGAAAAATTGTGTCCGGTTGGGGCATTATTTTGATTCTGGCTGTTTTCACCCCGAAGGGTTGACGTTCGAATAGCCGAACGGCAGCCCTTCGGGATGCTCAATCCAATGCAAATCATGTCTCATCTTGTGGAACTGCAATCAAAAATCTACCGATGAAAGCTGGAGACAATAGGGTGAAGAACTGGTTTTCTTTCATCCCTCATCCTTCATCCCTCATCCCTTCGATTGCCCCAGGCCCTTAACCCAAGGGTTTTATGGCGACGAGACAACACAGTTTCGCCCCTGTTTTTTGGCCATGTAGAGGTACTCATCCGCCCGGTTGAGCAATGAATCAGTTGATTCATCTGAGGTTCTCAGTTCAGTCACTCCCAATGAAAGCGAACAGTGAATGTGACCCGTCTGGCTCAAGATTTCATGCTGATCCTGATAAAAGGTTTTGCGCCAGTGCTCTGCCTTTTGAGTCGCAATTTTGAGCGAAGCACCCGGCAATAAAATCAGAAATTCGTCGCCTCCCATTCGGCAGGCAACATCACTGGTTCGGGTGGTTCGAAGCAACAGTTCCGCCAGCGCTTTGAGAACCAGGTCTCCGGCAGCATGGCCCGCCGTATCGTTGACCTGTTTGAAATTGTCTACGTCAATTAACACCAGCGACAGGGTTTTTCGTTCGCGTCTGACCCGGGCCCGTTCACGAACCATCGTTTCTTCGAGATACCGCCGGTTAAAAAGTCCAGTCAGCGGGTCACGGATGGCCTGTTCTCGGAGCTGGTAATGGAGTGATTCAATTTGAGCAATTTTGAGATTCAGTTCTTCGTTGGCTGTCTTGAGCGCCAGTTCAGCAATCTTGCGGGATGTAATATCTTGTTTAATGGCAATAAAATGAGTCACTTCGCCTTTTTCACTGATGACAGGCGCAATATGCTGCTCTTCATAATAGAAGCTCCCGTCTTTGCGTTTGTTGGTAATCGAACCAAACCAGGTCTTGCCGGCCAGAACCGTGTCCCAAATGTCTTTATAAAATGACGGTTCGTGCTGGCCGGATTTGAGGATTCGAGTGTGATGACCGACCAGTTCCTTTAAACTATACCCGGTCATCCGCGAAACCGAAGGATTTGCCCAGCAAATCACTCCATGACAGTCAGTAATGATAATGCCGTTGGCGGCGGCGTTGAGGGCAACGCTCTGAACATACTGCTCCTGATAGGCTGACCATCGGGGCAACGCATTGCGGATGGCCGCTAAAACCATTCCGACCCGGCCTCCGATTTCAGGTAGCGGGCTGAGCGCAATATCAACTGGGATTTCAACCCCGGATTTGTGCCAGGCTGACAAAATTGGCCGATTTCCCATAATGTGGGGTTCCGGCGACCGATGGTAGTCCGCTCGTAATCGGGCATGTTCGGTGAACTGTGGCGGCACCAGGCATTCAACACTCTTTCCAATAAGTTCTTCCGGAGCATATCCCAACAATTCATATGATCGGTCATTTACAAACACCATATTTCCTTGCCGATCAACAATAACGATGACATCGGGACTGCCCTGGCAAATCGCTTCATAAAATTGTTCTGGAGAATAGGATTCCTGAAATAATGAATTCAGAACCCTCTCCTTTGAAACGGAGTCTAAATTTTGGGTATTCAAAATGAGATTCTCCCAAAGTGGAATCAATCGCAACCAGTGATGGGCTATTTTTAGGGGTAAGGCACGCAAGAAGAATGAGGACGGTGATTGAGTAAAGATGTTATAACAGAACTACTTATCTGTCGAAAGGTATTCTGTGGCCGAAACCTGGGAAATTGATCATTGCCCTCGGAAATTCAGGTCGGGTCACCAATTTTGAGGACATTCAACTGGAAGGAACCCTGCTGCCCACCCGGCTTTTTCCAAATTTGTTTGCACCTGAACCAATTTCAGCTTAGGGTGCATCACTCAAAGCGAAAACCTGAACTTGTTGCCCATATCGCTGGCAGGATTTCGGTGATCTGCATCAAATCTTTCGGCACGACACCCCAACTCATTGTAAGGAAGTTCCACCTGCATGGCTGAGCAATCCCACGACCATCACCCCTATACTCCGGCTGAAGAACTCGCCAACTGGCTTTCCCACGGCGCCGGATTTGTCGGCAGCCTGATTGCCCTTCCAGTTCTGGTCACTTCAGCGCTGGGACAAAGCAATCTGCAAATTGTGGCGGTGAGCATATTTGCCGCGAGCATGATGCTCCTGTATCTGGCTTCGACGATTTATCACGTTTTACCGCCAAGCAAACATAAACATCTGTTTCGAATTGTGGACCACGCCGCGATTTATGTGCTGATTGCGGGAACGTACACGCCGTTCACGCTTGGGGTCTTGCGTGGCGCCTGGGGCTGGACCTTGTTTGGCATCGTCTGGAGTATGGCAATTGCAGGAATTGTCTTTAAAGCGCTGGGTGGCATCCGGTTTGATAAGCTTTCAACGGCCTTGTACCTGGCGATGGGCTGGCTGGTGGTCATTGCCATCAAGCCGTTGATTACGCTGGTGCCGGTGGCCGGACTGGTCTGGCTGTTCCTGGGTGGTGTGTTTTATACCGGCGGTGTCGCGTTTTATGCCGCAACCAGATTGAAATACCACCACTTCCTCTGGCATTTGTGCGTGCTGGCCGGGACCTGCTGCCATTTCTTTGCAGTGCTGTGGTATTCGCAGGGCTGAAGACATCGGGCTGAGGGCTGGGGCTGAAGTCTCGCAAGCTCAGGGCAATCGAAGGAAGGTGGGATGAAATAAAACCACTTCTTCAGCCCTTAGGGAGCGTTAAAAATCAACTTCCCGTTTTCATTTGGGGATAGGTATTTGGATTGAGCATCCTGAAAGGCTGCCGTTCGGATAGCCGGTGGTTGCGAGGC
>CAZXCE010000389.1:0-7984 GCA_964639175.1 uncultured Clostridia bacterium
TCGGGGTTTTTCTTCAAACGTGCGTGTTGGGGATTCGGTCACGCTCGATGGCGGGTTATTCATAAAATGAGATGTATCATACACTGGGGGCGGGAGTTCAGCCGTTCGACGGGCTGGGGCTTCGGCGGTGACGGCAGCCGTGGATACAGGCGTTGATTCGGCTTCATCCTCATCGGCAGACTCAGCTTCTCCATATGTTATGGCAATGGTCAACAGTGTACCGACACCTTTCCCAAACACAGCAAAAGCTGGAATGAGCATCCATAACCCCCAGGTTTGGCGAGCGAAATACATCAGGATTGCCACCAGAAAAAAACCGACACCTAAGAAAAGCTCACCAAAACTGGCGGTCATTCGCTTTTGGTCAGCTTCAGAGAGCGGAACGGATTTTTTCTTTTTCTTTTTGACCTGACCGGTGATGGCCTGTGATACCTGACCAAGATTGGTGCCACAGGTCCGGCAGAATTTGACCTGTTCGTTGTTTTGCGAACCGCATTGAGGGCAGTACATAACAAAAGTTCCTTATTACCTGGGGTTGGGGAAACGAAAGTGAACGCTATAGTACCGACTCAGCTTTGAAATTCCAATCTCCGCGAAGTGTCCTGGCATTCGGGGAATAGGGGATAGAGAATAGAGAATAGACTTTGAAAACCAGGGTTCGGGGTTTGAGAAACAACCTTCTGGTTTCAAGATTTTGGATATCAGGTCATGAGACATTATCGGGGTTAAGAGTTACCAGGATTTGAATGAACTTCAGGCTGCAACCCACCCGCTCACGCAGGTGGTACTGACTTGACATCATCTCTTCTTAATTCCCGGTGAGTTATCTCCAATAATGTCTATTTTATATTGTCACACTGTTTTTCTGCCAGAATGCCATTTTGCAGTTTTTCAAACCCTGAACCCTGAACCCTGAACCCTGGTTTTCAAACCCTGAACCCTGGAACCAATGACCTTCCCAGTTTACATCCACCTGTTTGGACTCCAAATCCACCCACATTTATTTTTTGAATTGATTGCCTATTCAGTGGGCTTTCATCTGTACCGGCATCTGCGCAAAGGTAATCAGGTTGCCTTTGTGCCACTTGAACAAATCATGGTGATTCTGGTCGGATGTATTTTTGGAGCGCTGTTTGGGGCGAAAATCTTAAACTGGCTCGAAGCCCTGCCCTATTACCTCGAACAAAGTCACACCAATCCCCTGGTCTGGCTGGAAGGAAAAACAATTGTTGGTGGGTTTATCGGAGGCTGGGCCGGGGTTGAACTGGCCAAAAAACTGGTGGGTGTTTCGCATTCAACGGGTGATGTCTATGTATTTCCGATGATTGTCGGAACCTGCATCGGTCGGGTTGGATGTTTTCTGACTGGAAAAGATGATGTGACCTATGGTGTGCCGACGACCCTTCCCTGGGGTGTTGATTTTGGCCTGGAAGACCATCTGCCGCGCCATCCGACGCAAATCTATGAAATACTCTTTCTGATCCTGTTTGGAATGTTCCTCCGCTGGCATTCCCAACAGCCACGCTTGAATGGATATCTGTTCCGGCTCTTTATGTTCGGGTACTTTGCGTTTCGGTTCGGAATTGAATTTATCAAGCCACGGCCTTACCCATATCTCGGGTTGAGTGCAATTCAGTGGGCGGCACTTGGGGCGGCAGTGTTTTGCTGGTGGACAATCAGCCGGCCAGCTCAAGATTTCAATGAAGCCGCCGGCGCCAGGACGAATTGAGGTCAACCAGAAACAACTCTTTGTTGTTTCTCAATCTTGATTGAACCCCGCTTTCCATTCCTGGCGCCGATAGCTGTCACAACCTGATCGCCCGTCACTTGATCCGGAAAAAGTCGTCTGAATCGTCTGACCCACTATTTCCAGCCGCATCAGTGGCAATCACCCGCAAGACCGCCTGTTTGGTTCGATACTCACGCGAAGCTGGCGGCGTAAATTCAAACTCCTGAACCGTTCCAGCTAACCCCGTCACAATGGAAATATCAAAGGTTTCCGCCCCATCCAGCGATAATCGGAGTTCCTGGGCGGTGACTCCGATATCATCAATCGCTTCCCATTCAAGCAGATAGGTTCGGCCTGATTTGAGTTTTTCCCTGCCGTTTGGAGAAAACACCGTGACCTGCGGTGGGTTGATATCTCCACCTGAACCGATATTGAGCGTGAAGCTGGTATCGGTAATGTCAAAAAAGATGTTTCCGACGGCTTCGACTCGCACCCGAGCCGTTGTCACCGGGGCGGTAATCGGTACATTGGGAACAATCACTGAGGCGGTGCCAGAGTTGGGGACATTTTCAGCCAGAGTCACAGGGAAGGTTTGCCCGCCATCGGTGGAAAGCGTGATTTTCACACTGGTGCAATTGATCGGAGCCTGGTCGGTAAAGGCGGTATTCCAGCGGACGGTTTGGCGTGAGTTGGTGGACCAGACCGTTGAGGCAACCGGTTCGGTCACGACAACTGGACCAGCATCAGCCACCACTCGAACCAGCGTGTCGGCAAATCCGACCGTTCCAGCTACACTGCCATCACTCACTCGATTATCACGCACCGTTACCCGGAAACGCATCACCCGGTTGGTTCGAGGCAGCGTTTCGCCGGTCTGAAACACTTTTCCATTATTGGGGACAGTATAACTTTCGGGCGGATTGTTGCTGTTGTTTAAGATGTAACGCAGTTGCGGAAAAACCCGAGTCGGATTTGATGAAGGTGAATAGGACCGGAAAATCGGTCGGTTGCCATTGTCATCATCGGGAGGCCCCGGCTCACCTAAATCATACTGTTCCCAGCAATATGTCAGCCGGGCGGCATCCTGGGCATCGGGGTCAGTTCCAACCGCCGTCAGCGCAAAGGGCGTCCGGGCTGGAATCACAACCGGATTTGGCGCCGTGACGGTTGGTGGATTGTTGACCGCCTGCGGATTGGGCGACTGCCCGCAACTTCCTGAACCATTGATGGTGAGTTCAAGGATTTCTTTCAGACTCCCGGCATGGAAATAATCATCGCTCGCCGGTTGAAGGTCACGCCCTTCGCAAATGTTGGTGTAGCCCATTATGGTTGAGCCGCTGCCTGGTTCAAACGCTGTTGACTCATTGCGAGTGGTACAGGCGCCGCCTTCCGCGGCGTTAAACGTGTGATCCGCCCCAAATTGATGTCCAAATTCGTGGGCGACATAATCCACATCAAACGGGTCACCAACCGGTGGGGCGCCCGTGGTCACGCCGCCAGCTTTGCTGGAGTTATCACACACAGACCCTAACAGCGCGACACCGCCACCACCAAATCCAAGCACGTGGCCAACATCATAGGCACTCGCCGCAATACCGTTTGAACTGGCATAAAAGGCAATATTCTGATCAATCATGGCGCCCGTGTCGTCATTAGTGAATGGATCTGTTTCAGGATTGGAAAAAACAAACGTTTTCACCAGCACCAGCCGAATAGCAAGCTCCCGTTCATAAATTTGAGTTACCCGGTTGAGGGTCGTGACAATCGCCGCCTGGGCATTGGTTACACCTCCGTGAAACTGGGTATACTCGCCAGTAGCTGAAACGGCAGCGCGGTAAATCCTCAACCTGGTTGGTGATGGAGGTGGAGTGGTATCGGCCTGTAACGGAGAAAACTCGCTGGATGGACGCTTTTTGGACCGTGCCGGGTCAATCAGACACCGTGCCAGGTCAGCCGCCGGTTTATGGAAATCACGCTTGTCATAACAAATATAAAAATCGGTGTTTCCCTTTGCATAGGGGTCAATATAGAAAGTCCCGCGAGCAGAAATAATCATGGCGTGAAAGCCAACCGGTGTCTGGTCAAAACGAATACTGGCGGTTGGGTCATCAATTCCCCTCCCGGCATAGGTCCGAATTGCCGGGTACTCGGCTGCCAGTTCAGTTGCCATAATCGGAGACTCCCACACGGCAAACCGGGCGAACGTTTTGTCAGGCAACGGAAACGCCATCATCACCGGCGCCGTCTCTGGGGCTCGATTGGCTTCGAGCGGAACAGTTTGAAGGATTTGAGAAAACGCGCTCTTGTCCAGCAGGAGCGTCCGATAGGTTGTTGGAATAATTTGTCGCTGTGATTGGAGTTGAACTGTTTTCGAAAAACCTGATTCAGAGACATCTTGCCAGATGGCAGCCGGTTGAACCGTGGGTGAAACCTGAGGCGTGGACACTGGTCGTGCCGCCTCAGTCGAAGTGAAATGCAGCCAGAACCCGCTGCACAGTAGACCGATACCGAAGAGAAACAGCCCGTGTCGGCGTGGCAATTTCATACGAAAAACCTCCGAAAGATGGTGGAATATCAGCAGTAGAATATGATCTGGAAATAACATCAGGCAATTTGCAGAGAATCACTTAAACTTTCCATTTTGAAAGATTTCGGCAGTATTTCTTCCTGATGGACTCAGCCATAAGAAGTGGGGGGAAACGAAAAGATGCGGGCCAGGAATATCAACAAATTGGGATGTTTCTCAAGATCGTGGCGAAATATGGCGTGTTTCTGAAACAGAAATGGGAAGCATTAAAACCAATACTCTTCTTTTCCTTCTATTGCAATAACGTGCATGACGTAGTTAGAAAAGCTCATCTTCTGATCAAATTCACCAGCCTGGGTGGCCGCCGAAGCTAAAACTGGTATAATTTTTCGACACCACCTAAACAACACTTCTGGATTCAGGTAGCATCAGACCTGCAGCCTGTCTCTTCCGCCTTTCCAATTTCGCCATCACTCCCCGGGGTTTTTTATGAAGTCGCAGTTCAGATGGGTTTCGTCTGTCTTGTTTGCGGTTGTGTGTGTCATGTGTTTGACCGCACTCTGTCTTCCAGTCTCGGCCCAGTCGGGCAGAAAACGATCTTCCCCTCCAGTCAAAGCCAACACCCAGGATGTTTCATCACCGACACCTCACAAAGAAGAAGTCATCATGGCTGGGGCTGATGATCCAGCCTTGCAAGATACTGAAGCTCTTAAAATTGACGCCACATTGATTACCGTCCCAGCGGTCGTCAGTGACAACAACGGGTATTACCTGCCTTTTTTGCGGAAAGAACACTTCAGATTGTTTGAGGACGGCACGGAACAGGATATTTCGTTTTTTGCCCCGGAACGGGTGCCATTCCATGTCGCTCTGGTACTCGATATGAGCGGGAGCACGGTATTGAGTGCGCCAGACATTCAAACCGCCGCCCGAGCGTTTGTAAATCACATGCGTGATGACGACAAAGTGGCGGTGGTCACCTTTGCCAGTTCGATTGAACTCCTGTGTGACTTCACTGACGACCGCCAGGTTTTGGAAAATGCCATTGAACGCACCCGCTCTGGCGGCAGCACCAAACTCTATGAAGCGGTGTATAAGACGGTGCGCAACTATATGCGCACCATCGAAGGTCGCAAAGCTATCATCCTGTTGACAGATGGTGAGGACACATCCAGCAAAGGCGTTTCCTATCGCGATGCGATTGATGCCGTGGTCGAATCTGATGTATTGACCTATGTGATTCAGTACCCGGCGAGCGACTGGTCGGGCCAGACTGGGGCTCCTGGACGCCCCACCTGGTTTCCCTTCCCGCTGCCCTGGCCGCGTCGTCCGCAAGGCACTCCGCCGATTGGCTGGCCACTCCAGGCTTCATTCACGCCGCCACAAGGTCGGTTTCCACAAACCACCCAGCCTTACTACTCAAAAGATACGTTTTTAAACGACTTAGCTCAGGCGACAGGCGGTGACCTCTATCAATATGAGTCAATGGGGTCGCTGTCATCGGTGTTCACTCACATTGCCGAAGAACTCCGCCATATTTATGTCCTTGGGTATTATCCAACCAACCCGGTTGACAATGGCGGCTATCGCAAGCTGAAAGTCACGGTTTCTGAACCTGACGCCAAAGTTCGCGCCCGTGCCGGCTATATGGCTAAAGCTGCCGGAACAAGAGACTGAAGGGGATATGGAGTGCGGCTTACTTGACGCCGCTTTTTCTTCCGAGCGGAAAAATTAAGGATAAGCGACCAGAACCAAAAGCTGTAACCAGTCACAGCATTTCAAAGTATATAAATCAATAAACCATGAGGTAGATGGAAAGTTTTATTCCGTTTGCTTTGTGGTTTCTTTTTTTCGCACAAGTAAAAAAATAAGTCGTCATCAAGGGTTTAACCTTTTGGTTAACGCTTTTTACCATCGGCAGGACTTATCTTCCGACAAATGAATGTTTTATCTTGTTTAACCAAAAAGTGAAAATTTTAACCAAAAAGTGAATTTTCTGGGGTTCAAAACCTGAGTGCAACTTCGTCGGATCGAGTATAAGTATAATATAAACAACAATTTAAAGCAAACTCCCACCTATCTGCGGGAAACATTGCTCTATGGCACGTTGATTGCTGTTAGTCAGATACGCAAAGTTCAACTCATCAATGCAAATTTGGCTTGAAAAACTTCTCCTCTTGTTTCTCCAGCACTTTTTCTGAATCATTCTTAACCTTCCGTACAAACAACCATTTACACCCAAAGTGTAAAATGGACTGAATCTTCTCTCTCACAGTTGAGTATGTTTATGAAATTGATTGCGAATCTCCGCCATCGGCGCCGGCTGGTTTCCGCTTTGATTGTAGCGGCAGGAATTGGAATTGGAATCACTCCCTGGGTATCACAGGCATTGAGTACCTCTCCCCCAAAGGCGGCTTCCTCGCCGATCAAGTCGGCATCGCCAGGGATCCCGGCTCCAGTTGCTGCTCCCAAAGTCCAAAGCGGTCAGGTCGGCTGGATTGTGGTATATGCCACGCCATTTGGATTTGAACCAGCCGAGGTGACGGTTCCCGCCGGAACCCGCGTCTTGAATGTACAAACCTGCACCGGCACGCTGGTGGCCCCAACCTATCGGTTGACACGTCCCGGTGCTTCCCCGCTCGACCTTCCCCAGGAAGGCAATGATGCCAAGGTGGAACTGGCTTTGAGTGCCGGAACCTATCAGCTCTCTGATCCGGCAAATGCCGATGTGGGAAGCTGCACGATCACGGTCATGCCGTGAACTTTGGAGTGCGCCGACTTGTCGGCGCTTTCAATTCCGGCGACTTGTCGCCGATGAAACCAACTCAGTCAGCGACAAGTCGCTGGAAACCAAAGCTATGACAAGTCATAGCACTCCAAAAGTTTTTTCCTATGAAATATCTGCGTCTCCTGCCGCTGCTGCTGTTTTCTACATTCTACATTCTCAATTCTTCATTCGCCCTGGCCCAGGTGTCACCATCGTCGGTGACAACGCCGTCCTCGCTAGCCAAGGGTGTTCCTCCGTTGGGAAGTTATGACGGGGGATCGTTTGATACCGTGAATCTTTACAATGGGAATTTATCAATGCGCTTTCCGTTGGGGGCACTGTCAGGACGCGGTGGAATGACAGCGGCGGTGGTGCTGTCCTACAACGCTAAGTTGTGGCGGGCGGAGCAAAAACGGCAGCCGAATGCGGGAGGAACGCCTCCAGGGACAGAACCAGATCCCGTTTCGATCCCAGTATTTCGGGATTGGGACACGGGTGTGCCGATGATTGCGCCGGGATGGCTGCTCCATGCCGGACGGCTGTCGGCCCGGCAATCAGGGTGGAACGACATTCCGGTAGCCTGCCAGAACGCCGGTGGTGCCGGGTATTTTCCGCGCTATGTGTGGACGTTGACGACAATCTCATTTACCGCGCCGGATGGAACCGAGTATGAATTCCGCGACACGGTCGCCAACGGCGCGCCATTGCTGGTCAATGGCTGCGAAGGTCTGTCACGCGGAGCAACCTGGATTTCAACCGATGGCACCGCCGCTACGTTTTACAGCCACGACGGAAGCGGCAACCCGGTTGAAATTCGGGATCGGGCGTCCAAACTGGGTGCGGGAAGTGTGCAGCCGTTCTTGAGCGGAACGGTGGTGTTGCGCGATGGAACACGGTTCACGATTGACCAGAACCGGGTCGTGAAACAGCAGGACCGCAATGGAAACGTCATCCGCTATGA
>CAZXCE010000390.1:0-7982 GCA_964639175.1 uncultured Clostridia bacterium
GAACAGCAGGAATCTCCTTCCTCAATCGCGAAGCAATAGGGAGGAGAGGTTCAATCAACCTTAAACCACTGTGAGTACGTGAAGAAAAAAGGAGGCCGAGGAGCCCTGGCTCCAATGCCTCCTTTCGGCTAAGTTGTCAAACACAACGTGATGAAAACGCGGGAGTTATACTTCTTCTGGTTCGGCTTCTTCCAGCGCGGCTTCGAGTGCCTGAACCTCGGCTTTTTTGTCCTGATAGGCACGTTTGCCAGCATCAATTGCCGCTGCCAGTCGCTGCCGCTGTTCTTCGACCCGTTCGCGCCCGGCACCAATTAAGCCGGAAGTTCGTTCTTTGACCTGTTCATTGAGGTGAGTGGCTTTCTCACGCCCAGTTTCATACAACTCAGATGCCTTGCTACCAAGCCGACGGGCATTGTCCCGGGTATATTCGACGCTACGCTTGCTGGCATCAGCAATGTCGCCGCGGAGTTCACGGCCTGATTTTGGCGCAAACAACAGCGCAACGACGGCGCCGATTCCGGCACCGACCAGAAAAAAGGTAAGTTTTGTTGAGGCTGAATCTTCGGCCATGGGTAAACATCCTCCTAAAAATATGCTTGGTTCGATCAAAAATGGGTGCTGAAACGAAAAGACTAAGGGATTGCACTTGCGGACTCTACCACAAGAACCCTGAAGCAAAATAGCAAAATGGAAAAGCGAGTAGCGAGTAGCGAGTAGCGAGTAGTTAAAAACATCTCTCTGAAACATCAACCTGTTCCAGGTTGAAACACAATCTGTTCACTCGATTTTCAGAATCAGAAACTCTGGAACCGGCGAAATGCCTGGTAAGTAAATCCAAATTCTTCAATAGCTTCTGAGTTTCCAGCCAAAGATGGCGTGAGGACCTCTTTGCCTGAAAAGCGATCTTACCAGTGTGGGTGTGGATCAGATGTCGTCATCGAGTAAACCCCAGCCTTCGGCGGAATCCACTTTCTGCCATAACCCGGTGTCCATTGATGAGACGATCAACCCGGCCTGTTTCATCGTGGATAACACATAATAGACTCCATAATGGCAGGATGGGACTTCTTGCAAGAGCTGGACGACTGTTGGCTGCTCGGCATGCAGCCGATACCAGATGTCATTGGCCAGGACCAGATAGCGTTCTTCCCCTTCCCAGATAAGTTCGGTTTGTTGGGGTTGATAAATTGATTCAAGGTCAATTTGCGGACGGAAATTATCGAGTTCATCCTGCATCCGGATGGCGTCCATAAGCATGTTCATGCCTGGCGGGCAGCCTTCAAACAAGCCCAGCAATTCACTTGGTGGGCGCTCACCACTCTTGAAGTCAAAGGTGCCTTCGACCGGAGGCGGCTGAAAAAGCTGGTTAAAGGCTTCAGGGCCAGATAAATGACCAATCTTGGCACAGGACGGGTCGCCGGCATCGAAATAAATTTCGGCATAGGCATTACCAAAATCATCGGTCACGACCAGCCGGCCTGTCATCCGTGACACCACAATGGTTTGAATGACCGTGGCCAGATCAAAATATTTTAAATGCCCGTGGAACTGTCGGTTCCGGGTACCACTTTCATTTTTGACAGAAGATTCGAGCCGTTCGGCAAAGGTATTGCAGAGGTGAATGGCAAACTCAGGGTAGGCTTCAAGCATGGTGCGGAAATTGCGGCGTGGGACTTCAAACACCTCACCGCCTTCCGGCGCACGCGCGAGCACCGCGTGGGGAGTGCCAGTCAACATCGTAATTTCACCAATCGAATCACCTCGCCCCAGAAATGCAACCGTCACGATCTCTTCCGGTTTGTCACCAAACCGGCAAATTTCCACCATGCCTGACTTTACAACATAGAAGTTGTCGGCTGGTGCCCCGACCTGAAACAGTTCTTGCCCAGGTGAAAGCTGAACCAATCGGCCACGTTTAAAGATAGACTGGAGCGTCCTTTCCGAAAGGTTGGCATAGAGCTCACACTCACGCAAAAACTCAAGTTCATTTTCGGGAAAGTACTCGAACATGGGACACTTCCTGTGAAAGGGCTGGGCTGGAGATGCAAGGTTGAGATCGGAGTGGAATTCCTATTGTGTCAAAAGGGCGCGCCATGGTCAAATCACCCGCTGCATTTCAGTTAACTGAAATGAGACAAATTGAGCGTCATTTTCTCAGATTCGTAAAAAGTCAACTTATTGAAAAAATTGCATTTCCCTAACCCATACTGCCCCAACCCTGAACCCTGAACGGTGTTGCACAACCCACAACAGAATTTTTACACATCGAACGCACGTATGAATGAAACACCATCCTCTGCCCTCCCATCGCCAAAAGCGCCTGCCATCCGAACCATGATGATGCCTCATCAAACCAATGCCTTTGGCACGATCTTTGGTGGCGTCATTTTAAGTTATATCGATCTGGCCGGGGCGGTACCGGCACGTGAACTGGCATCTCATCAATATGTAACTGTTGCCATGAAAGAGGTCATTTTTGTCGAACCGGTCTATGTCGGTGATTTGGTGAGTTTTTATGCCGAAGTCTCACGGGTCGGACGAACGTCGGTGACGGTCCATGTCGTGGTTGAATCTGAACGCTGGCGCGAACCTGGTAAGGTTGTCAAAGTCACTGAAGCCGATGTGATTTATGTCGCCGTTGGTGATGATGGTCGCCCAACCCCGATCCAACGGAAAGAATGAAGAATGAAGAATTGAGAATGAAGAATTGAGAAACCCTGGTGCTTAGCTCCTGGTTCTTGGTTTTTAATACTTTGGAACCAATGCTTTCCAGGTATCAAACACCAGTCACCACCAACATTTCATCAATCGAGTTTCTTCATTCTTCATTCTCAATTCTTCATTCTTTAGTTACTCCATTCCCAAAATGAAGCGTTCCACGGCTTTCGCCAGCCCATCTTCCGTATTGGATGCTGTCCGGTGAAATCCCATCTCCAGCAGTTCTGGTTCGGCGTTTCCCATAACCACACCAATACCGGCATACTGCAACATATCAATATCGTTGTGGTTATCTCCCACGGCCATCACGTCTGATTGATCAATTTCAAAGAATTCAGCCACAAATTCAAGTGCGGTTCCTTTTGACGCCGCCGGATTGAGTAAGTCCAGGATGGTCATATCGTTGCGAGGGTAGGCCGTCATCAGTAACCGGGTTACTTCCGACATTTCCGCCAGCAGAATCTCTGCCAGTTCGGCCATGGGGCGGCAGGGACCGCAAAACATAATCTGAATTACGGGACCGGTGACTTCCTGTAACAAACTTGGCACCGGACGGACATAGGCTCGATTCATTTCAAGGTATCGTTTGAGGGGTGCATTGTTTTCTGAAACGCTGTCAGTCAGGATCCGTCCATCCCCATCAGGGTCTTCCAGGGCTAAAGTATCAGCCCCAAATTGTTTTCCAAGCTCAATTAAGCGGCGGGCGATATCGTTTTCGAGCCAGTGATAGCGATAAATTGACCTGGTTTCCAGATTTTTAATGAGAGCACCGTTGTGGGTAATGAGAGGGGTGCGGATACCAAGATTTTGAGCAACTGGCCGTACCGCGTGAAACCGGCGTCCGGTGGCCAGTACCAGATGCACCTGGTGAGCACGCTCAGCCTGCTCCAGGGCCTGTCGTGTCCGGTCGGTCACTTTGCCATCAGGTGTGAGCAATGTTCCATCAACATCCATTGCCAGTAGCCCAATCTTACCCATATAGTTTTTCTCTCAGGAACTGCAGGTTTTTATTGATTTATTTTGGCAGCATAGCACGTTGGCTGTCAGATTTCTCAGGCTGAAAAATCCTGGGGCTCCGGGCTGAAAACCAGGGCTCAGGGTTTGGGGGCTGAAGAAAATGGGTTCCATACCCTCAACCTGAAGTCTTCAGCCCGAAGTTTTCAGGCCGCTGCCGTTGGCGTTATTACTGTGCATCATTCTCAGCACGCAGGTTTATGGCTCGTTCCCTTAAAAGACAACTCCTTTCATTTACACTTTTTGTGCTGGTGGTGTCAGCCAGCTTTTTTGGCTATACCTACTGGCGGATTCACCGTTTTGATAAACTTATCTCAAAAACAGCTACCGAATATAAGCTTGAAGAGCGACTGGTCCGGGCGATTGTGTATGAAGAATCGTATTTTAACCCCAAAGCCCGGAGCAGTGCTGGCGCTGTCGGCCTGATGCAGGTGACACCGGTGGTGATTACCGAATGGAAGCAAAAACGGCGTGAGCAAAATGCCTCCACCAACTTTGCCCGGGAAATGGCCCGGCGGGTCCCAAATCTATCAAGTTCTCAGGCGTCAAAGCTGACGGAAGACGATTTGTTACAGTATCCAGAAATTAATCTGGCCATTGGCTGCTGGTATCTGGATTTGCTCCGCCAGCGCTATCAGGCTGAAAGCATTATGGTGCCAATGATGCTGGCGGGATACAATGCTGGTCCGAGTCAAGCCGAGCGTTGGCGGACCGCCACCGCCCAGGCCGGGAAAAATCAACTGACTGCCGATACGTATGTGGCCCAGATTGATTACCCGGAAACGCGTAACTACGTACGACGCATTCTGGATCGTTACCACAATAAGCGGGGGATGTTAGAGTTTTAACCCCCAGGTTCTCCAATGGGTTCCTTGAGTTTGAGGTTGCGTCGGAACCAGATTCAGGCTAAATAGAACGACCTGCACTCTTGCGTGTGAGTCACACACATTCCGGCTGGCAACTCACACCCTCACAATCCACAGTTGGCACCATTCCACAAACTTCTATGTACTCAAGTCTTCATTTTCCGTTGCCCGAGCGCCCTCGGTTGCGCCAGGTTCAGTTGATTCCAGCCGAAGCTGAAGCGGAACGAGTCTTTATCGCCCATGATCCGCAAAATTACACCGAGCCAGTGATCATTCCCGAAGCCCTGGGGTTATTTCTTCTGTTTTGTGATGGACAACATACGGTTGAAAACATGCAACAGGCCATTCGATTTCAGGCTGGTGTCACCATTCCCCAGGAGCGAATCATCCAAATCCTGGAGATGTTTGATTCCTTTTTATTGTTTGACAGCGCACGGTTTCAACAATTTCAGTCAAAAGTTGACGCTGAGTTTATTGCCTCGCCAGTCCGACCCTGCGCTCATGCTGGAGCCAGCTACCCGGCTGATTCCGAGGCGCTCCGCCTTCGGCTTGATGAAATTCTGGCTGGTGGTCCGCCGGTTGAAGCCCGAACTGACTCGCGCCTGGTTGGGGTTATTTCTCCGCATATTGATTTGCGGGTGGGTGGGGCCGTCTATGCCCCAGCCTACCGGATCCTGGGCGAGAGCCTGGCACACCTGGAAGATGACCCGACAGCAGAACTGACATTCATCATTTTGGGAACATCTCATTATGGTGGAAATGGATTGTTTGTGGCCTCTCGAAAAGCCTATGAAACACCATTTGGTCAACTTCAGTGTGATGTGGCTTTTTTAGAGCACCTTGAACGCCAGCTTGGTCAGAGCATCAGCCACGATGACACGTCACACCGGCATGAACATTCCATCGAGTTTCAGGTTATTTTTTTGCAACACCTGTTTCCAAAAGCGGTAGCCCAGGGGCGGGTGCGGATGGTGCCGATTTTATGCACTTCTTTTCAAATGTTGCTCAATGAATCAGACGTGGCTGAAAATCCAGATCGGGTTGAATATCAAGACTTTGTCAAAGCGCTTCGGGTGACGCTGCAATCGCACACCCAATCCAGTTGTTTGCTTGTCGGAGGTGATCTGGCTCATATCGGGCGCAAATTTGGCGACCCGTTTGATGCTGAAGAAAAGCTGGAAGACGTCGCACAGGCTGATTCTGCCTTGCTTTCTGTGGTTGAACAGCGCGATGCCCAGGCGTTGCTGACCCACATTGCCCAGGATCAGGATGCGCGCAACGTGTGTGGCTTTCCCCCGATGTTGACCTTTCTCGACGCCCTTGATGTGTTTGGGGACTGTGAGGGCGAGGTGCTCCACTATGAACAATGGCATGAAGTCGAACGTGCCTCAGCCGTGACCTATGCCAGCCTTGCTTTCTGGCAAACCTCTGGGGCGGATAAAGAGCTTTAATGATTACTCGAAATTGAGAGTTTCAGGAGGCAAAGAATTGAATTCAAATGGCTTCATAGCCAGGGGCTTGAGCCACTGAACTGGTGATGTAATTCCCGCAAATGGTTCCGGGTCTGAGCCAGTCACACAATATTTGATAGATTAACCAATCAAATCCACTTATTATTTTCGGCTCACGCCAACAAAGTATTTGCTCCTGTTTTTCCCTTCGACGTGCTCGTATTGATGTTTTGATTTTGAACGCCTGGTTAGAAAACGCATTATGACAATTGTATATTCTGCTCGATGGGTTCTTCCGGTTTCAGTTCCGCCGATTCCATATGGTGCGGTTGCTGTTCACAATGGTGTCATTACAGCCGTTGGTCCAGAAGAAGTTGTTCGAGAAAGTGTTGCCAAAGATGGTCCATACCAAACGGTCAGTTTAGGTGAAACGGCGCTCACGCCGGGCTTTGTCAATGTTCACTCTCATTTGGAATTGACAGCTTTACGGGGGTTGCTGGATGAACTGCCGTTCTATCCGTGGATTACAAAGCTGGTTGAACTCAAACGCGAAAAGTTACGCGCTGCAGATTTCCAAATTGCAGCCCGCTGGGGTGTGATCGAAGCCATTCGGTCAGGCATTACGACGCTGGCCGATACCGGGGACTCTGGTGCCCCAATGGATGCCATGGTCACTGGCGGTGTCCGTGGGATTGTGTATCAGGAAGTCTTTGGCCTTGAAATGCTCAAGGCGAAACGGAGTCTGGGCGATCTGAAGCGCAAAATTCAGACCTTACGCCGGCATGAAACATCACTGGTCAAAGTCGGGGTTTCTCCGCATGCCCCATACACCGTTTCAAAATTGTTGTTTCAACTCACGACTGAATTTGCAGAACAAGAGAAACTCCCGATGTGCATCCATACGGCGGAATCCCGGGCAGAAGAAGATTTTATGCGTCAGGGATTGGGGCCGATTGGTGATTCCTACCGCCGCCGTGATATCCAATGGTCGCCACCTGGGGTTTCAACCATCCGCTATCTGGCTGATCTGAACGTGTTACGGGTAAAGCCATTGCTGGTCCACTGTGTTCGCGCCACGGAAGAAGACATCGGGTTGCTTGCCCTCTGGGATGCCCGTGTCGCCCATTGTCCAAAATCAAACGCCAAGTTTGGTCATGGCATTGCCCCAGCCCTGCGCATGCGACGACGGGGAATTCCGGTTGGGCTGGGAACGGATAGCGTCGCCAGCAACAATGTCTGTGATTTACTTGATGAAGCACGCTTTACGGGATTGCTTCACCGGGCTTCAATGGGTGACGATTCTGTTTTGCCAGCGTCGGATCTGCTGGAATGGATGACCCTCGGTGGGGCCACCGCCCTCGGCCTGGAAAACCGCATTGGGACACTCGATGTCGGAAAAGATGCTGACATAACGGCTATTTCACTCTCTGGAGCCCATACGCAACCCGTTCATGATCCAGCCGTTGCGTTACTGGCCTCGGCCAGTGGCCGCGATGTAATTATGACAATGGTGCGCGGAAAGGTGTTGTTTGATGGCCAGAATGTCCTGACCTTTGATGAAAACCGGCTCCGCAACCAGTTACAGGAAACGGCCAACCGCCTCACCAGCTAAAGAAGGCAAAATGAAGAATGAAGAATTGAGAAGGAAGAAAGTACTGCCTGGTGCTTGGTGCTTGGTGCTTGGTTCTTGGTTCTTGGAAGGTATTGGTTCCAAAGCACTAAGTACTAAATACTAAGTACAGGTCCCCATAAAAAAGCGATGAAAAAAGATCTGAGGCCTTACCGCCCACAGGGCGATGGAGCGTAGCTGGTGGTCGCGCAGCTTTGGGCGCTACCACCAGATCACCACCCCATCCTGTCTCGCGCCCCGATGGGCGCAGGAAAGTAAATAGGTATTTTTCTATGGCAGGATTGACGTCCAGACCGGCCCGTT
>CAZXCE010000391.1:0-7979 GCA_964639175.1 uncultured Clostridia bacterium
CATAATTGTAATACATTTCCTGGTTGGATGAGTTGGTGAGCTTGACACGGCAATCGTGACAGAAATTTCAGAAATAGGAAACCGTAATATCTGAAAAGGTTTGATCCGCAAGGAGTTTACACTGGCGGCAATTTCGATACGTTGAAAGCTCACACGTGAAAAAACAATCAAGCATTCGAAAAAAAGTGGAACTCTTTTGAGATTTCTCGACCATCAGGAAGTGAATGTCGAAAAACTTCATTTCGTTACGAACTCCATCCCACCCATTTGATTGCCTTCTTGCTTCTTCGCTGAAGTTGGGTTCAGCCCATTTTTAATTTGTTGTGTTACACTCTTTACGAGGTGATCTAACCTGAGGAAAATCAACATGTTACCCAAGAGTCTCATCGTACTGGTGATGCTTTGTCTCGGATTTGTAAGTCCAGGTTTTTCAGTTGCCCCGGCACAATCTGCGGATGTTCAATTTACAGCAACGGAGCTGCTGGGACGCCCAACTGATACTTCGATCACGGTCAATATGATTGCCGGGTCAGCCGTGGAAGCCTATTTCGAGTACGGCGTGAAATCTGGTGTGTACCCAGGCCGCACACCAACCGTGACGTATCCGGCTGGGGCACGCATTGAAGTCGTGATGGGTGAACTCAAACCCAATACCCGGTACTATTATCGAATGCAGTACCGCGCCCCCGGCACGGCCCAATTTACGTCCCGACCCGAAAATACCTTCCACACTCAACGTGCCGTCGGCAGTACGTTTACCTTCACCGTACAGTCTGACTCGCACATTTATGACAAAAAAGGCAACCACTCGCTCTATGAAATTGCTTTAAACAATCAACTGGCTGATGCGCCCGATTTTCTGATTGATCTCGGAGACACCTTTGGCGACGACCATGACCTGAACATTTCAGAGCGGGAAATGGACCAGTTGCACCTTGATCAACGGCCATTTTTGGGGATTGTCGGCAAATCGGCGCCAATTTTCCTGGCACTCGGAAACCACGAAGGCGAAGGTGGCTATTACCTGGATGTAACGCCGCCCAACAATCTGGCGATTTATGGTACCAAAGCCCGGCAACGGTATTATCCAAACCCGGTTCCAAACCAGTTCTACACGGGAAATACCACTGCTGAAAGCTTTGTCGGGTTGCCGCAGAATTATTATGCCTGGCAGTGGGGTGACGCGCTGTTTGTGGTTATTGATCCCTACCGCCATAGCCCAAAAGATCCGAAAGTCACCAAAGATTTGTGGGATTGGACCCTCGGCCAGGAACAATATAACTGGCTCAAGCAAACCCTCGAACAAAGCCCGGCCAAATATAAGTTTGTGTTTGCCCACCACCTTCTTGGCCAGACGCGCGGTGCGGTCAGATGGGCGGGACTGTACGAATGGGGAGGGCTCGGCAAGAAAGGCCGCGAAGAGTTTTCCTCCAAACGCCCTGGCTGGGCAAAACCGATCCATCAACTCTTTGTTGATAACAACGTCACGATTTACTTCCAGGGCCATGACCATCTCTATGCCCGCGAGGAACTCAACGGCGTCGTGTATCAGGAAACACCGATGCCGTCTGATGCGAGCTACAAAGTCGGCGACGTGAATGCCAGTGCCTATCGAGGAACCGTTCTGAACAATTCCGGACACCTGCGAGTCACCGTTTCGCCATCAGACGTCACCGTGGACTATGTGCGGGCCTTCTTGCCTGGCGACGGAACCAACGGACAGATTGGTCATTCTTATAAAGTTGCGGCACCCTCCGCAGCAAAGTGAAGAATGAAGAATTGAGAATGAAGAATGAAGAATTGACAGTATCGGAGATAAAACCGGGCCATCGAAAAATGGATGGCGTCAAGTCAGTACCACCCGCGTGAGCGGGTGGGTTGCCACGGTGAGGAAGCTCCACTTTTGGAAAATGGTGAACCCCGATAATGTCTAATTTCTTCAGCCCGATTTCTTCAGCTCTTGTCTTTTCAGCTCAACACCATACAAAGGCTTCGATATGAATAAAATGAAACGACTTCGCTTGTGGATCTACCTGATTGGAATTTTTCTGGGAGCTGGTCTGGCTTCAATGGTGAATGTTCCATCTATCGAGGGCCGGCAAAGTGGTGGCCCGCCCGCCACCTTTTTTACTGATGTCCCTAAACATGATCTTGACGTAGTCCTGGCCCGTCCAACGACCACATCTGTCACCATGAGTCTTCTGGCGTATAAAGATCTGGATGTAAGCCTGGCGTATGAGCCCGGTGGAGTAACGCGCCCGCTCACTTTAAGACAAGGGGTGCCCTTTGACGTTGAACTGACCGATCTTGAACCCAATCAAGCTTACCAGTACACAATTTCTGCCGGGAGTCCGTTGACGACTGGCACCTTTCGCACGGCTCGACCGGCTGGTTCGGAGTTTGTTTTTGCCATGCAGGCCGATTCGCACCTGGATAACAACACCGATGTGAAGATTTATGCCAATACGCTGGCAAACATTGTGGCCGACAGACCAGACTTCCTGATTGATCTTGGCGATACGTTTATGACCGACAAATACCCTACCTACCAGGAGTCTGCGGCTCAATATCTGGCCCAGCGATATTATCTGGGTCTGGCTGGTCGGACGATGCCCGTATTTCTAACGTTGGGCAACCACGACGGCGAAGTTGGCTGGACCACCCGCGGCGCCGCCGAAATGACCGCCTGGTCATCAGCGATGCGGCGCAAGTACTTCCCGCCGGTTCAATCAGACGACTTTTACACCGCCGGACCGCTGACCCGAAACTATTATGCCTGGACGTGGGGCGACGCACAGTTCATCGTACTTGATCCGTTTACAAATACTCAGATAAAACCTGGAAAAAATCGCGATGGATGGGGCTGGACGCTTGGCCAGGAGCAATACACCTGGTTGCGCGCCACGCTTGAAACTTCAAAAGCACCATTTATCTTTGTGTTCATTCACCATCTGGTCGGAGGCAACGGCAAGGAAGCTCGCGGAGGGGCCGAAGCTTCGGTTTACTTTGAGTGGGGTGGGGCAAACGCTGACGGGACGCCTGGTTTTGCCGCGAACCGACCCGGCTGGCCAATGCCCATTCACGACCTGCTGGTGGCCTATAAAGTCTCAGCCGTGTTTCACGGGCACGATCACCTGTACGTTCATCAGGAACGCGATGGGATTGCCTATCAGGAAGTTCCTCAACCCGGCTTTGCTCGTGGTGAAGCCACTGGCAGCGCCGATGACTATGGCTATGTTTCGGGGACATTGCTCTCAAGCTCAGGTCACGTTCGGGTGACGGTTTCATCGACGAAAGCCACGGTGGATTATGTGAAGTCCCGATTAACCGGGAAAAATGCCGAAATCGTTGATCAATATGTGCTTGAACCGGCACCGGCTCGCTGAACTGGTTGCCCAAAGAAGCGAATCATTGAACCCACTGGCAAAAATGTATTGGTCAAAAAAAGCTGTAGCCCAACCCTGTGGTTGGGCTACACTTGTTTGAGCCGGTATTTCGGTTGTTCCCCACAGCAAAATTGCAAAGGAATCCAGCCATGTCAAATGAAGAAAGTTCATCCATTTCAACCTGCAGGAATCAATCGGGTAATTTTCACTGTGAGATCAAAAAGGGAGATATTGCATTTTTGGACGATCTTTTGAGCAAAGGGATAATGCCTCAATTTGCTTACGATAGATTGAAACCTGTTGTAATGAGAAGGGATACCAGGGTAAGAATTCTTTTTAATTTTGAAATTGTTGAGCCTTTTATTGAAGATGATCTGCCTGAAATTCCGGTGCTTTGTCAAAGCCAGCGGCTACTGTGTTACCCGCTTCAGATTGTTGACCAGCAAGCCGGAGTTGATGGTTTGATTGGTGGAAATCCACCAGTCAATGTGTATCCACCCTCGATGAATAAAAATCTCCGGTATTTCCTGACGGCTCCTTTTTCAACCAACCCAAAGACCCAGATTTCTGTATTTGTCGCTGATTTCGAAAAACTTCTGGGAAAACGTGGGGAATTAAACCGGTCAGGTTTGGTTGAAGTTGTATTGCACGAACCCTCTGAACGAGCACTGATCTCTGAATTTGCTTCGCCGCTGACTCCGCATGGGCTTTTGCTCTTAGAGAAGCACATTGATTGGATAGATGATCAAGGTAACCGTGTGACCATTGCCGGTCATAAGATAGGTGGGACACCGCATCTGATACGGAAAAGCCCGAAGGTGATGAACACGATGAAATTTATTGAGGAGAACAATTTAGATCTGGTGCTGCAAATTGATTTTCCTGGACCAAAGGATGCCCTGATTGCCGGAAACTGGCCTTTTGGAGATGGGTTATTTTATCTGTTTAACAAACCACCCTATGGCGACGGAGACTGGGTTTGGTTTTGGGATATGTAGCAATGCAAAATGAAAAGGGAGTGAGCCCAATGAGTAGTTCCTGCACGATCTACAGCCCCAGGCTTGATTTCAACACACCGCTTACAATCCTTCGTCAATATCAAGGTGGTCACCTGGAAATAAAAAATGCGAAGGGGCATTGGACCACTCTGACTTTGACAACTGGAGAAAGCCAGCTTGTGTTTTCAAGTTTGTGGCAGCAGAAACCAGGAGATGAGTTCTCCCGGTTAATTCTTGGCACCCACAATTATTTTCGGATGATTGGAACTCAGAACAAAAGTCTCCAGAATCAACTTTTACACAACATCGCGGCCACCAATATGGTTATTGGCGTCAAAGCCATTCCTGATTTTGACGAGTCAGCCAGGCATTTTGATTTGGTTTTTGCGATTACTGAAACACTTGATGGGATGATCTTTAATGGAAATGGGATGATAGATTATGAGGGGAAGATGATACTTGATGCTGATGGAACTACTGAACAAGTTACGTAACCAGGGATATTCAGAAACGATATGCCGCATCCTTTAACGATCCAAAACCTGCTATCAATGGTTCCTGAAACGAGTGAAGAACATCAATTCTGGAAAGCAATCTATGATCTGTTGACCGCTCTTTCCTTGCCTCAGGAAGAAGCCTATGGATTTGCAGCCATTTTGGTGCTTGAACTGGCTGATATTCAACTGAAAGATGGCCGCAAGATCGGGACGTTTGGGGGCAGTGGTGGAATTGAGGATCTCTGTCAGGTTGTTGCGGTTGTGTTTGCCTCAGTAAGCCCAGACCCACGGTGGTGGAAATGTGCTTACCCACAGAAAATGAGCAACCCAACTGTTCGCAAAATCTTGCCCTGGTTAAACAAAGAAATTGCAGAACTTGAAATGGTAGAAAACTATAGCCCCTGGATTACTCTATAACTGACTTAATGCCGTTTTACACGAGGCGCCTCCTGTTACGGAATAGCTAAGTTATTGAAAAAGCTGTATTTTTTGATAACCGACCCCAAGCCCTTGATCCCGAAATGATATAACGCAGAAGCTTTCAGAGATTGGATATGACCAGATGTTGAAACTGATTGGGTATTGGCAACAAAATTTCAAAGGCCCTTACGATCCACCATATGATTGGCCACATCCCCGTCATCTGGTTGATGAAGAATGGGAGAAGGAAAACCGCCCAGCAATGATCCGCTATCTACGTAGCGGGGTGGTTGTTCTTGAATTATTAGGCTACTCATACTGTCGGTTTGAGCCTGATTTAGATGCCCGGTGTATGGGATGTCGTGAACTCAGTGACGGCGAGTGGGTTTGGCCGGAAGGATTATCACATTATGTTGAAAAACATTTGGTTCGGCTTCCTGATGAATTCCTTGAGACTATGAAACGAAATCAATTTCAAATACCAGCGGACTTAAATTTCCAGCAATTAGAGGAGGAAGAAACCGATTTCGAGTTTTGGAATAACTGGTGTCAAAACAATGTGAACCCGATTGACCTTTGACCTGAAAACTAAACCTGTTTCCGATTGAGGCGTTTATGAGGAGCGAAAAAGAAGAAATCCTAAAACAGGCTATCGCCGAACTCATTGCCCAGGCAGGGCTTACATCTGATGAGATTGTCTATGAGGAAGGGGACGGAGGTCGTCACGTCTGGACGAGGAAAGTAGGCAAGTGTTATCGGTACATGCAAATGATGGCCCTGGAAGATACGGAATTTCCAGGTATTTACACTATTTTATGGGGAAGATATTCAAAGGGAGATCAATCTGCAATGTGTGATGAATTTGATGCCAGATCCTATGGCAGACTCGACTATGTTTTGGTGTTTTTTCAGGACTGGTTAATTGATCTCAACGAGTGGACTGAGCCCCTGGGAATGTCACCGCCCATCCTGTAAACCAAAATTCTGAGGAAGTGTCAATTTTTCAAATGAGTGAAGACCATCAATTCTGGGAAGCAATCTATGACCTGTTGACCGCTCTTTCCTTGCCTCAGGAAGAAGCCTATGGATTTGCAGCAATTTTGGCGCTTGAACTGGCTGATATTCAACTGAGAGATGGCCGCAAGATCGGGACGTTTGGGGTCAGTGGTGGAATTGAAGATCTCTGTCAGGTTGTTGCCGTTGTTTTTGCCTCAGTAAGCCCAGACCCACGGTGGTGGAAGTGTGCTTATCCACAGAAAATGAGCAATCCAATCGTTCGCAAAATCTTGCCCTGGTTAAACAAGAAAATTGAAGAACTTGAGATCGTAGAGAATTATAGTCCCTGGATCACTTAACCATCAGGCAGGTTTTTATGGCGAATGACGAAGATTTCCTCAGCCAATTTCCTCCTGGAAGCCCTGAACGGGAATTTATTGACAGGCTGATAACGCAGAAACCATTCAAGAAAAAGGATTTATTTTCTGTGTATTCCGTGTATTCCGTGGTTTCTGATTCTGAAAAACTGTCTCTTTTAATCAAACTGGACAAACTCAGGTTTAAATCCATTCACGTTTTGAGATTCTGAAATTACTTCGGGAATCAATTTTTTCACGAATTCAACATATCGGGCCGGAGCGGCCAGCAATTCGCTTTTTCGAATGCGTTCGGTGGCGGTGTGGGCATCGTGGATTGAGCCGGGGCCAAACAACAGCGGCTTTCCCCAGTTGGTCAAAAGCGGAATGTCAGTGGTAAATGCCGCAATCGAAGTTGGAAAGCCTTCAATCACTTCTGTGATGACTGGTTCGCATTCAAAGAGATATTCAATGGCTGCCTGTTGACCAACCACCGATTCAAGGTGTTGTTTCAGATGGGCAATACTGGTCACAACTCGAAAAATCAAATGTGCTTCAGCCTGTGGAGCAATCACATTTGGTGCCACGCCGCCCTGGAGTTCGCCAATGTTCAATGTCGTTGCTCCCAATCGCGAACAGGTCGGCCAGGCTGTCTGACGAAGCCTTTGCAGAATATCGAGCAGGTTGTGAATCGCTGATTCGCCAAGTTCCGGATAGGCCGAATGCCCGGCCACGCCTCGGGTTTTGAGTTTGAACCGCAATGCACCTTTTGAACCAGTCGCCAGTGTTGATTCGGTTGGCTCTCCGTTGATTAAAAACCGTGAAACGTTCGGGATATCGTTGGCTCGCCGGGCACCGATGCTGCCACGTTCTTCACCGACGACAAACAGCAGGCCAAAGCCTTTGATTCCTTGAGCCTGGAGCTGCTGGGCTGCCACAATCATCGCGGCCATGATGCCTTTGGCGTCACAGGCGCCGCGTCCATACACAAATTCTTCGTCTTCCGACCAGCCAAAAAATGGCGGCACGGTGTCGGTATGCGTAGACAGAACCACTGCCGGTTCGCCCAACCAGGCATAGACGTTCGGACGGTCAAATTCGGCTTCCTGCAAAATGACCTGAAAGCCAAGCTGGTCAAGAAGCGTCGCCGTATATTCGGCCACCTGCCGTTCATCGCCACTCACCGACGGAATTTCAATCAAGGTTTTGGTCAGTTCCAATACATCGAGCATAGAAAGAATGAAGAATTGAGAATGAAGAAAAGACAGATGCCTGGTGCTTGGTGCTTAGGAATCAATACTTTCGAAGAAGAACCAAGAACCAAGA
>CAZXCE010000392.1:0-7950 GCA_964639175.1 uncultured Clostridia bacterium
CAAATGCCTGCCCTCCAAATGAAAACGGGAAGATAATTTTTAACGCTCCCTTAGTCGCCAATACTTTCCAAAAACGAAGAACCAAGAACGAAGAACCAAGAACCAAGAACCAAGAACGAAGAACGAAGAACGAAGAACGAAGAACGAAGAACGAAGAACGAAGAACCAACCACATTCTTCATTCTTCATTCTCAACGGGTTCTTTCGCTACTCGAAGCAGCCAGATCGGAATGGTTTGATATTCGACGGGTTCATCATAAACCTGTTCGTTCAATTTGGCGACAGAGTGCTCAACCCGACGCATCGAACGAGTTTCGGGCAGGTCCTGCCAGCGTTCATAACATCCGTGTTGAATGCACGGCGCCGGCTTGGCTTTCCAGTGGACCATGCAGCCCTTTCCAGGTTCAAACAGCGGACAGGCGTAGGTTTTTTCAAATGTATCGCCGTCCTCAGTGAGCCCGTATTCCTGGGCCGATGCTGCTGCCCGGCGGAGCACTTCCGCCACTTTCTCAGGGCCATGATTGGAACTGGCTTCAATGGTGCGCAGCATCGCAACGGCTTCAAGGCGCGTGATGTTGACATTGACAAATTCGGCATCCGCGCAACATGGCGTCTGGCAGGTGGCGCAATCCACCGCCAGATGGCCATACGTTTTGCCAATGTAGCGGGCAAACGCCTGTTTCATCTCGCGAAGTTGCACCAGGGCTCTGGCTTCGGTGACTTCGGGCAGTATTTTTTCAGCACGTTCCCGGCATCCCAAACGTGCCGTTATTGAGTGTTTCGATTTCATCATCGGACAAAATTAGGCAGACAGTGGCTGGATGTGATGAGTTGGAACCCTAAACTTAGCAAATCCTGAGTGAAGAGAGGAATAGCAAAGAGAGTGAAATCGCGAAGTCGCACAACCAGAGCGAGTCGCTCAGAACTCACCCTGGACCTGAAAAGCGGCCCAGTAAAATGGATTTTTGCGATTGGGGCGACTGAGCATTTTCAGTTGGGCGGCCTGGAGCGCTGCGGCTGGGGACAGGCGGTCTTTGCCGAGCATGCGACGGTAAAACTCAGCCATCAACTCGCTGGTGGCACTATCGTCAACCATCCACAAACTCGACACCACCCGACTGGTTCCGGCATAGAGAAAACCACGCGTCAACCCGACCATGCCTTCTCCCCAATAGTCTTTACCCAGAGCTGTTTGACAGGCGCTGAGCACGACCAGATCCGCATTGAGCCGGAGATTAAACACATCTGTCAGGCTTAAAAAGCCATTTTCGGGTTCTCCGGTTCGGTTGATTTGACTCAAAACGAGGCCGGAAAGCTCTGGAGTCTGGCGGTTAAAAATACCGTGGGTTGCAAAATGCAGCATGCGATAGTCGTTGAGATTTTCGGCAAGTACGCTTTGGCGACTGGCATCAAAATCAAGCAGTTGTTTGACTTCATCGGGTTTGAGCAATCGCGAGATTTGCGCGGCTTCCTGACGGGTAAACACCAGCCGCTTGATCGTGCTGCGAGTTGAGGGTTCGGTGAGTGATTTCAGGTTTTGAGCCTTGACCATCATTGCCTCTGAAGCTGGTCTATTTTTGATGATTTCAGCAATTCTTGAGTCCTGAAGGTCAAAAACCGGATCTGCCACAATGAGTACTTTTTTGGATTGAGGCTGGGCTGGAATGGCTGGTTGCTGACGTTTGACCAGCAGGGTCGTCGCCGAAGGGAGCACCACCAGTTCGTACTGTTCAATCAAAAAGGGCTGTTTGGCGGCTGATTTGGTCGGTTCTGATGGGAGTGGTAACGCTCCAAATGGAATAGATTGCAGTTGGCCATCCGGAACAATCAGCAATCGCTTTTTGGTGAGCTTGTTGGCAAACTGGCCAAATAAGAGCTGGCTCAACTCGCGAGCCGCCGCTGGAAAAGCCAGATCAGCTTTGGCAATTTGGACTTTGCGGTCATGCGTGGTGGTCACCGGCAGATTGCGCACCGTGAGTAATTCATAGACCCGGCTGGCACAGCGTTCAATTTCCTCTTTCGGCGGAAGTGGAAAAACTTCAATCGCTTGTTGCGACACGAGCCAGACAAAGCTTTGGTCTGGTGTCAGGGCAAATTCCACCAGTTGGGTATTGTCATCGAGCAACTGGGTTTGAATGTCGGCCAGGGTCACCGATTGATTTTGAGTGATGGCCGCATACCCTGGGCTTTTTTGACGGATTTCAGCCTGGACTTGTTGATACTCAGCATTGAGCTCGGCAAATTCACGTTCCACGCTTTCTTTCAAACTGGATTGGGCGCCACGGCTGAGGAACTCAGTGATTCGGGTAGCTTTGTCGCGGAGCCGTTGATTCAATTCAGCTTCCCGTTGGATGAGTTGTGGGTCTACCCCCTGACGAATATCAGTTTTGGATTTTCGCAACAGGTCAGTCAGATTGCGGGCACTGGCACGTTCTTTGGCTTGTATCGCCAGTGCTGAGTACCCTTGCTGTGGGAATTGCTGATGGAGTTCGATCAATAATTGCAGGTAAAAGTCATAAAAAATCTGATTGGAGGAAAAATAGGTCGTCCGTAACCGCTGGTCATCAACCCTGGATCGGACTTGCTCAAGCAAGGGAATGGCCTGCTCCATTCGTTTGAGAGCATCAAGGAGTTTGCCTTCCTGGCGGTCAACGCTGGCGATGGAGTACAGGGTTTCAGCCATATTGATGGTATATGCCAGTTGGGTATTGAGGGCCAGTGATTGATCCAGATACCGACGTGCTGCTTGATAATCTTTCCTCTCCATACACAGGTCAGCCAGGTGGTCAAACAGAAAGGCACGCCCGGTTGGATCATTGGTTTTTTGGTTGATGGCCAGTGCTTCGGAAAAATATTTCTCGGCCTGAGCCAGATCCTGTTCCTTAAGAAATACTGCCCCAAGATAGGTCAACCCGTACTCTTGAATGGACACATAGCCATGAGTCTGGCCAAGGTCAAGGGCCTGGGTAAAACACGCTTTAGCCTGGGGATAGTCATTCGTTTCAGTATAAAATCGGCCTAAAAAAAGCATCAGATTGGCATATCGAAGTTGATTGCCGAGCGTTTTCCACAAACTGGCCGCTTCATTCAAATACTGGAGTGCTCTGGACTCATCACCAAGTTGTTTATAGAAATTACCAAGATTGCTAAGCACAGAGGCCTCACCTTCCTGGTCGTTGAGTTCTTTGAAAATGACCTGAGCTTGTTGGGCAAACTGAATGGCCTGATAATAATTTGATAGGGTCCCTTGATTGGCAGCGATATTAATTAAGGTAAATGCTTCGCCCTGACGATCTTTGGCAAGTCGGCGCAGTTCGAGTGCCTGTTCATAGCACGCACGGGCCCGTTGAACTTCCCCAAGGTTGTCATAAGCTGCAGCCAGATTATTGAGCGTGGTTGCCTGATCAAAGAGTGATCCATTGGCCTGATCAATGACCAGGACTCGATTCAGACACTCCTGAGCCCGACGGAGTGCGCCCAGATAGACCAGGGCGGTTGCCAGATTATTGAGAGCACTCGCCTCGCCATCTTGATCCTGAAACTGGCGGTAGATTTCAGCCGCTTCTGTCGCGGAGGTGACTGATTTGGCCAGTTCCCCTGTGTTGGTAGAGAAAAAACTCAGACTGGTTAAGGTGAGTGCCCGGTCAAGTTTATTTTGATTGGCATCCCACACGTTGAGTGCTTGCTGGAAGTAGTCGAGGGCTTTGTCGCGCTGATTGAGCCGCATATAGGCCCGAGCCATGTGATGGAGGGCATACCCTTCACCAACCGGGTCGGGAATCAACCGGTACAAATTCAGAGCGGACTGGTATTTTTCAATCGCTTTTTGATAATCCGGATTACCGGTTTTATTGCTGCTCAACTGGCTGGCCTGCCGATAGGCTTGCTGGGCAGCTAAAGCCAGCGTGTCGTACTGGGTCGCTTCGCGCACCTCAGCGATTTGAATCCGATACTCCTGTGGAGTGACGGGCTGAAGGTGTGGGCGGACCTCCAGTTTCATGTCAAGCGGGGATTGTTCGGCTAGAAAGAAGGCCTGTTCGGTGCCTCTGCTGAGACGCCGATTGGTCAATCCAAGACTGGTGCCGTCACTGGCAAACCACTCAAGCACCAGATCAACCCCCAGTTGTTCGACCTGGACCAGGCACATCTGACCCTGGGGGACCCGAAGGCGATAGGTGTGGCGCTCAGTTCCTTTGATTTTGGCAGTGATTGGTTTTCCAACCTCCAGGAGTTGAGCTTCCGTCGGAAGCGAAGCTGATGTGGAGTCCTGGGCCAAAACCGGCACGAGCGGAAACAATAAACACAGACTGAGGAGCAAAGACAGGATTTTCATGGGGACGGAGCCTTCACAAATGTTTCAGAGCAATTCCAGATGGGGTGAGAACCTGCCGCTGGCGAGTCTCGGCTTGCTCACGGCGGGGCTTGGTGGGTGTTACTGGCTTGGTGGATTTGGTCTAACCAGTATCGGGGGGGAAGCCGCGGTTTTCAAGTTTCTCAGCGTGTTTGGGATGGCGTTTGCCTTCTATGGGCTCAGTCTGGTGCTGCTGCACCAGGCTTCAGATCATTTCCACCCTGGCTGGCTGATTGGGTGGATTCTTGGGCTGGCGATTGTCTTTCGCCTGTTCCTGCTCCCGGCGGGCATCAGCGATGGCGTGACCTGGGAAAAATGTAAGGCTGACCTGACCGGAAGCGAAGTCGTGTATGACCGTTTTTTGCTCTATGACCACGATGTGTGGCGCTATCTCTGGGACGGTCACGTGCAATCGGTTGGAATGAACCCGTATGGGTATGCCCCGGCGGAACTTGAACCAGGGGCTGGCCTTGTGTTTGAAACCAACCCTCACCTTGAAGCACAGCTCTTTCCGACCGATACCTGGAGCGATATCTGGGACAACCTCAACTATAAAGAAATTCGGACGGTCTACCCACCATTGTTGCAGGTTGCTTTTCGGCTCTCACACGCGCTGGCGCCAGGGAGCGTGTTGGTGTGGAAACTCATCCTCGTGGTGTGTGATGTTGGCCTGTGCCTGGTGCTGCTCAGTTTGTTGAAAGCTCTGAATCAGCCCATCTGGCTGCTGGCCGGGTATGCCTGGAACCCGCTGGTGATCAAAGAGATCGCTGGTTCGGCCCACGCTGATGTCATTCCAGCCTTGATGATTGCTCTGGCGGTACTGGGGCTTGTAAAACAAAAACCACTTTGGGCCGGGGGCTGGCTGGCGGGCGGTATTTTGGCCAAACTGGCACCGGCGGTCCTGATTGTTCTGGTTTGGAAACGCCTGGGGTGGTTGGGGCTGGTTGTTTGTGGTGCGGTGACAGCCATCGGTTTTCTTCCATTTTTTCTGACTGGGGACAGCCTGTTTGGAGGGCTTGGAACTTATTCACAGGAGTGGATTTTCAACCCCGGCTTTTTCGAACTGGTGCGGTGGTTGGCGATGTGGCTGACGCCGTCAATCAATCCATCCACGGTTGGCAAAGTGATCGGTGGTGTTTGCTATTTGGGATTGCTGGTGTGGCTCTATCGAACGCAAGTCAATGATTCGGCACTCGATCTGGTGCACACCTCCTTGCTGGCCATCGGCGGAATCCTCTTCTTTAGTTCGGCTGTGATGCCCTGGTATCTGGTCTGGGTATTGCCGTTAGCCCTTGCTGGACAACGGTTTGCCTGGGTGGTGTATTCAGCGCTGTGTTTACTTTCCTATTGGGTTTATATTCGCGGCGATGGCGTTGAAGAAGCCTGGCGGTTGTGGTTGATTCACGGCGGCTTTGTGTCAATTTTTATTGTGGAACAAAGAGCGGGGAAGCGAATGAAACACTCTGAATCATGCCAAACTTCTTAACCCTCAACTTCACATTTTTTGGAAGGTCAATCAACAGAATGAAACTCAAGTTTGTATTCTCGCTCCTGTTGTGTGTTTTTTGTCTCACGCTGCCCGTTCTGGCAGTGACTCAAGAGGCAACCCCACAATCCCTTTCAACTGCTGAGATCCAGTCTCGCCAGCAACTTCTGACGGAATCAATCAAACGCAACGTCGCGTTGCTCGAAGCCAAAGACTATCGTGGGTTCTTCAAGTCGGCCCTCCCACCAGGAAGCATTCCAGAACAGGCTTTAACTGAGACCTTTTTGAAAGAAAACACTCCCCGGCTGCAAAAGTTGTTGCCATTTCTAAAAGATTGCCTGGGAAGATCAGCCGAATTTCAGAATGATTACACCAAAGCCGTGTTTTCCCTCCAGGTTGATGCCCGGACCGGCCTTCAAAACCGTCGGTATTTTTATTTCCAAACCAGCACCTGGTACCTCGACAGCCGACCATATGCCGAATTTCATACCAAAGGGAATGCCGCTTACCAGCAAAAAAACTATGCGGAAAGCGCCAAATATTTTAAAGAGGCGATCAGTGCTGGCGTTCCCGAAGCCGGGGTATTTTATGACGCTTCCTGTACCATGGCATTGGCTGGTCTGAAAGAAGATGCGTTTCGATTTCTGGAAATTGCAATAGATGAAGGCTTTGACCGCGTTCGGCACATTTCAAACGACCAGGATCTGGTGGCACTCCACGACGATGCCCGCTGGTCAAAAATCATTGATCACGCCAAAAAGAAACAGGAAACCAAGGCCAAAGCCGATGGGGTCAACTATGAATTGTTATTGATGTTTGATGAAGATCAGGGTGACCGGCTCAGCCAACATATTGACTGGGAAGTAGTGAGCAAGCGCGATGAAGCCCACCGCAAACGCGTTCAGGAAATGCTGGACAAAGGCGAGTTAAAAGTCGGAAAAGACTATTACCACGCTGCCTTTGTTTTTCAACACGGCAGCAAACCTGAAGACTATGACAAAGCCCATCAGATGGCACTCAAAGCGATTGAACTTGGCTACGATGCCCGCTGGATCAGTGCCGCAACCAAAGATCGGTATCTCTGGAGCACCGGCAAACCGCAAATCTACGGAACGCAATCCACCATGAAAGACGGAAAGTGGACTATGGAACCGATTGACGAAAAAGCGGTTACCGACGAAGAACGCGCCCGGCTGGGTGTTCCGTCACTGGCCCAGGCCAAAGCGGGTGTCGAAGCCCGCAACCGGGAACTTGAGAAAAAGTGAAAAACAGGGTTCCGGGTTCCGGGTTCCGGGTTCCGGGTTCCGGGTTCCGGGTTTTCGAAATTTGGTCCTTTTGGTCCTTTATGTCTTTCCCTGAACCCTGAACCCTGAACCCTGAACCCCACCATGACTCGTCGCCAATGGTTTCAATTCATCTTTGGTATATGGTGCTTTTCCTACGGGCAGGGAAGTGCGGGTACTGGCCATTTCCGATTTTCTGCCCAGGAACGTCGCACACTGGCAGCACTGGTAGAAACCATGCTCCCGGCGGATGGCGCTTCGCCGGGGGCGAATGGTCAGGCAATGGTTTCGCTGATTGAATTGCGCCTGGCCACTGACCAGACATGGTTGCCGGTTTATCGGTATGGCTTGAAGATCCTCACTACTGCGTCACTCCAGGCATCAACCCACCCGTTTGCTGTGCTTTCACCTGACCAACGAGCTACATTCCTTGAAACTCTGTGGCAAACAACCCGAAACCACAGGCTCCTGCAATTTCTTGACCTTGTAAAACAAGACGCTATCACTGAACTCTTCACCACCCGGCGCGGCCTCGAATGGCTTGGGTATCGGTTGAATGAAGAATGAAGAATGAAGAATGAAGAATCAAGAATGAAGAATGAAGAAGATTTGGTATTTAGGTTGAGAGAGTTTTTACGGTAACATTTCTATAAGTTCAATGTATTCCTGGGATTACGTCAAACTCTTGTCTTTTCCATATAAAAACAAATATCAGGTAATGAGACACCTTAAATCACACCATTAAAATAACTTACCTATATTTTCTTCATTCTTCGTTCTCAATTCTCAATTCTTCATTATGTCTTATCCAGAGGTTCTCATCGTCGGCG
>CAZXCE010000393.1:0-7939 GCA_964639175.1 uncultured Clostridia bacterium
CCCTGAACCCTGAACCCTGAACCCTGAACCCTGAACCCTGAACCCTGAACCCGATTTCTCTTCATTCTTCATTCTTCATTCTCAATTCTTCATCCTTTATTCCTCGCGGAAGTTCAAACCAGAAAACGCTTCCGCCCTGAGGATGATTTTTCGCCCCGACGCGCCCACCGTGCAATTCAACCAGATCTTTGACGATGGAAAGGCCCAGCCCGGTTGATGATTCGCCGCCGGTTGGACGCGCACTCAGTCGTTGAAAGCGGGTAAAGAGCCGCGTTTGATCGTCTGCGGTGAGTCCTGGGCCAGCGTCCTTGATGGATGTTCGGACCAGGTGGGCACAGCATTCAAGCGCGATCTCAATTTCTTTGCCAGACGGTGTGAATTTGATGGCATTGCTCAATAAATTTTCCAGAACCTGACTCAATCGTTCTGCATCACCCTCGACCTGGCAATGTCCAGTTGTTGTTACATTCAAGGTTTGGTGTTTGGCTGCGGCTTGCGGTTGGAATGTAGAAATAGCTGATTTGACAAGAGTTGATAAGTCAACTTGTTTTTTTTCAAGTCGAACTTTCCCACTTTCAAGCGCTGCCATATCGAGCAGCGCATTGATCAGATTGAGCAATCGTTGAGACTCAGAATCAATAAATGACAGGTATTCGTCGCACTGGCGGGCCTGGTCAATGTGCTGCAAGGTGTCCTGTGTAATTGAGGCAAAGCCTTTGATGGTATAGAGCGGACTTTTCAGGTCGTGGGCTGCAATGCTCAAGAGTTCAGTCTTGAGACGATCAGCCGCCTCGGCAGCCCGGCGCTGGATATCGGCTTCAAGGCGGGCAGCCTCGGTTTTTTCTTTTTCCTGGCGGAGCGTTTCCGTGCGCTGACGAACAAGTCGTTCGAGGATTTCAGCCCGCCGCCGAATCTGACGAACCCGGAGCGCCTGGATGCCAAGCCCAAACCCAAACAAGGTCAATCCACAGCCAGCATAAAACCACGTGGTCTGGTAAAAATGAGGTTTGATGGTAAAGGTCAAGGTCGCGCCGGTTTCGTTCCAGATGCTGTCGTTATTACAGGCAATGACCCGAAAGTGGTAATCCCCAGGCGGTAGACTGGTGAAATATGCCGTCCGCCGGGTTCCGGCTTCGACCCAATTGGTATCCCAGCCTTCAAGCCAGTATTTAAATTTCACTTTGTCTGGAACGGCAAAACTCAGCCCGGTGTAATGGATTTCAACTGATCTGGTCTGGCCTGGTTTAAAAGTCAGATGATCGGTTGCCAGGAGCGGTACCCCATCAACCTCCAGTCGCTCGATTTGCACCACTGGGGGCACCCGATTGAGTTTTCCTGGGTCAACCGAAACCACACCGCGCAAGGTCGGAAACCACAAGCTGCCATCCGTCGCCTTCCATCCAGCCGGTTGGAATCCACCGTTGGTCTCACTCACCGCCATGCCATCGGCTTTGTCATAGCCGACACTTGAAATCGAAGTCCTTTTCCCATCGGCATAATCATTTAACTCACGTTTGGAAACCCGGCAAATGCCGCGATTTCCGCTCAACCAGAATGACCCGTCCGAATCTTCAAAAATGGCTGAAACCACATTGTCAAAGAGGCCATTTGATGGGGTGAACTGGGTAAACCGGCCATCTTTGAGGCGATTTAATCCTCCACCATAGGTTCCAACCCAGACCGTTCCATCGTCGTCGAGAGAGAGCGACCGGGTTAAATTGTCGGACAGTCCGTCGCGAGTGGTGAACCGTGTAAATCGGCCATTCTGAAATCGCGTGAGCCCATCATCGGTTGCAAGCCAGATGGTGCCATCAGGTGTCTCCAAAATGGACCGAATCCAGTTCCCGGCAATTGTTTCAGTCGGAATAAAAGACACAAACCGGCCATTGTCCCAGCGGTTGAATCCGCGCCAGGTTCCGACCCAGAGGGTTCCAGTTGGACCGAGTGAAATGGCATTCACGTTATTGTTTGAGAGTCCATCGGCTTCGGTAAAGTGAGTAAACCGTCCGTCTTTGAACCGCAACACACCTTGAGCGGTTCCAATCCAGAGATTGGTTTCCAGATCTTCGCAAAGGGCAAAAATATCTGAGACTTTAAGATTGTCTGGCAGCGGCAGGACCGAAATCCGTTTGTCCGGAGCAATACATTTGAGTTGGTCGCCGACCCCCACCCAGATATTTCCCCGACGATCTCCGCCGATAGTTTTGATTTCCTGATCGGAAATACCATCTGTTGCGGTGTAGGCTGAAACGACGCCATTTCGAAGGCTAAACAATCCATTTCCACTGGAGCCAGCCCACAGTGTGCCTTCGTGATCTTCCATCAGTGACAGCACATTGAGCTGGGGGACTGTTTCTGTGAAAACCAGACGATATTCAGTCAAATGCTTCTGTATCTGGAACAACCCTAAATCGGTGGCAGCCCACAGGATGCCTGACCGGGTTTGAATCAGGTGACTGATCCAGCGAAAGGTAGGGTGTTGCCTTCCCGGAGGCACCAGACGCTGAATTTCCCCAAGCGGAGAGCGGTGAATCAATTCGTTAAAACCACCAACCCACAAGGAGCCTTCTTGATCTAAAAGCAGCGTTGTGACTTGAATCGGAGGAATCGTGGATTCCAGTTCAACCTGATTGTTTTCAATGCGATAGAGTCCAGCGGCAGTGCCAACCCATAATCGGTTCCCATCGCGCAACAGTGTATTGATTCGTGGAATCCTGGTTCCGTCCGGTCTGAGAACTGGTCGAAATCGGTTGTTTTCCAATTTCATCAGCCCGTTTTCCGTCCCAACCACAAGGTCCCCAAATGGATCTTCCGCCACTGTATTGATGCCCCCATCCGGTAGCCCATCCGCGTGGGTATAAATCCTCCACTTATGGTCTTTGAACTGCATCAGCCCGCCGAGTTCGGTTGAAATCCACAAACTTTTGTCGCGGGATTCATAGAGGGCAATGAGCCGATTTGACAGAAATTCAGGCGTGTTCTCAGTGTTGAAGGTGGTAAAGGTCACCCCATCAAATCGAACCAGTCCACCAAAGGTCACAAACCACACATATCCGTCCTGACTTTGCAGGAGCCGCATGATTGTATTTTGCGGCAACCCATCTTCGACTTGCCAGTTGCGAATCAGCGAGAAATGACGAGTTGGAACAGAGGAGGCTGATTCTGCCCAGAGTTGAGTTCCTGGACTGACGACAAAGAGGAGTATCCACAGGCACATCCTGGTTATTTGAAACACAGCGTGGCGCTGCCTGTCAGGAAAAGACTGGGTGCTTTCCTGCAGGTGTTGAACCCACATTCGAAGCCGCAGGAAGAATCGGGAAAACATCGGCAGTGGACTGAGTGAGGGATGGCCTGTGAACAAACCGTTCGTCGAAAAGACAGGCCGCTGATTGAAGAAACAGGCCGTTGGTCGAAAAACTCTTCCATTATCCTGATTCAGGCTGAGAATGTCGAACACATGATGGTTCTCGAGAAAGTATTCGATACCTGCCAAATTGCGTCCGGAACGTGGACGAATGTTGAAGATGGACCCACGTTTCAGACACGGTTTGGCAGTTTTCTTTTTACCAGAAATTTCTTCCTGCCGGGTCCATCCCTCCCTTGAAAGAATTGTATTTACCTGAAACTACAGGAGTTTCACGCTATGCGACCCCTTATTCAATTATGGATGATTTGTGTTTTATTGATTGGATCGGTCCTGGTTATGAAATCAGGCGAGTATTCAACTGAACTGTCAGCCAATGCCATACAATCAGTTTCTTTGAGTACCCGTCGTTTGAAACACATACCCATTGAAGTTGCAGGCCGCCCCCACCCCTATCTCAATCTCAGTCAGGGAATTGAAACCTCACGCGGAGGTCCGGCTGAACTGGTCCGGCCTGCTGGTCGAGAAACTCCACTGGCTCTGGCAAGCGCTGATTTGAATGAGGATGGCATCCCGGACCTGGTAACTGCCTGGAGCACTGGAGCCAGTGGTCTGATCAAAATTCATCTGGGGAATCCAGAAGGCTTTGGCGGTGGGTTGACCGAAGCTGAAGCTGGGCAGACGGATTCCTTTTTCCCAGGGCGGCTTGCGGCGAATGTCCCCGAAGCCCCACTGTTTGTCGAAACCGGAGATTTCACTGGTGATGGGCACCAGGATGTACTCTGCACCTGGCGCGGAAGCACTCAGCTCTGGCTGCTGGCTGGTGACGGGAATGGAAATGTTCTTCCAGCAAGGGAAATCAAAATTCCCGGTTCAATTACCGCAGTTCAAGTTGGCCAGATAAACCGGCACGATGGACTCAATGATGTGATGCTTGGAGTTGCAACGGCTGACGAGGCGCACCTTCTGGTTTTTGACTCGGCAACCGGTGGACTCGGAGCCCGGCCCGAAACGATATTGGTTCCATCCCCGGTGACTGAGATTGCTGTTGGAAATGTCATCGGCGCCATCTGGGCTGATATTGTCGGTGTTGCTGGAAAAGACCTGATCCTGATTGCAGGCCGTGATCTCAGTGCGGCGGTTGCTCCGGCGCAGGTTGAAATCAGGACGTTTTCTGAGGGGTTGACCTCTGTGGCCGTGGGAAACTTTACCGGAGGACCGGCGCCGGATGTAGCTGTGCTGGATACCGCCGGCTCGCTCCATATCTTAAATGGAGACGTCGCCAGCCATTCCACGAAAGCCTCAATCCGGGAGAGTGTTGGTTCGCTCGGAAACTGGCGTGATGAAACCCGATTTCTCGGCTCCCAAATCGCTCAATTGATGAGTGTAAAAATGTCGAGTGTGCCCTATGCAGAACTGCTGGCAACCGACACCACCAGTCGAATGCACCTGGTGACGGCCAGTTCAGAGCAACCATTTGAACCAGTCGAGTTCACTTCTTTCAATGAAGTTGTGGATGTGTTGCCGCTCAAAATCAACGGTGATGGGCTGGAAGATCTGGTTGTGCTTCAAACCGGAGATGTCCCGTTGATGCGGTTGGTGACATTACCAATGGCCACATTTACCGTGAATTCAACCGGAAATGGGGCAGACAGCAACACCGCCGACGGTGTTTGTAATGACGGAAGCGGAAATTGCACCTTGCGGGCGGCCATCCAGCAGGCCAATGCCAGTAGTGGGGCCGATGTAATCAATTTCGCCATTGCTGGTGCCGGGCCACACACGATTGCACCGACTGGAAGCACCAACCTTCCATCCATCCAGGAGACGCTGACCATTAATGGGTATTCCCAGTCGGGAGCTTCGCGAAACACGCTGGCTGTCGGAGATAACGCGGTTTTACGAATCGAACTCAATGGTGCTGGTGCTGGCCCGGCGTCGCGGGGACTCCAGGTTGATGCCTCAAACTGCGTGATTTCGGGACTGGTGATCAACCGTTTTCAGGCATATGGGATTGAACTCAGCACCGGCTCTGGCAATCAGGTCGAAGGCTGTTTTATCGGCACAAATGTGGCTGGTGACACTGATTTGGGCAATTTTCTTGATGGAATCCGCATTACAAATGCGACCAGCAACACCATCGGTGGAAATGCCGTCGGCAACCGCAATGTAATTTCAGGAAATAACAGCCACGGCGTTGATATTGTCTTTAGCAACACCAACCCGCCGACGGGAAATACCATTGTCGGAAACTACCTTGGTGTCAATGCGGCTGGAACTGGCGATTTAGGAAATAGTTTTCACGGAGTTGACACCAGCAGTTCAACCACAACGATTGGCGGTTCCACCGCTACCCAACGCAATGTGATTTCAGGCAATGGACGCGGCGGAATCCGGATTGACGCCGCCGGAATCAGCGGCATGCTCGTGGCTGGAAATTATATTGGGACTGATGCCAATGGAATGGTGGTTGCGGGCCTCGGAAACTCTGATTATGGCGTTGTGGTAATTGCCGCCGACACCAATACCATTGGTGGGACGTCAGCCGGGCAAGGAAATGTCATTGCCGCAAATGGCTTTGCGGGTGTGCATCTGGTCGGTCCTGGCGCGGCCAATAATCGAATTTTAGGCAATTCGATTTTTTCGAATACCGGGGTCGGAATTGATATTGCTGAGTCTTTCACAACCGTGGATGGGGTGACGCCCAATGATCCCAATGACTCTGATTTTGGCGTGAATGGCCAGCAAAACTTCCCGGTATTGACCGGGGCCACGGCATCTGGGAGCAATACCATCGTCACTGGAACGCTCAACAGTACCGCGAACACAGCTTTCCGAATCGAATTTTTCTCAAACCCAACCTGCGATGCTTCCGGAAATGGGGAAGGTCAGACCTTTCTTGGATTTACCAATGTCACAACTATCGGGAACAATGCAAGTTTCAACACGACATTGCCCGTTGCAACCACTGCTGGACAGGTTGTGACGGCGATTGCGACTGATGCTGCTGGAAACTCATCTGAATTTTCAGCCTGTCAGGTTGTTTGCGGTCCCATTACTGCAACGGTCAGCGGGAGCGGCACCAGTTGCGCTGATAATCCGGGAACGTTTCCTGTGACCGTAACCGTGTCAGGAGGGGTTGGTCCATACACGGTTACGCTCACCAATGGCGGCGGCACCCAGATGGGGAGCAGTCCGTTGATCTTTATGGTTTCGCCTTCATCCACAACAACTTACACCCTTCAATCCGGAAGTGACGTCAATGGTTGTGGGTTGACCGCGGGCGGCAGCGCCACCATGACGGTCAACTCAGTGGCGACTGTGGATGCTGGTTTGCCGCAAACGGTGTGTGACAATCAACCTGCCGTCACGCTCGCCGGGGTCATTGGCGGCAGCGGAACGGCTGGCACCTGGAGCGGCGGTGGCGGCACGTTCACCCCTGACAACCGCACGCTCAACGCAACCTATACTCCAACGCCGGCTGAAGTGTCCTCTGGATCGGTGACACTGACGTTGACGGCGGATGACCCGCCGGGGCCATGTGGTTCGGTAAGCGACACGGTAACAATTACTTATGACGTATGCGGCCTTGAGCGGTCTATTCTGATGGTCGCCGACACCTCAAACAATCGAATCCAGCACTTTGACGGCGAAAACTGGTCCGTGATTGGACCAGGAACGGTTGGTTCGGGTGATGGTCAGTTCCGATTGCCAGAGGCGGTGGCATTTGATGCCAGCGGCCAGCGGATTTACGTGGCTGATACCGGGAACAATCGCATTCAGTGGTCAACTGATGGCGGTGTCTCGTGGGCAACCTTTGCCAGCGTCGGCGCTGGGCTTAATCAGGTCCGGGCACCGCAAGGGCTGGCCTACGACCCACAAGGCAACCTCTATGTCGCCGATACCGGCAACGGGCGGGTGCTAAGATTTGACGAGGGGATTCCTGGATTTGGTGTCGTGATTGCCACCAACGGCGCCGGGAGCGGTCAGGTTGGCAGCCCACGTGGATTGACCATTGATTTGAGTTTCAGGTTGTTTGTGGCAGATGAATCAAATAGCCGGATTTTGCGCATTAACAATGCCAACACCGTCACGAGCAGTACCACCGGGGTGATCGTTGCTTCGCGGGGTGTTGGGCTCAATCAAGTCCAGAATCCACAAGGGATTGCGATTGATACAACGGGGACTTTGTATATTGCCGACACCGGCAACTCGCGGGTGGTACGGTTTCTCAACGCCAATCCAGCTAATGCCACGGCAATGGCACTGACTGGATCACTGCTGGGGCAAGTCAACCGGGCTGAAGGCGTAACCGTCAGCCTGTTTGCCACCGGACCGTTTGCCGGAATGCCATTTTTAGTCATTGGCGATACCGGAAATCACCGGATCCAGGGTCGTTTTGTTTCAACCGGCGGCTGGGCACTGGTCGGAACGCCCAATGGCAACGGAACCGCCGTTGGACGGTTCCGCAGCCCGAGCAAAATCCGGTGAGGCACATGTAGGGTTCAGGGTTGTGGGTGGTGGGGTGGGGGGGGGGGGGTGTGTGGGGGGGGGGGGGGGGGGGGGGGGGGGGGG
>CAZXCE010000394.1:0-7929 GCA_964639175.1 uncultured Clostridia bacterium
AGAAAATGACGCGACCCGGCTGAAGTTCATACTGGCTGATGCTGCCTGAAGATTTCTGCAGCGCGCGGTTTAGTTACTCCCGGTCAACAATGGCACCTGGTGGTAACCCGATTTCCGCCAGATACATACCGTGATGATAGGCATCAGGTGAAAACTGGCGGAAGATATCCACCGCACAGGTAATCGGCGTGCTGGTTGGGGCATTGGCCTGGCTCAATCCAACTTTCAAGGTCAACTTGCCGCAAGTGGCCGAGTGTTGAGTCAGGGCTGATTTGGCAGACGCCCACGAGAGAAAATAAGGAGCGGTGATCTGCATTGTGAGTGGAAGCTGCCCGCCGATTTGTTGGAGTTCGATGGTGTTGTGTTCAGCCGTCAATTTTTCAGCCAGGTTGATGGCAATCGGCTGGTCATCTCTGGCTGACACGTCAAACTCGTTCACTGGTTCGCCGTTGACCAGGACTTTGATTCTGGTTTCAGTTGTCTGGTGCGAACCAAATGCGGTTTGCAGGGCCCTGAGCGTTTGGGCCGTGGCGTAGGTTGAATACCAGCCTCCGTAAAAATCTTTATTCTCAAGTAGATACAACCAGCCTTTTCCGATCAGTTCAGAACTTGCTTCGGTTTTCCCAAGCGCCTCAAGCGCCAGAGCCGTGGTTTCAAGCCGTCCAGTTCTTCCATATCCAAAAAACAAGGTTTCTCGTGGATTGTTCCAAAAGACAGCGGATTCGGTAGGAATCGCCAGGGCTTTCAGCCGTGAAATCGCTTTTTGAGCCAGTGGTTGATTGGAAGTCGCCTGGGCCGCCAGTGCTGTTTGGGCCAGGGTATACGTTTCTTGCGTGGTTTCAACCTGGGTTGAAAGATAGTGTAATGCCTGTCCCACCGAATCAGATGTGTTTGGGAGTTGGGTCAACATTCGAGTGATATAGCCGGTGAGTTGGGGCGAACCAGCCCAGCTTCCATCCGCCTTTTGTTGTCTGAGCAACCAGTGTGCGGCGGTGTGAAGGACATTTCGATTCACAACCACAAATGGTTGGGCGTCCTGGAGAAATTGCACGACATACGCCGTCAATGCCATATCACGGGAGCTGGTCGAAAAATATCCAAACCCACCGTCGCTGTGCTGAAACTGGAGCAGGCGTTGATACCCTGTCTGTAGATTCTGCATGGCGACCCCTTTCTGCGGGTGATGCTCGATGTGATTGAGTTTCAGGTAGTGCAGCAGGAGCAGGTTGGGAATCGTGGTTGAAATCGTCTGTTCGGCACAGCCGTAGGGTTGCTGGAGCATCCCCGTCAGGCAGGTCAGGACGTGTGAAACGGCATTCGGATAGAGTTTAAGTTCTGTCGTGGATTGGGTTTTCCGTGCTGATGCTGGTATCACAACCTCAACCTGAGTTTGCCCAGAAAAACTCTGGCTGACGGTTTGCAGGATTTCCGGTCCATCAGGTCGAATCGAAAAAGGTTGTTCCACCGCATCGCTGAACTGACTTCCACGGGCGATGACCTGGATTCGTCCATCTGTGAGCGGTTTTTCAGCCCGAATTTGAAAAAACAGGCGGGTTGATGTGTTGGCTTGAAGCTGGAGTTGTTGATGCGGTTGACCCACCAGCGTGACTTCGGGCGGGAGTTTGAGTTCAATGGTGATGGTTTGCGGCACTGACACATAGTTGCGTACCACCACGGGCAGGTGGATCAGGTCGCCTTCAGTCAACCGGGACGGCAGGTCGGCTTCGACAAAAAACGGCTGGGTTACCTGCACGTCAGTTTGGGTTACAGCCTGACGGCCATCAAGCGTGGTGGCAATCACGGCACATTTCCAGGTGGTCATGGCGTCTGCCACAGGAAATTGAACCTGCGCCCGGCCCTGCTGGTCGGTGACCAGTTCCGGGAGCCAGTAGAGCGTCTCTGGGAAGTCTTTGCGGATTCGTGGCGTTGTCAGCAACTGGCTGGTGTCTGACCGTGCTGGCATCTTTTGACGTGGAAGGTTCGGTCCGGTCTCTCCGGCGGTTACTGAAATGACTTCTGACGCCGTGCTTGGATCATAAGGTTGAAGCGAGATTTTCTGGCAGACGGGTGTCAGATGACCCGCAATGACTGGAATGCTTGAGATTGACACTGAGCGATACCCGCCAACCTGGATAGTGAGTGAGTACAACCCCGGTTGAAGGTCCACAAACTGGAATTTACCCTCTGAGTCAGCCCAGGTTTTAATTCCTTTGTCCCACGAGTTCATCTCAAGTTCAACATAGGCTCCAGCCAGAACCGCTCCCGTTCCATCGGTAAGGATTCCGGCCATCAGGCCAGCTTTCCGTGGTTGATGGTCACTGAGCCGACGATTTGACTTTGAGTGAAGTTTGACAATTGGAAGGATCGGCTCTTCATATGTGAGCGCTATAAAATCATCAGCCGTTCCAGGCCGCCGATCTGGTCCACTCGACGAAAACGAAACCACAGCTTTCCGGATGGACATTGTCCCCGCTGGAATCAACGGCCAGTGAAACGACGCAAGATACTCGGAATGTCCAGGTTGAACGTGGGGAATCTGGAACATGCGATCTGTTTTGATTTCAAACTTTGGTGAAAAGGGGCGTCCCCAGGGATCAGTCAGATTTTTCGGCCTGCGAGGCAGTTGAAGCGCCTGATTCCATTCAGCACGGTTTCTTGGAAAGTGCTTATGCTGATGGCGATAGATCCGGGCGATGTCATCTATGGATCCAGCAAAATCATCGAGTCTTATAATGGATTCAGCCCAAACCGGGAAGTCATCACTGGCGGGGGCATCTGGAGGTTCAAACCGACCATTTGGCCCACCACTTTTGATGACGACCGAGAAGCAGGCATCGTCATCATATTCTGCCTTCAGATTGTGCCATTCCAGCCGATACGGATGCCCCCACTGGTCGCGCAAGGCATCGAAATCAACCCCAAGTGTTTTTAATTCGGCTTTGAGTGCGGCAAAGGTGGCCAGAAAGCCATGTTCACGCTGGTCATAATTTTGGATTGCCTGGTTGATTTTGACCCCGACAGCCCGGAATGGATTTCCTAACGGAAAGCGAACCACGATGTCGTCCTGGGTTGAAAACTTCGAATCCGGCCCGGCGGAGTAAAATTCAATTTGTGGCAATCCGACCGCGTTTGGGAAAACACGAATCTGATACTGATTCTCCCAGGGGTCGAGGCGGTTTTTGAGAGGGAAGAGTTGTTCCACTTCCTCAAGCGTTTGCGGAACAGGGTGATCTCTTTCTGAAAGTAAAGACTCAAAGTTGGAGAGGTAGAATCTCACTTTTTCATCGGGTTGCGTCAAGCCTGGACCATTTGATTCCAACGGATGTGTACTTCCACTAAACCGATAGAGCATTTCGGCTACGGTTTGGAGTTCTTCTGGGATAGGCTGTGACGGATCGAGGTTCAAAAGATCAGTTTGGGTGTATCCACCTAATGAATCCAGGATCAATGGCGGTGGAGCGTAGGCATAACATCCAACCGTGTATCCGTACCATCCCTGCCTGTAGCTGACCTGTTGTTGAACATAGGCACTTTCCACGGCCCGATCTGTAACGGCAAGTCCCAGGGTTCCTTCAACTGGATTTCCTTTCTCATCAGTGATTTGCATCGAAACTGATGCTTGCTCGCCAGGGCGAAGCGTCGTTTGAGCGGCAGTGGCTTTGACGTTTAATAGACGCGGCCTGGGATAGACCACCGTGATCCAGTCGGATTCTCTGATGGACTGGCCTGTGAGCATCTGATTGGAAAGAAACGCGACCAGCATCAATTCACCTTCGAATTCCGGCTGAGACGGAAGGTTGAAGGTGGCTTTTCCGGCTGAGAGTGAAATTTGATGCGTTGAGAGAATTCTATTTTGGCACAACAGCGAAACTGTTACCTGAGCCTGGGGCAGAATTGATGTCACTGTCAGGGAAATTGGCTCATCCTGGCGATAAATGGTTTTATCTGGCGATAGTTGAATGGTCGGATACGTATCGGCTGTCAAAAATCCAGTGGTGACACTTGTCTGGTGCCGGGCATCAGTGGCTATTAACTTGAGCTTGATTTGTTCTGGATCCAGGTTGTGTGGCACTTGAGATAGGGTAACCCGAGTGACCCCAAAGCGATTGGTGTGAACCGTTTTCAGTGGTATTTCAAATTCGGCATCATCGATCCAGGAGGAACTTGTAAACCCGTCTTTAAAATACATAAGCTGACTGATTTTCACTTCACAGGCGACTGGTTGTCCATCCGCAGTGGTCGTGGAGATATAGAACTGAAGTGGCTGATTGAGAAGGGTGATGTGATTGATAAGTGATTGAGGGATGAAATACACATGAATTGGATCGTGACTGATGCGGATGACAAATTTTGAACTCCGGTTTTCGCCTGACACCAAATCAGTGACTTCGGCAAGGAACTCAACGTCCTGAAATCTTTCTCGGGAATCCCGAAACTGAAAATGCAGATCGGAAAGATCAATCCGTACTGGACTTGTGCCATTTGCATCGAGCGAGCCCTGCGCCACAATTGGATTATCCGGCCAGGTGAGAACATCTCCATAATAATTTGAGGAAACCGGGTTGATCTTTGAAATGCGGTATTGCCCGCCACTGACTGGTTTCCCGTGGAGAAAAATTGATTTCAATTCAACGGTTGCATCCTGGCCTGAAAGATAAAATGTTCGATCCAGACGGGTTTCGACAGTAAATTTTGGTAAGTCATAGCGGCTCACTTTGACCGTTGGCCAGGAAAAATCAAGGCTCTCATCGCCGATTTGGAGCCGTTCGGACTTGATTTGGATTTCATAATCACCCAATGGTGCCGCTGCTGGAATTTCCCAATCAAACGCAATAATTCCATTGGCCGAAGCCGTGAGTGCGTGCTCTGCCACCTGTTCCTGCTTGGGGTTTGTAATAACCAGTGTTACTTTCTCATTGGGCAACGCGTGATTGGTGAGATCAAAAAGTTGAGCCCGGACGTGCATTGTCTGGCCAGGCTGGTACAGTGGTTTATCGGTGTGCAGCAAAAATTGGGCTGGGGTCTCAACCGATATATTGAAGGTCGTTTTGGTTTGATACAACCCATCGTCAGCTTCCAGGTCCAGTTGGGAATCATAGTCAATTGACTTTTCAAATCGAAAGGTCAGCATTGCGAGTCCATTTTGATCAGAAATTGCTTCCTGGCGGAGTTGACGCTCAATCGAGCCGTCAGGTGTGTCTTTCTGATATTGAATTGTTCCTGAAATGCGTACTCCGGCGATGGGTGCCAACGTGGTTGGATTGACAACTTTAACGGGTAAATGAAAGTCAGTGCCGGTGCAGGCTGTATCCGGGCTTATGAATGAGATGACAAACGGTTCCGGGTCAGGCCGGGTAAGTTCAATGGACCCCCCTGGAACTGATTGCTGTTTTGAAGATGAACCCGATAGGAAATTTCCTGCAAGAACGGTTTTTTCCATTTGAACCCCTGGGCTGGCAACTGGTCCTGGTCAAATTCATAGAAGAGTTTCTGCGGTCCCGGTTTGAGTTCAACGAGTTGTGTGGAGACCGGCTGGGCGTGATTATTTTCGTCGTCGAGTTCATAGAAAATCTCGATGGTCAACGGTTCCGCCGAATGATTTACCGCCATTACCGAAAACTTCGAAAGGTTTTGCTCACGATAAAATCTGGCAGAATAGTTTTGGATTTCAAAGAGTGGTTTCGGTGATTGGGCCAATACGGGCACAAACACTCCAAGACAGACCACGACCAGCAGGTTTGCGAGAAACTTCGGCATACCGGTTCTCCTGAAATTGAGTGATCGTTGCGGATAAAAACCGTTTGGGACACGCTCTCAAGCTTGAATTTGGTTGACTCAGGAGCGCAGGCTATTGGGCAGCATACCCTGGCAGGTGCTGTTCTGGCAATGAAGTTGAATTTGGACTGAACCCAACAGGCAAATAGATGGAGAATTAGGATTTGTCAAAACTTGTAGTCAGAAAGGGGAATCGAATGAACTGGAAGCCAAAACCTGGGAAACCGTATCTGTACGTCAAAGTTGAAAATGGAACCATCACTTGCGCGATTCTGAGGGACTTTGGTGATGGCTCAGGAGGTTTTGATTTAAAAGGGACACAGTTTGGCCCTGAGCAGTTCCAGGCTTACAGGTATGAATTTGACGGAGAAGGCTGGCGTACAAAGCTGAAAGTGCTGACAGAGATGGGGTTCCTTCCAGTTCATGAAGCCCGCCGTCAAAACTTGATTCCCAGGGAGTGGAAACCGCTTCGGAAGGATTTGATGATCAGCTATTACATCATCCAGCTCTCGCGACGGTTTCAGCAAATCCACAGGTTGATCAAAAGAGGAGATCTGGCTGATTTTCGAACGGCTGACAAAGATCTTCAGATTGAAAAAATCAGGCGATTGCTTCGTGACATTTCTTATCCTGAAGCAAAGAAATCCCGGCGAAAACAAAAACCGAAAAAGTAAAAAAGAACAACCGGCGCGTTCCGTTCGAAGGGAACGCGCCGGTTTCAAAACCCGGAACCCTGGGCAGATGTCAGAATGACAGGGCGACAGGGTGACAGGGTGTAAGGGCGCTGCTGCTGTGAACTGCGCCTGCTCGAAAACCCGGAACCCTGGATTTACTTCACCCCGATATAGGGCAAATCTAGGTCCTTCGCCAGTTTGTTGATGGCGGCCAGATCGGTTTCAACCAGCGATTTCATTTCGCCACGGTACTGGGCGAGTTCGGCTGAAAGACCCGCGTAGACTTCACGCATCCCTTGAGTCGGTACACCGTCGCTATCTTTGACCCATTCAAGCAACGGACTCAACTGAGAATACAATTTTGCTCCGCCTTTTTGCGCCAGAATGTCATAGGTTACCTGGGCTTTCGGGTTATGGAGTTTGGCTTCGAGGGCGTCGAGTTTCTCGGTCAACGCTTTGGCGGCCTTGACCAGTTCGGCGGCTTTTTCAGTGTCTTTCAAAAGCTGGCTGCGAGCTGCAAGTTGTTGCTTGAGAGAACGCAATTGCTCGACGGTTTCAGTCAGCATTGAAATATCGTCCCGAATCTTGAGTGCAAACTGAAGCTGTTCAACGAGTTGGGCCGGTGTGAGTTGAACCCGTGGATCCGGCTTGATCACCAGTGGCGTCGTCAGGGTTTTTCCATCAACCAGAAGACGGAGCGTGTAGGTACCAGGCACGGCAGTTGGTCCAACTTTTGGTGTTCCCGCGTCAACCTTGGCACCTTTGATCAATTTGGCGCCGGTGTGGGCTAAATCCCATTCCACGCTTTGCAAGCCCGGTTCCGTTGAAAGCACATCTTTGGGCTCGTCTTCATCGCCTTCGGAATATTCAGCTTCGTCGGCTTCTTTGGGTTCTGGAACGCTACTCAAGGTGCGAATCACGGTTCCTTTCTCATCCAGAATTTCCAGTTTGAGTTCTTTCGCTTTTTGCTTCAAATGGTAGAAGATCACCGCCCCGGCTGCCGGATTATCTCCCGCATATTTGTCTGGAGTTGAGTAGTGATACCGCCAGCGGTGAACATCAGATGTCGGGAAGAGAAATACATCCTGACTGGTTACCTTGTCGGTCATTTCACGAATTGGCGTCAAATCATCCAGAATCCAAAGCGAACGTCCAATGGTGGCTACAACCAGACTGTTCTCTTTAACGGCCAGATCACACACGGCCACGGTTGGGAGGTTGAATTTCAGCGGTTTCCAGTCGGCGCCGTCAGTGGTTGAATACACAACACCGCGTTCGGTGCCGACATACAGCGTGCCTTTGCGTTTGGGATCTTCGCGAACCGCATGCAGGTACACATCCTGGGGCAGCTTGTCAGTGAGTCGCTTCCAGGACTGACCAAAATCTGAAGTTTTGTACAGATAGGGCTGCATATTGTCGAGCCGGTGGGCTTCGACGACCACGTAAGCAGTGCCCGCATCGTGCGGAGAGGCTTCAATAC
>CAZXCE010000395.1:0-7922 GCA_964639175.1 uncultured Clostridia bacterium
ACCCCCACCGCAGCCACTCCCAATCGCTCATTTCATTAAATATCGGATGACGGCCCCAGGCAAAATCGCGATTGGGTCGGTGGATGCGTTCAATGATGGCCACAAGTTCGGCCATATCGCGGGTGAATTCAATGGGTGGTGTTCCCTGCTTCTCCTGGTCCATTTCCGGCATCGTCGGAACACCATGCGGCCAGGGAATTGGTGTGTACAGTGCCAGGCCCTTGATGAACGTGCGGTGAAAGATATTTCCAATCACCTTGAGTCGAACTTCCCCAAGTGCCAGTTTGAACGAGTCGTTCAAGTGACAGAGCATCTGATGTGGGGTCATCTTTCCCCATCGCCGCTGGCTATCGTGCCTGAGCGACTGCACCCGGCGAAGGAGTTCCTGTTTTACTGATTCATCAGCAAGTGTTTTCATAAGTTCAGGTAAATCAATCTTCCTTTTGGACTTCGGTTTTATTTTTCAATGTGAGTTCAGGGAAGGCTTTATGAACTTTTGCAGTGCAAATATCAACTGCATCTCTCGGGTTGTAGTCGTACAGCTTGTGACCTTCTTGGGTATAAACCACACAAAAAATCCACCAGCCTTCCAGACGATTACAGAGAAAGTCAGCCGTGAGTAATTCCAGAATCAGCTTCATCTCAGGTTGAATATCTTCCCCCCGCAACCGCAACTGTAAAAGCAATAAAGTGACCAGATCAAGTTTTTGCCGTTGAATAGAATCGTGAATAATAGCTCGTATTTCACTGCCGGTTTTTTCGTCACTGGTCAGTTGATTTATTTGTCTACGGCGAAAAAAGAAAGCAATCCTGGTAAATAATTCATAGCTAACCCAGGTACATCCGAGACTACCCAGTGATCCCCAAAATGGTGAGAGTCCAAAATGAAAAGCAACATCACCCAAATAAAGACTTGTTGTAATCGCAACCGGATAAGCAGCCAGGAAGAGCGCACCTAAGGTTGTTCCCACCTGGAAAGCAGTTAAAAGCAATACCGGAGGGTGAACTGGATGAAACGGGATTTTTCCACCTGGTTTCGAAGGTGACTGGGGTTCAGAAGATTGCGTCCTCAAATCGGTCAGGCATCGCAAACACTGGTTTTGCTCTGGGAGAAACAAATCTGACTGATGGCAAATCTCGCAACGCGTGGGATGTGATTCGGAAACAACTGTAAACATACCTCTTGACCCTTCAGCCTTCAGTCCTACATGCACCTGGATAAGGAAGGAAATCGGCAATTCGAGAGGATTCTCCAGCGCCCTACCGGGCGCGAATTCGGGTGGGCATTGTTCCGGTGGGCGCGCCCAAAGCGGCTTCCCACCGGCTACTATCCATCGCCCATCCGGGCGGGAGGTGTCAAGTTTAAAAACTCGTTCAGCATCAAAGTCTTAACAAGCTAAAGCTTGAACTCTGAACTTATTTTATGGCTTCCCGTGCCGCGTCTTCCCACACTGGACGCGGGAGCGCATGCACGCCGGGAGCAAACTTTTGCGCGTCTTCAGTACAAATAAACCGGATGCCCGCCACCATCGTGGCCAGCGTCAAATCAAAGGCATTGAGTGAATCACCCTGTCCGGCAGTCAGATTCGCCATCGAACCGCCTGCGAAGAGATAAATCACCCGGTCACCAATCGACACTTCGTCAACAAACGGGATGACTTCGGTGCGTGGCTGCAACAGAGCAACCTCGATTTCATCGGCGGTGTGCCCGACATTGAGCAGGAAACAACCATCTTTCAATCGCGCAAAATGGTTTGTATTCAACACGTTTCGAACACCCGTTGCTGTCACGATGATGTCGGCCCGTGGAGCGAGGTCTTCGAGTGTTCCAATTTCAAATCCAGCGTAACCAGCTTCAAGACATCGCGCCGGATCGCGTTCGGCAACACAAACCATTCCGCCAAGTGCCCGCGCCGTTGCAGCAACGCCCTGACCGACCAGCCCATAGCCGACGACCAGTACTCGTTTGAGATGTAAGCTGAGCCGGGTTCGCTCGGTAAAGGTATGCCAGGTCGTGAGCCCGACCAGATGCCGGTTATGGAGACCTTCTTTAATCGGCAGGTCATCCCAGTTGAAAATCGGAAAGGTGAATGTATTCCCAGCCAATTGCAGCTTGGTCAGACGTGAAATACCTGATCCGGTGGCTTCAAGGCCGGCTTTGACCTGAGTGTGGAGTCCGCGTTCGATGATGGCGCCGCTTAAATCAGCCCCCATTTCACACAGGTGGGTTGGATTCCAGGCCAGCACCTGTTCAATGGCTTCGGCCTGATCCTGCAAACTCATACCATTCCAGGCATGAGCCTGTGCGCCACGTGATTTTAAATACTCAACCACGTGATTGCGAACAGTCGTTGGGTTGCAGGTTGTCAAAAACACACTGCCGCTGTGATCGAGCACAGCTTCAATCGCCAGAATGGTTTTTAAATCGAGATGGGCTGAAACCGCGAGCCGAACTGGCGACAAATCGGGCAATTGCGCCGCCTGTGCCTGGGTCAAGGTCATATGCCGACGCGCCCAGGCCAGATCGCGCTCAAATTCGTGGCTGGAGAAAGTTGAGAAATGAGTCATAGGATTTGGGGTTCGGGGTTCAGGGTTCAGGGTTCAGGGTTTGGAGTTTGGACAAATATAGATTTTTCAGCTAGTTATCAATTCTTTTTTTCCACCACTCAATGACTTTTCGAAAGAGTACAGAAAGCATTGGTGGCTGGTGAAACGCCTGATTTTCCTGCGGCCATATCCCAAAACTGGAAGGATTCTCATTTGGCGGATGTGGAATGTGATATTCCACACCTGCGGTGTCCACTGTCCATTCAAAAAGGTCTAACTTTGACACACTATCTTCTTCGCCCAGAAAAGTTGAAACAATGTGCCAGACTTCTTCAGGTGTTCTGACCAGACACTGCTGAATTGTTGGTGGAGCAAGTTTAGTTTCTGATCTGTCAGCCAGTTCGACAAACCAGCCGTCAACCCCGTCAACCCAAAGTTCCCCATCTCTGAAACTTCCCTGAATATTGTCATACACATGGACACGTCTCATCCCATTCCAAAAGGTAATGGTTGGAATCCACCCCCAGCCATACAAGGTGAGGACCGGTTTTTGAAGCTGCCCGTGTTGCTCGTGGGCACATTTCACAATCAGGTCGGCGAGTTCTTCAATCTCAATTTGATCGTCAGGCATGGCTGGTCCGCCTTTTCAGTTCTTCGAGCACCTGAAACAGGTCGCTTCCCTGTGGGTTGTCACGAAAACCAGTTACCTGTATCAGATTGGCTAAATTGCAGCGGGCCGTTGCCGGATCGTCATCCACAATGACCAGTTGATCCATTGGATGACCAAGGCTGCGAAGGTCTTTGACTGGCCCGCTGCCAAAGGTGTCATCTTCAACCACCATGACACAATGGTCCCGGTGCCGGATAAAGGCAACCTTCTCCAGATCAAAAAGTTGTGCGACGAGCGCCTGAACGTAATCTTCTTTCGCACTCGACCAGACTCCGACCTGAAACCATTCCTGGCAATAGGCAATCAACTTCCGCGCTCCAGGACGGACAAACACGTCAAAAACCACATCTCCCAAATCAATCTGAAAATCTCCTGGATCATTATAAATCGAATACAGGCGGACCATTCGGGTGAAAACCAGGGTTTCGTCCAGATCGAAAATGACCAGCAGGTTGTTGGGCGAGAGGGAAACCATATCAATTGGGGTTCAGGGTTCGGGATTCAGGGTTCGGGGTTTTCGGAAAGGGTGAGGGCTGAAAACTTTGGGCTGAAGAAATCACCTGGTTATTGTATCACTTGATCCAGGTTGACGATGTCGCCATCCCAGTATTCGTACCGGGCATTTCCGACTCGTTCCACCGCGAAATACTCTTCCAGTGTGTAGTACCGCCCTCGATTGGCTGACATAAACTGCCCTTTCCATAAAACTAAAACAAAGCAACGGGAACATTTGAAGATCAACGGTGTCTCACATGAAAACCCAGACACAGGAGATTCTTCAATGCTCAAATCAATTCTTTTGCGGATGCTGGTCTTTGCGCTGGCTTTTGGGGTGGGTATCGGAAGCAGTGCTATTTTTGGAAGACGGTGGGAACCACCATCTATCCAAGAATATAAGAGCATTGAACCGCCAATTACGCTCAAAGTTGAAAGTGTAATGGGAGATTCTTCATATCCGCTCCCACTCATTCGTTATTCACTCTACAATCAAAGCCGCAATTCAATTTGGGTTATCGGTGATGCAGGCAGACCATTTTTTGGAAGACAAGAATGGATTAACAATCAATGGATTGGTACCTGGCTCTGTTGTATTTACCCCAATTCAGGCCAACCAATTGAAATCACACCAAATTCAAGCCTTGTATTTGACATGGGGCCAGATTGGCGCCCTTTACGTCAACGAATTGGAATTCAAATCTTCTGGGAGCGTCCAAAGCTTCCTGTTGAAGGACTCAGGGAGCCACCTGATTTCTCTGATTACCCAGGATTTATAATCTGGACACGGCCATTTAGAATCCAGCACCAAGTTACGCTTGAACCTCCCCTTGATCACATTTCCAGTAAAAACTGACCGGAGTCACCTCAATGCTGAAATCAATTCTTTTGCGGATGCTGGTGTTTGCTCTGGCTTTTGGAGTTGGGGTGGGGAGTGAGGCAATCTTTGATGGCGTATTAAAAGCGCCGCCTTCTTGTCAACAACAGAGAGTAAAACTACCCCTTCGGCTTGAATTTTCTCACTTCGGGGGAACAGTTGGATCTCCACGAATTGGCTACTCGATTTGTAACGATACCCCTCACTCAATTTGGTTTTATAAAAACACAGACTCCCAAGAATATTCAGTTCAAAATTTGGTCAAGGACCATTGGACTGACATCCCTCTCCGGTGGTGTTGTCCGGAATCAACTCAACTAATTGAAGTGAAACCAGGTTCCAGGTCGGCATTTGAGATTTATCCATTTTTGAGCCAGGGAACACATCGAATCGGGATCAGAGTTTTTTTGAGCAATCCGTCCCCTCAGATCAAGGGCGGTATATGCAGAGTACCGACCATGGAAGAAGGGATGATCATTTGGTCAGCACCCTTTACGCTTCAGTGGTAACCCAACTTAAATCACCTGTTGATCAAAACTCACCGAAAAATCAGAAACTGGAAAGTCAGGACTGAGCTTCGTCTTTCTCATTTGCCTCGTTCATTTGGCGTAGAATCTCCTCAGGCATCACATATTGAATTTGACCGTTTTCAAGTGTTGGAATCAACCTTCCGTACAATTGGTGGAGCTTCATGGCATCGGCAACCGCCTCCCGCATCACAGCCTCGAAATCAATTTTATCAAATTCATACTCGATTTTGTTCATTGTTCCCTCCTGGCTGCCCAAACGTTTGCCCTGATTTCAGATTGTAGATGATTGGGGCAGATGCGGCTTCACCAGTTGCTATGATTTGAGGATAGCTTGAAACCGAATTATCAAGCACAACCCAGCGATTTGCTAACAACTGATAGAGCGAATGAAAGTTGATTACTCCTCGATTGTAACGCCTTCGAATTGTTGCTTCGTCTATGTGATGCCCGCCTGCCTGGACACGTAACCGGACTCGTTCAATCGCCATTTCTTCAGATTGCAACCACAGAAACACCAGGTGAATAGAGTACCCGGCTGCTTTCCACGGCTGAAGCCGGAGGGCATAGCTTCGTGATGCCAATGTCGTTTCAAAACCAAATGACTGGTGCTGCTTTCCTAACTCATCAAGCCGCCGCAACATAATCCTTCCGGCTTCAAGAGCAACAGTTTCAGGCGAATACGCGGAAAGTCCAAGCGCAATCAGATCAGCATTGACATAGGATTTGAGGTGTAATCTGTCTTTGAGTAAATACGGAGCCAGGGTTGATTTTCCAGCGCCATTTGGCCCAGCAATGATGTAAATCTCAGGATCCATCGGCATGGCGTTGTCTTCTACGATTTGAGGTTTTTAGATTTTCTATCAGGTAAGATTCAGTTCGGCTCAATAAAAAACACAAAGAACACTTTCTGCTGACGGTTCTTTGTGTTTAGACTCAAAATTCGTCTTTGATAAATCAATCAGTTACCGCCTGAAGGCGGGACTCTGAACAAAAAACACTAGGTTGTGACCGATTCCTTTTCGACGCTCACGGTTGAGGCCGGTTCGAGCGGATGACCTTCAATGACGATTTCGTCGTCCACAACCGTCACCACGGCACGGCCTCCCTGTTCGAGTTCGCCAAAGAGGATTTTCTCCGCCAGCGGTTCCTTGAGTTTCGCTTGAATCAATCGGCCCATCGGACGCGCGCCGAAGAGCTTGTCATAGCCTTTGGTTGCCAGCCAGAGTCGGGCTGGTTCGGTGAGTTCGATGGTGACGTTCTTTTCCTTGAGCTGGGTGCCCAGTTCGCGGACAAATTTGTCAACCACCTGTTCAATCACGTCCAGACTCAATTGCCCAAAGACCACCCAGGCATCGAGCCGGTTGCGGAATTCCGGGCTGAAGGTTTTTTCAATCGCGTCCTTGCTCTTGTCGCGGATGGTGGCGCTTTCCCGGAACCCGATGGATTCCGCCGTCATATCCCGCGCCCCGGCATTGGTCGTCATAATCAAAATGACATTCCGGAAATCAGCTTTTTTGCCGTTGTTGTCGGTCAACGTCGCGTGGTCCATCACCTGGAGCAGAATATTGAACAAATCCGGATGCGCTTTTTCGATTTCATCCAGCACGATAACCGAATAGGGGTGTTTATTGACCTGATCGGTCAACAATCCGCCCTGATCAAACCCGACATATCCCGGAGGCGCTCCGATCAACCGCGAAACGGTGTGCTTTTCGGAATATTCGCTCATATCAAAGCGCAGGAACGCCACGCCAAGTGCATTGGCCAGTTGTTTGGCGAGTTCGGTTTTTCCAACCCCCGTCGGACCGGAAAAGAGAAAAGAACCAATCGGCTTGTCTGGATGCCCTAACCCGGCCCGTGACAACATAATCGTTTTGACCAGCCGGCTGATGGCGGCATCCTGGCCGTAAATTACTGATCTCAATTCTTTTTCAAGCTGTTTCAGGCGGTCTTTATCGGAAACCGAGACTGTTTTGGGAGGAATCCGCGCCATCCGGGCTATCACCTGCTCGATTTCAAAAATGCCGATTTCAGATGGTCGGGTCTCTTCGTCAAGGAGCTTGAGCGAGGCCCCGGCTTCGTCAATCACGTCAATGGCTTTGTCAGGCAGGCACCGGTCGTTGATGTATTTGGCGGCCAGTTTGGCGGCAGCTTCAATCGCGCCGGCGGTATAGGTAATGCCGTGATGGGCTTCATAATAGGTCTGTAAGCCCTGAAGAATCTGGATCGTTTCATCAATTGTCGGTTCAACCACGTCAATCTTCTGGAACCGTCGGCCCAGCGCCCGATCCCGTTCAAATGACGCCTTGTATTCCGGATAGGTCGTCGAACCAATGCAGCGTAATTCACCGGTTGCCAGCACAGGTTTCAGCATATTGGAGGCATCCATCGTGCCGCCGCTCACCGCACCCGCCCCGACGATGGTGTGGATTTCGTCAATCACCATAATCGCGCCCGGTTTTTTCTTGAGCGCATTGATAACGGCTTTGAACCGCTGTTCAAATTCACCGCGATATTTCGTGCCTGCCAGCATTGCGCCAAGGTCAAGCATATACATTTCGGCTGACCGAAGCGTCTCCGGGACTTCACCACGGTAAATCTTGAGTGCCAGACCTTCGGCAATCGCGGTTTTTCCAACACCAGGATCACCAACATAGACCGGGTTGTTTTTCCGGCGACGGCACAAAACCTGAATCGTTCGATCCACCTCGGTCTTGCGGCCAATCAGCGGGTCAATTTTCCCCTGCGCGGCTCGATCAATCAGATTGGTGGTAAAGGCTTCAAGCGGATCGGTAATTGGACG
>CAZXCE010000396.1:0-7912 GCA_964639175.1 uncultured Clostridia bacterium
CGGAACCCGGAACCCGGAACCCGGAACCCGGAACCCGGAACCCGGAACCCGAAATGGTCTTACTTTTCGGCCAGCAACGCATTGATGTCAGCGACCACCTGCTGTTTGTTGATGCGTGTGGTGTACGACTTCCGGAGTTTGCCTTTGCGGTCAATGATAAACGTCTGAGGAATAGAACCAGTCACGCCATAGCTTGATGAAACTTTGCCGGTACTCATGGCTACCACATAGTTCAATGGTTTCTTTTGGAGAAATGTCTTGACGACGTCTGGCCCGCCATCAATCGAAAGACCGATTACCTGCACGCCTTTGGGCCCCAACTCGCTGCTAATGGCGTTGAAATCAGGTAATTCAGCAATACATGGGCCGCACCAGGTTGCCCAGAAATTGAGCACCACCACTTTGCCACGATAGCTGGCCAGTGACACTTTGCCGCCATTGACGTTGTCCAGAGAAAAAGCCGGTGCCGCTTTGGCCTGGGCCGCCTGCACTGGATCGGTTGTGTTGGGCATGGTCAGGAACACAGTTGGAAGGAAAAAGGCAAGCGCCGCGATGAAAAAAAGTTTGGCTGAATGAGACAGAAATTTCATTGAGGAAGCTCCAAATTGTAAATTGTAAAGTAAAGTGATTGAATCAGTTGTCTGCAGAGTACCACAGGATGCTTTTCGGAACTCAAGCCTTCTGTGGATTTGACAAATGTTTTGCAATCCAGGAATAGTTCAATATCACTTCTCCTCACAGCTTTGTTGACACTCACTTTTAAACACGTTTTTGAATCAGGATATTCACACGGTTAACCCCTTTTCAAACGGAGGATTCTGCCCGAATGTCGAACTACCCACCTTATGACCCTTATCAGCAACAGCAGCAACAATCACAATACCCATATCAGCCACCGCAACAATCGAACCAGAGCGGCCCAGGTCCTTTTGGGCTCGATCCCCGCGTGGCAGGTTTGCTGGCGTATGCCCCCTGCTGTATCGGCTTGATCGCCTCACTGGCGTTTATTTTTACTGAGAAAAACAATCGTTTTGTTCGGTTTCATGCCGTCCAATCTCTGTTCCTGCATGGGGTTTTCTTTGTGCTTGGAATTGGTTTCTCAGTTTTGTTTACCATTTTAGGGCTTATTCCGGTGATTAACGTTATTGCGGCGATTGCCTCTATTCCGTTGAGCCTGCTGTTGCTGGTTGTGCAATTTGGCGCCACCATTTACCTGATGATCAAAGCCTATGGTGGTGAAATGACCAAACTGCCGACCATCGGTGATCTCGCTGAGAAAAATATCAATCTCGGATTATGAAAATCCATTCGTTGCAACACGTTCCATTTGAAGACCTGGCCAGCATTGCTGACTGGGCACAGGCTCGGGGCCACGAAGTTTCAATCACGCACCTGTATCAGAACACCACATTTCCCGATGTTTCCGACCTTGATGTGCTGGTTGTCCTGGGTGGCCCGATGAACGTGGATGACGAACATCTCTTTCCCTGGCTCGCGGGTGAAAAGCGATTGATTGCACAGGCCATCCAGGCTGGAAAACGTGTGCTTGGCATTTGTCTTGGCTCGCAATTGATCGCCAGCGTGCTCGGAGCCAGGGTGTTGCCCAATGTCCACAAAGAAATCGGCTGGTTTCCAGTTTCACTGACAACTGAAGGAAGCCAGTCGCCAGTTCTGGCTGGATTTCCAGCCACCTTTCCCGCGTTTCACTGGCATGGCGACACGTTTGAACTACCTCCGGGGGCAGTTCATCTGGCACAGAGCGAAGCCTGCCAGCATCAGGCATTCAGTTTTGGGCGCCATGTGCTGGGCCTCCAGTTTCATCTGGAATCAACCGTTGAAAGCGTGACTCGGATGCTTGATCACGAAGCCGATGACCTGACGGATGGCCCGTTTGTTCAGACCCGAGACGTGATCCTGACAGATGGTCATCACTTTGAAACCAGCGTGAGGTTGATGCACCGCGTGCTCGATGCCTTTACCACTTCAACATCTAAATCCCAAAATCATTGAGGTATGAAATTTTCCCGCCGAATTTTCCTTCAAACCGGCGTGCTGGCAGCCCTTGGATCGGGTCTACCTGACAGGAAGTACACCGCGTCTGGTGCGCAGCACCAGCATTCAGGCGACCACCCGGCGGTGCATGGCATGGTAGTTATGGGTGAAAAGACCATTTTCCTCTCACACCTGCCGCTCTTTAAAACCGCCACGTACAATTCGCCCCACGATTATCAGGTCATTCTGCAAGCTACGTTCCGTCACGCAACCCAAAACGCCACCCAGATTTACCGGAAAGACCGCAAGCAAACCAAAACCCGACTCTACACGCTGGAACCTGAAAAATTTGTGCTCCCGACACTGGCGGGACCGGTTTCAGATGTACCGCATCGGACAGAGTTTCAAGGCACGCTCTATCGTGGACACTTTGAGCGCGGTGGCGAGCCGATTTTGAAAAACCTCACGGTTCAGGTCTCACGCGTGGTTCATTTTCGAAAGTTTGATCCGCAAGCGGCCAGGCCCAACCAGTTGCAATACCTGATGTTTGGAACGACCAGCGAACAGTTCCTGGCCCATTTCATTTCCAAACCGCCTGACTTTGACCAGATACTGGCGGTTCGGTCGCTCACCCCAAAAATTTCAGAAGCTGACTTGCGCCAGTGTCCGATTCTCTCCATTTCTGACCGATCTGATGCGACGGCGAGCAAACTCGCTGAGGGCTTTCACGGCCCAATCCGGCTTCAGACCAGCAAGGCCGCACTCGCCGGACAACTTGCCATCCGAACGGAAATTTATTTCGAAGCCGACGAACTCTCTCCTTAAATACAAGTTTGTAGTCAGTCGTCAGCAGTCAATAGTTCGGTAAGCTTATTTTTTTGAATTACTTCACTATCACCTGACACAAAGTGACGATTACAAACCAGCCGTAATCCTTTTGGAATAAAACCTATGTTGACAGCCATCAATTACTATCACCAGCTCATTCAAAACGACCCACAATCAGCGCTCAGGCAATGTGATCTGCTTGAGCAAAAATTCATCGAGCGCAACATTACCTTTGCCGGAAAGCCGTCTCCGTTTCACCTGCGCCCACATATGATGTCATCGGTTGTGCGGCAAAATCTTGAAAATGCAGCGCATACCGTGCTTGAAGCTTCGCTCAAAGCCGAACTTGGTCTGTTTGGCGGCGATGCTGAAAAGCTCTATGACGCGCTGTTTGTGAGTGAAAATGAACGGATTCTGCTCCGGGTTGAGCCAGGGTACCGCGAACGCGTGATCTGGTCGCGGCTCGATGCGTTTCTTGGCGCTGGCGACGATGACATCAAGTTTCTGGAATTCAACAATGACGCCCCGGCAGGAATCGGCTATTCGGCGTTGATGGCCCAAAGTTTTCTCGAATTGCCGATTATGGAGGAATTCCAGACCCGCTACAGTGTCGCGGCTGAAGACGCTCGTCCACAGTTGCTCAAAGCCTTGCTTGACACCTACAAAGTCTGGGGCGGCTCTGAACATCCCCAGATTGCGATTGTGGACTGGCAGGACGTCCGCACATCGGCTGATTTTCAGATTTTGCAGGCATTTTTTGAGCAGTCGGGCTATCGGACGATCATTTGTGATCCGCGAGCGGTGGAAATGCGCGACGGGAAGCTCTATCACCAGGATTTCCGGATTGATCTGGTGTATCGCCGGGTGGTGACGAGCGAGTTGCTCGAAAAATTTGACGAATGCCGTGACTTCGTTGATGCCTACCGCACCCACGCCGCCTGTTTTATCAACACCTTCCGCTGTCGAATCAGTGAAAACAAAGCCTTTATGGAATTTTTGACTGATCCGTCGCACCTGGGTCATTTATCAGCCGACGAACGCCTTGCCCTGGATCGCTACCTGCCCTGGACACGCCACGTGTCAGCCACCAAAACCGATTTTCATGGTCAGGAAATTGAACTCGGAGAATTTATCGCCGCCAACCGCGAGCAGTTTGTCCTCAAACCGGCTGATTCCTACGGCGGGAAGGATGTCTACGTCGGCACCGAAGTCGAGCAAAGCGTCTGGGAATCCGCCGTTCACGCCGCCATCAGCCAGACACGATGGGTCGTGCAAGAACGCGTGGCAACTCCGGTTGAACCGTTTCCCGTGCGCGTCGGAGATGGGTTTGAATTTCGTGAAATGAAATTTAACGTCAACCCGTTTTATCTGGGCGGTGTGACCTGTGGGGCCGTGACCCGGACTTCAACCGACGCCGTCATCAATGTTTCAGCCGGTGGCGGGAGCGTGCCGTCATTTACGGTATCGCCCCGGTAGGGGCGGACCAATGTGTCCGCCCAGAAAAAGGGCGGACCAATGTGTCCGCCCCTACCGAATCAATATTTCTGCGAATTCTCTTCCCCGGTGTGACCAGACGTGAGGTGCTGGCTGATGTCTGGTCACACGACTGACCTCCTCCAGATGGGCCGGATCAGTCACCAGCCGGTTGATTTGCGCTCGCCAGGCAGCAACATCGCCAGCCGGAAGCAGCCAGCCATTGGTTCCAGTTTGAATATGTTCGGGAATGCCTCCGACGGCGGCAGCCATCACGGGTGTTCCGACGGTCAGCGCTTCAAGGCACACCACCGGCGTGCCTTCGGTTCGCCCACCTTTGAGTTCGAGTGACGGCACAACCATTAAATCGGCAGCGGCCAGCCAGCGCCATTTTTCCGCACCACTGACTTCCCCAATAAAAGTAGCCGTAACCTTTTGTCTGAGGGCTTCCTGTTCCCATTGAGTTCGGCACGGACCATCGCCAGCGACAATCAACTGTACATTGGGTTGATTTTCTAAAGCTTTCAACACCACGGGAAGTCCTTTAATTTCAACGTGTCTCCCTAAAAATAACAACACCAGCCCCGAGTGGGACAAACCCAGGGCCGTCCGAAGCTCCGCTTTTGACCAGTCACGGGCAGCCAGCGCGTCGTCCGCCACCCCCATCGGCAACACAAAGGTTTTTTCTGCTACCTGGGGGAGACGCTCCACAAGTGTGGTTTTTAATTCCTGGCTCACAGTGATACAGGCGGCTGACCGGTCAATCATCCGCTTCAAAAGAGATACCCCGCCGGGAATTTGATTGAGCAACCGCAGCCCGCCGGAATGTTCAATCATCACGTGGGGCAGGCTGCGTTTTTGGGAAACGGCATGGCCAATCACGGCGGTGGGAACCAACCAGTGTGAACAAACGACATCAGCTTGTGCCGCCAGACAGAGCGCCTGACGATAAAATTCACGATGAAACGGGAGGAGTTCAACCCAGGCAGTCAATTTGGTCTCCAGCATCCGACGCAAATCAGTATCGGCTCGTAACTGTGGCTTCCATGGTTTGGGTACGTGGGCAAAACAGTGCACCTGCACACCTGAAGTTGATAAATCATCGGGCAGGACAGCCCCTGGCGGAGCCAGAACCGTCACGTCGGCAAACTGGCTCAGGCTGGCTGCCCATTCCGCCACAAACCGACAGGTTGAGGGAAATTCATGGCTTGGAAAAGAGCTGGTCAAAACCAGGATACGCATCCGCTGGTCTGGAACATCAAATGAAGGTGTCACGGTCATTTTGGATTGATTCTCTTCAATCAACTCTGATCTCTATGAAAAATAGAGAGTTACATTTTTCTTCATACTTCATGCTTCATTTCAAACCCACCCGCTGAGGCAGGTGGTACTGACGCTTCATTCACCTAAGTGCCTGCCGGTTTTGAGCTTGGTTTTTCAGGGTGCCGGCACTATACTTTTGAGCTTCATTCATTGATCTTCTCGAAATCGTTGTTCAACCAACTTCCTTACTGTGCTGCCACCACCAATCCGCCGATCTTTGTGCTGTTCAAAGCGTGAAGTGTCGGTCAGTGTTTGGAGAAACGTCTTATGTCAAAACCGTCAGATCCGAAAAAGCCACCCGTGGGGGCGGATGAAACTGTCCAGATGGGGTCTGCCCCGCTGAACCCAACGGCAGCGGCTGAGAATGCCGATGTCACCCAATATGTTTCATCCGGTAAACCAACCCGGCCCAACATTGACCAGACAGCAGCTTTTCATCAGGCCGACCACAATGCCCCAACCGTGATGGCAACCATTACCACTGGCGCGGTCAATAAACCCAATCCGATGCCGGTTGATGTCACGATTGCGACTGGATCAGCCCAGGCCGGGCCCGGTTCGATGGACGAGACCATTGCCACTGGATCAAGTATGACGGGTGAGCGGTTTGATTCGACACTGATGGGTGGCTCCGGCGTCATCAGCAATGCCGAGACCATCAATGCCACGATAGCTGGCGGCAGTACCCCGACCACGCCGGTTGGATCAGCAACCAGAGCGGTTCAATCCAAAGACGGTCTGTCAATTGGCGATTATTTCCAGAAACGATACCGAATTATCAAACTGCTTGGCGCGGGCGGGATGGGCAAAGTCTATCAGGCGCACCACGAAGGTCTGGACAAGATGGTAGCCATCAAGTTCCTGATCGGCAATATGAATGAAGACGCCGAAGCCATCGCCCGGTTTCAGCGCGAAGCCCAGGCCACGGCCAAAGTCTCGCACCCCAACGCGGTCCAGGTGATTGATACCGGCGTTGAAGATGGGATTTGCTACATCGTGATGGAATTCCTGGAAGGTGAATCGCTCCGGGAACGAATCTTCCGACGTGGGCGGATTCCACTGGCCGAAACGGTCCATTTTGCCGAGAAGGTGTGCTACGTGCTGGAGTACATGCACCGCAAAGGCATCACCCACCGCGACTTGAAGCCAGACAATATCTTCTATCAAATCCAGGAGGACATGGAGACGATCAAGGTGCTGGACTTTGGAATCGCCAAGGTTCACGCCACTGCCACGCACGCCGGGAGCGACCTGACCCGCGAAGGCATGATGATCGGTACGCCGCGCTATATGTCGCCCGAACAGTGCCAGGGCCAGGGCGTGGATGGTCGGTCAGATTTGTATTCGCTGGCCGTAGTGGTGTTTGAAATGCTTTCAGGCCAGGTGCCCTATGACGCCGATAATCCATTCAGCGTCGCGCTCAAACAGATCAATTCTCCGATTCCGAAGCTTTCCGAGGTGGCACCGCATATTCCCGAAGCCGTTTCGGATGTGATCTACAAAGCAATGGCCAAAGCGCCGAAGGACCGCTATCCGTCGGTCAAAGACTTTGCTCAGGCGCTGGTGAAGGCGGCCAACCTGCAATCCACGGTGCATATGGAGTTGCTGGCCGGCTCGGCGCCGGTGGATTACTCCAAGATGGAAACGTCAGAGAATAAAGGCAATAAGACAGCCGGCGGCACGCTTCCCTTGAGCAAAATGGGTGGCCCCACCAAAGCCTTTGGGTCAGAAGGTCCAGCCGATGCCCAGAAAAAACCATGGCTCGTCTATGCCGTGATTGCCTTCCTGGTGATCGGCGGCGGTGGTGTTGGCGGTGTGATCTGGAACCAGAAAGTTCAGGAAGAAAAGCGCCTCCAGGCCGAGGCTGACCGACTCCGCAAAGAGGAAGAAGCCAAAAAAGCAGCGGAAAACAGCCCGTTGAAGGAATTTGTGCTGATTCCAGGTGGGACGTTCAAGATGGGCTCTAACCAGGCTGATTTTGATAAGGAAAATAATCCAATTGCCCCAGACGAGGTGCCAGCCCATGAAGTGACAGTTAAACCATTTTACCTTTCTAAATATGAAGTTTCCAACGCGGAGTACTATGAATTCATCAAGGCGACTGGATACAAGGCTCCAGGTGGATGGAAGAATGGAAAGTTTGGTCCTGGTGAAGACAAATACCCAGTCGTCAATGTTTCCTGGAATGATGCAGTGGCTTACTGCGAATGGCGTGCCAAAAAGGAAAGCACCCCGTTCCGTCTGCCAACTGAAGAAGAATGGGAATTTGCCGCTCGTGGGACAGAAGGACGATTTT
>CAZXCE010000397.1:0-7881 GCA_964639175.1 uncultured Clostridia bacterium
TGGGTTCTGAGGAGGGGGCGGTCCAGCAATGGGCTGCTCCTATCCGACCAGACTCACCAGGATTTGGCTGGTCGCCTGATTGGATTTTGATTCCTACCGGCTTGCCCAACTGGGACTTCTGACTGACCTCAATCACGTTATCGTCTGAATTGCGGTCAATCAACTTGTTGTAGGGGTCAATTCCAGCCCGGGCGGGTTCTTCGTCCACGGTGATTTCAAATTCCATCTGAGACTTGTCAATTCGGTATTTCTGGAGGTGAAGAACTTTTTCTTTCTTCTTGTCTCCTGCAAACACGCCGATATCAATCAAATCATTGATGGCAATTTCCTTTTCGTCGCCTGACCCATCTGCCCGCAGTTTCTTGGCGTCAACCTTGAGCTTGACCAGGTATTTGCCATCCGGGGTTTTGCTGTAGCTGGTTTCAATCGCCCGATTTTCAAACAAGGTAATGGTTTCAAAGAGATCGGTAATCAAATACTGCATTTCCGGTGGCGTGACTTCGCGAATGTACTTGAGAAACTCCAGCGAATTGGTAAACGGCGGATTCTGGAAACCACATTCCTTGATGAATTTCTTGAGCGCCGCATTGACCTTGTCTTCGCCAATGTAGTCCTTGAGGGCATACATCACCAGACTGCCCTTCTGATAGTAGACATAACTTTCCGCTTCGACATAGGCCAGTGCCGGTTCGTTTTTACGTTCTGCCGTGCGTCCACGCAGATAGCGGTCCAGTTCATACTTGAGGAACTTCCGCATTTTTTCTTTTCCATATTCTTTTTCCATCACCATCAGCGCCGAATACTGCGACAGCGTTTCAGCCAGAAGCGTCGAACCCTGGACATTGCCGCCGATGACCTGATGTGCCCACCACTGATGCGCCAGTTCGTGAGCAGTCACATAAAACGGGTAATCTATGTCATCGTCTTTGACCACGCGGGCGATAAACCCAATGCTTTCTGAATATGGAATCGTGTTTGGAAATGATTGAGCAAACGAGGCATAGCGCGGAAATTCAATAATCCGGAACTGTTTGTGCTGGTACGGTCCGAAATTGACGGTGTAGTAATCCAGTGACTTTTTGACCGACTGGATCATCCGGTCCAGGTTATAGGCATGCGCCGGGTGATAGTAAACCTCGATGTTGACATCGTTCCAGCGATCCCGCTTGACCTGATAGCGGCCAGACAGGACAGCAAAAAAGTGGAGAACTTTGGCCTCCATTTTATATTCAAAATGCCGCCGGCCATTTTCGAGCCATTCACGTTGCAGGTACCCCGGTGCAATCGCAATCTGATCGGGAGAAGTGCTGACCGTGGCGTTAAAGGTCGTCCAATCAGCATCATTGGCAATGTAGGTGTTCATCCGGGCGTCAAGGTTGTCAGGGGGTGCCATTCCAGGTCGTGGTGGCAGGCTCAGTTTTTTGCGCTCATCTTCATCTCGCATTTCCGCATCCGGCTGATAGCCGATTTTTGGAAAATACGAACTATTGAAAAATGTGCCGTTTTCAACAATCGAATTGTTTTCCCCGCTGTTGCGAAAGCCGGGGTTTTTCTCTTCAACCTCAAACGCCAGTTCCATGTGTTCACCTGGTTTGAGCGGCGTGGGAAGTTCATAAATCCGGTAGCTGTGATCTATGTCCTTGAGCGTTTCTTTGACCTGGCGGGAGAAATTCAAATTCTTGATCGTGTCAGACTGATCCGTAATGTGGATGGCAGTAATGTCCGTCTTGGTTTTGTTTTCAAGGACATAACTGCCTTTGGCTCGAAACTCGCGGGTTTCGGGAAACAGATCAACATTGAGGTTGACGGCGGTGATCCGGGGTTGAGGAATTTTCTCATACTTTTTGTAGAGTTTTTCATATTCCTTCACCGCCGCTTTGGTATCGTCAGAAGTACGGTATTTATTCAGAATATTGGTGTTATAAAAAATATATACCCCGCTTCCAACAAATGTCACCACCAGCACTCCCAGAATTGCCGTCAACGGGAAGCGCAAATTCTGGCGGGCATTTTGAACCCGTGCTTTCCAGCTTGTATCAACCCCTTTGACCGAGAGCAATACCGTGAGCACCGCCAGCAGTCCGGCACAGGCGGTCCAGTACACCGTAAACCAGAGCATCGGTTTGGCAAAATGGCCAAACCCATTCATATCCGAATAGACATAAGAGGCATTGCTGCTATAGCGATAGAGTTTGTGCTCCAGGCCAAATTCGCCAATAAACCCAAGCGACATAAAGAACAAAATCACCACCGCGTGACCCAGAAACTTATTCTTGAGTACCGTTTGGGCCAGCAAAGCCACAGCGGTGACCTGAATCAATGAGGGGAGCTGAATCAGGAAAGCCTCTTTGAGGTACAGGACCAGCTCAAACTTAAAGTAGCCATGCCAGACCTGGATTCCCATTCCAACCAGAGTTAATGCCAGGAGCAACACCGAATACACCAGTGTTAACGCTGTCAACTGGCTGAGGTAAGTCAGAAACCCAGGGAGCGGGAGGGCATCGTGAATCTGATCAAATTTGACCCCGCGCTCTTTCCAAACCAGTTCACCAGCATACATCGTGACCAGAATGATAAAGAACAGGCCAAATCCACCTTGAATAACCTCGATAATGATGTAAGTCACTGGAAAGACTTGCGTTCCATAGAACTTCCCTGCCTGTGAGCCATTGAGCATCAGAATAAACATGCCGATGAACACAATCGCCATAAAGGGGATTTCTTTGACGACGCTCAGAAAGTTCAACCGGGTCAGGGTCAGGTATTGCAACCAGCGGGTTGAACCAGTAAACAACTGCTGGACAACGGGTAAGTGCAGATGCGCCGGTTTTGGAACCGCCGGTTCATCAAGGTTCGCTTTTTTCTTCCCACCGCCAAAAAAGGAAAGTTTTTCGGAAGAAAATGTAAAAAGCCGCATGACCAGAACGAGGGCAGCAGCACCAACGCCCATCCAAATCAACCGGTTATAGAGCAAAACCCCGGTCATCGGCAGTAACTGGCTGTTGCGTTCAGCAACGGTCCAATATTTGGTAATGACATTGATGGCCACGATGCCAAGCGGGTCGGCCAGACCGGGCAGCGTGTCGTTTCCGATTTCCCGAATCAGCGGAAGCGTAATCAAATACAAGGCAAAAAACACCACGCCTTGCAAATACACCGCCAGCAGGCTTCGGGAAAGAGCACCGACGAGAAAGAAAAGGGCGCCGGTGACAAAAATCGAGGGAACAGCCAGCACCAGGAACGGCTGAAAATAATTGGCGAGATGCACCGGCATGAGCTTGGTTTTATCCGCCCAGGGCATCAAGCCTCCAATCAACATTCCAAGCGGAATTCCAGCATACACCAGCAACATCACCAGATAGGACGCCAAAAATCGGCCTCCCAAATAGCTGCGCTTGTTGAGGGGTGTGGTAAACAGGGTTGAATAAGTATTTTGTTCAAAATCCCGATGAATGGCCGTGCCAAAAATGGCTGATGTAATCAGGACCCCAAAGGCACCGAGCACCGCCGTCATCATACTGATTCCATAGGGGCCATTTTTGAGAACTTTCCCACCGACACCAATACTGAGTCCTTCGGTGCTGGTATACAAAAACCCCATCAGAAACCACAGCCCGAAATACATATAAGTCGAAATGCGCTTAAACCGGTAATTCATTTCAAAGCGAAAAATCTCAGCAAACATATCCACCTGCACAATCTTTCCAGTAAGGGTTCAGGGTTTCGGGATTCAGGGTTTCGGGGTTCAGATTTGTAAACTCGACTGGAGCCTTCACTTTGAATCAGGCCACCACATTCTATGGCGACTAACACAACTGACTGCCATCAATCCGAGTTTCACAACCCTGACCCTGACCCATGACCCCTGGTTTTTCAAACCGTGGTGCCGTTTTTCAGCGTGTGGAAATACACGTCTTCCAGATCAGTTTCAGCCGGGTGAAATGAAGGATCCGGCTGGCTGTCAGCATAGACATGGATTTCAGTTTTCCCGGCGACCAGGCGGGTGGAAATGATGTCAAACTCACGTTGGAAAGTTTCAAGTTCGCTTTTATGGATGAATTTCTTCCAGATTTTTCCGTGGACGGAGTCAATCGTCTCGACTGGATTCCCCGAAAGCAGGACCCGGCCTTTGTTGATAATGGCCATTTGGGTGCAAAGTTCTTTGACGTCTTCGACGATGTGGGTTGAAAGAATCACAATCACGTTTTCACCGATTTCACTCAGTAAATCCAGAAACCGGTTTCGTTCGGCTGGATCGAGGCCAGCGGTGGGTTCGTCCACAATGATCAACTTTGGATTTCCAAGCAGCGCCTGAGCAATACCAAACCGTTGCTTCATACCGCCGGAATAGCCGCCAAGGTGTTTTTTGCGCACATCAAACAAATTGGTCTGGTGCAGCAGCGCGGCCACCACGTCTTTGCGTTCTTTGGGACGGGTGATTCCTTTCAAAATCGCAATGTGATCGAGCATGGCCTCGGCACTCATGCGCGGATAAACCCCAAATTCCTGTGGCAGATAGCCAAGTACCCGCCGAACTGCGTCTTTGTCGTTGAGCACATCAATCTCGCCCAACCGGACCTGGCCTTCATCGGCTTCCTGCAGAGTGGCAATGGTACGCATCAAACTCGATTTTCCAGCACCATTTGGGCCAAGCAGCCCAAACATGCCACGGTTGATCGTCAGCGACAGGTCGTTGAGGGCCTTGACGCCGTTGGGATAGGTTTTCGAAAGATGTTCAATGACCAGGTTCATAGTCAAACTGGACTCCTCACTTGCTGATGTATGGAACAGGATGGCGACGGTGTGATAACTGAGTTGTGGTGAATGGGTTGAAATTAGGTGTCACTCGTACGGAATTGTTTTTGCAAAAGATGCCCTAAAATTTAAAGCCGGCAGGTTTGGCTCAAACCTGCCGGCTTTTGTCATACCAGTAGCCGAACACAGGAGGGCCGACTACGGATTCTTAAATGTAATTTCGTTGCTGGGTACTGGGACAGAGGGAATCCCATCGCTGACCACCACGATTGAAAAATTTTCATTCTGTTTGATAGCTTTATCAATCGTGAGTCCACCCGGGGTGCTTTTGACATTATCACGGAGGCGGACCTGCCATTTTGTCGTTCGGGGGGCATTTCCTTTCGGTCGCCGAAGTTCCAACTTGAACGACTCGCCGGTCTGAAAGGTGCCGCCGGGTGGGACGACCACCAGCGTGGCGCCTTCACGGATTTTGGAAAATACGGGGTCGGCATCGCCTTCCTTGATCATTTCTTCCATAATCAATCCGACGCGGGTTGAATAAACTGGATCCAAAATCACCGGCTGGGCAGGATTGGGTTTGACCTCCATCGTCACTGCCGTAGTTGAACTTTTTCCAGAACAGTTGGAAGACGTAATCACAAAATCAAATTTTCCAAGCTGAAATGGTTGAAACCGCACGGTGCCGGTTTGAGCGTCCAGGTTGCTCGGCTGAGGACCGCCTGGCGTGGATGACGTCATAGCAAAAGTATTGATGACACCGGCAATTTCTTTGACCGGGACTTTGTAAATTACCCGGTCAGCAAAGTTCACGGTCAAGATCACCGTCGCTGGAACGGATGGTGACTCGGCTGTAAGGCAACCAGATTGGGCGAACACAACACAAGGCTCGACTAAATTTGCCCCGCTCTGACCGGATATCACAGCGCAGATTCCCAATACCAAACCCAAAAACCCCAATTTGCTCCATGCTGGTCGAATGCGTGCCATCACGACAGATTCCTCCTCACTGGTTTTCTGAAAAAATTGAGTGTGCTGAAGTTGACTGCTGAAGCCAGTGTGGTGCACTGGTGAGTTCCCTGGAAAGAAAAGCGGTGAGGAAGATACTAGCCTGTCCAGGGCGGCTGAAGCAAGACTCAGCAAGAATTCGGGCTGAAAACATTAGGCCAGGGGCTGAGGGCTGAAGAAGTTGGGCTCAAGAAGTGGTTTTCTTTCATCCCTTATCCCTTCCTTTGCCCTGAGCTTGCGAGTCTTCAGCCCCAGGCCTAATGTCTTCAACCCTGAGCCCTGAATCCAGGTCTTCAGCGATATGGTTTGAGCAGCTTGATGAAATTCTCAGCAATTTTTCCTTCCACGGTACCGCCAATTGAATTGACCATGCCGCTTCCAAGCACATGCCGGGTTCGAACCTCAACAATGCTGTATACAAACCGGGTCGTAAATTTCTTTCGACTGACTTCAATCACCACATCAGCTTCCTGCGGGTTTCGGGTCACTGAAATCCCCCAGGCGACAAACTCCTTGTGTTTGAATAAGGCCGCTTCAAGCGTGGTGGGGGTAAAATACTCTGATTTTGATAGGATACAGAGTGACTTGAAGGTTGTCAGAGCAACCCGATCCTCATTTTGGAGTGCGGGCGGCTCAGGAGAACTTTTCAGGGGTTTGGGCGGTTTGGGCGGTTTTTGGACTGATTCTGGACGTTCGGGCTGGCGTTTGATCGGTGGCGAGGACCCTCCGCCACACAGACCCACCAGTGAAAAAACCACTCCACAACTGATCAAAAGAAACCAGCGTGAAAAAATCATAAGCAGCTCCTGGGAAGAATTTTGGGAACCTGATGAATAGCGTCCTGAAAGAAAAATGGGTTGAGCACGATCTCAATCAGGCAGTCTCTGAATTCACTTGAGAGAAACAAACCAGCTTTCCGCACCGCGACGATATCGCGCCGATACTACCGATACAGCAAATGAGAGAGTTGATTGGGATCGTGTGACGAGAAAGTAAACCGGCTGGTGCTGAGATGAGATTGTCCCTATCACACTTTTCTGAAGTGTGACATTACCCGACGGTGAGGAACCTGGGTTTGTGGATGGGAATGAGTACGGATGGAAAAATCGGAATCATTCGCCCGAGATCAGGCTCGCAACCATGTGCTGGAGTTCAGCAAAGGACTCGTCTCCGATAACTCGATAAATGGCAATCGGCGTTCCTGCCGGCAGCAACTGTGCCGTGACCACATCGGTAATCACCAGATAACTATGCCGGAGGCTGCGCACCCAATCAGGGTCAGTCGGAGTCACACAGTGCACAGCATCTGGTGCAATTCCAGCAGCAATCAGCAGCATTCGCCCCCATTTCAGAAACTCCGGCCAGTGTGACACAACTGACAACAACGCCTCTTCACCGGGTTTCTGGTAGGCAGTCAGCGATTTGGGAATGGATCGAAGATGGAGCCAGGTGCATTCGGTTTGCGGCGGAAGCAATGGTCGGACCAACTCAGCCCGGCTATAGAGTGCCACCGGAATGGCACCAATCAACACCTGAGGCGTTGACTTTACCGTTTCAAGCGGAGTGGCTAAAACCGGAAACTGTGTGGCATCAGTCAGTTCCTGTTTGAGAATTTGCTGCAAATGCGGGTCAGATTCGAGGATGAGAAAATGATCTGGCGGCTGGAGTTCGAGCAGATAGTGGAGGCGAGATTGGATGGCGGCCTGTGAAAAGCCACGTCGGTGGAGCATTCGCAAAAATGAGGCAATGTGCTGGTCAAGTTCGGCTTGCGAGCCGGTTTCGCGGGATTCAGCAGCGAGCGCCCGGACATAGACGCCACTTCCCTTTCGAAATTCAACCCATCCGCGACGGGCCAGTTCATGATATGCCGCATTGACCGTGTTGGAATGAATGCGCAACCGGCGGGCCAGTTCCCTGATGCTGGGCAATCGCTGGCCGGGCTGCAATTCCTGACTGATGATCCCAAACATAACCTGTTCAGTCAGTTGCTCGCGAATTGGCACCTCAGTGTGCTTTGAAAGCCAGATACGCATAAAGAATTGAGAATGAAGAATTGAGAATGAAGAATGAAGAATGAAGAAAGTTCTTGGTTCTTGGTTCTTGGTTCTTGGTTCTTGG
>CAZXCE010000398.1:0-7874 GCA_964639175.1 uncultured Clostridia bacterium
CGCCGTTTGGAGCGTCTCAACCAGCGGGAATAAAAACCTCGTTGTAGTACTAAGGTCGGCAATTTTGTTCCTTCATCCAAAATAATGGCGGGTCGCTCAACAGTGGGGCTGATAGATCGGAAGCTGCCTGGATGGTATTTGAATGCCCCCAGTACGAGGTAAAACCAGTTTCCAATAACTGACGCGCCTCACTGATGGTAATCGGAGTCATCAGGGTTGACCGACGCACCAGGCTGGTCGGATAAATATTTCCAAGTAACACAGCCATTGATTACTCCTTCCATTTCACAAATATCATTTGGAGCCTGGGATTGAGCGACATTTTTTTTCAACTCTGGATTCAAGCCAGCAAAGTATACCAGTGGTGTAATCAGTTATGAATCTCAGCAAGGTTGCTGGAATCTCGCCTTATGGTATTCCCGCTGGTTTGGAGGCCCCCGGTGGCAAGCGTGGTTGAAACCGCCGCCCGAATTTAGGCCCTGACGGAGATCGCAGGCAACCTGACACCTGTACAGCGGTTTCCCATTCATTGGACCTCATCCCAGACACAGTTAACTTTCAATACCCGCACCAGAGGAATGGTGATGGATCATAATCCAATCACTATAAATATCTTATCGAAAATTTTCAGATATTCTAATTACGAAAAATACAAAAAAGATCAAATACTTATCAAATATAATATCTCAGAAAATTTATAACAATATATGTATTGTGTAGCTAGATAATTTTCTGAAAAGCAGCTCATTTTCCGGATCAACCATGTGATCTGCATTCTCAATGTCAAATTCTACTGTGCAATTTTCAAGTATTTAATTTCTCAATAATATATCTTTATATCTTATATATCAACCATATTTTTTTCAAATTATCTATATAATAAAAATTAATTTAAATATATTTATCAGACTATTTTAATCAGGTAAATATTTCAATCTTTATCTAATATACTAACTAATATTTTTCTTTCTGACAACAAATGAAATTAGTACCTCTATCTTCATTTCCTCAATTTCGCCCTAAAATACCAGTCAACTCCTCAGGTTTGGTCACAACTGCGATGAATCGAGTCCATATCAAAGGATATAAAGAACATAAAAGAGTAGAAGGAAGTCCGTTTCGTCACCACAAAGGCTCGATTTTGGTGATATTTAACTCAACAACCTGGTCACTTCCTGTTTCTGAGAGGGTGTCCTGACCCGATCAGGACCAACCTTTGAGCCAGGTGGTACTATTTCGGGTAAAAGTTAGATTATTATACTTCATTATATTATATTTTCTTAATCTTAAATTACACCTAATTGGATTTAATCTCTTTCGATATTTTTTTTTGATTTTTAATGGTTATTTTTATTATTTTAATTTTAATAAAAAGGTTTTTATCACTATATTTTAGTTATTGTTATTCTCTTTTTTTGTAGTTATTACTACTTCTGTCAGATTTTGTATTCGATCAGACTAACGTTAGAAATATAAGATTTGCCGGTTCCACTCGCCTCAGAGAGTGGGCCAGGTTGTCACCCCTCATGCACTCAGGTAGCTGGTACCAAGTCATTGGTTTTTGCTGATTTGCATCTAAGAGAAAACCGAAGAGGCAAAAACAAAAACAGGCCAGAGTTGGCGAAAACAAAGGCTCGCCGGTGTCCTCTGGCCTGTAAAATTGGGTTACTGAGTCAACCTCAGGCGGGTTTATTTTTGGATCCGGCTGGTCGCCCACGTTTGGGTTTGACCGGCTCAGCTATCGGCTCGGCGGTTGCCGCACCATCAAGGAATTGATTTAAAAAGTCTTGTGAAACTCGGAAGGTGCGGATCTTTACCTGTTCGCGTTTGTCAGGTCGAATCCCAACCAGCGCAGCCAGGGCCGCCCGATTGGCGGCACGGTTAAAGTAGGTATAAATCCGAACTTTCCCCTCTGGTTCGACAAACAAGACCAGGACGTCGGTTGAATTTTCAAGGAAACTCACCGGGGCGATATTTAACTGTCGAGCCTGGTCAATGCTCAGAATCGAAGCCATTCGCGGGTCAAATTTCAATGAATCAAGATCAATTTTTTCCGAAGTCAACCGGGTACGTTTACTGACGGTAATTCCCGCTGCTGAGAGTTCTTCATTGGTTCGACGGTGGCGTTTCCCAGGTTGGGGTTCATCAATTTCTGAAACTGCGCTGGCAGCCGAGGATTCAGCCTCCACCACCGGCAATGCCAGCGGTTCATCCACCTGAACCGGATCTGGCTGGGGGACTGGCTCTGGTGAGACTTCAACGAGCCGTTCAACCTCTGGGGCAGGAGCCGAAACCTCAACCGGTTGAGGTACGGCGGTTGGTTGAGCCACGGCTGGTTTCTGAACTCCCTGGAGTGCTCCCTGAAGTACCTGTTCAGCTTCGTTAAAATAGGATCGAATTGCTTCGGCAACGCGAGGTTCGAGCGGGTGAATGTGCTGGCGATGGGTCAACAATTGGGCGACCAGAAACTGGGTTTCATCCATTGAGAATGAAAAGCGCACCCCGCGTTTTTGTTTTTCGTCAGAGAATCGGTCAATTTCAAGCACCAGTTCAAGCTGCGTTCCTTCAATCACAATGGGGACGGCTGACCGCGTCACGCCTGATGGCGGTGGCGGCGGTGGCGGCGGGGCCATCCGGCTGGGCGGGGCCACGGGTCTGACTGGTTGCCGTTGTGTATAGGGTTGGTAACTTTCAGCGGGCTCGGGTACTGGCAGGGGTTGAACTGGTGGTTCAGGGGAAAAGGCAACCGAGTCTTCCGCTGGTTCACTGGCTGATTGAAACTCAACTGGTCCATCAACAACCCGGGTTGGAAATGGCTCTGACTCCGCTTCCTTGAGTTCTGTTTCCTCTACGCCTTCATCAAGTTGAGGAAGCTGAACTGGCGGTGTGATTTCACGGTTGAATTGCCGTTCCGGTAATGGTCCTGGTGGGTTAAACCGATCCCGGTTGCGGGCCGGTGTCGGTTTGCTCAAGACCTCGGTCAGATGGGTTTCCAGGTATTGGCTGTCAGAAAATTGGGGCAAAATATCCAGTACTGATTCCAACTGTGCCGGGGATAACCGTTTTATCTGGCTTTTGACCGGGGGCGACACATAGCGAAATTGCTTTTTGATCGCCTGAAACAGCATTTCCTTGAGTTCATACCAGGAGAGTTTTCGGTTTGGTTCATTCTCTTTCGTGAAAGGTGGTTTTTGATAATTCATTTGAAGTGGATTTGGAATTGGAAAGGAGTGATTGGGGGAATAAGAGGAACCCTGAAGTATGAGTTATGAGTTTCCCATCTGATTGAGTCCTTGATGGTTAGCTCTTTCAGCGATCATACTTTATTCCTCGCTGATGTATGTGCCGGTCCTTGATTTCGGGGAAACTTTTCCCTGAAATTCAGAAGCCTGGGTTATGAACCATTTTCAGCAAAAAGAAAAGCAAATTCCGGCCTGATTCCTGTGAACTCTAACACTTTCGTCGAATCACCAGGGGGACTCAGTCCGAAGGGAACCCGGAAAATCATAACTTTCCAGAAAAAGAAAAAAGTTCCGAAGTAACGCTTTCAGGTGTGACGTGTGCCGGGCAGGAGGAAGAAAATCTCTCTCGCCCAGAGACAATCAGGTGAAACCTTTTTCTGAGTCGCGGTGTTGTTTTGAGATTGAAGAGAAGTATAAAAAGGAGGTTTTCCTGCTCTCCTTCCTGTGTCATACTCCCAACCCAAGACAAAACTCCTTTCTTTCAAATGATTCCTGTGTATGGCGTTCAATTGTTGTGAGCACTGGAATCGGGCGACATCCCCTTCATCAGACTTTCCTTGAGACAGCCTTATGCCATTTCTGAAACACATGGTTGCCTGCTTCATTCTTTTACTCGGTTTGACCACCGGCATATCGGCTCAAATTCCTACGATTCTCAATAGCGGCACCTCACCAACGGGGAACGTTATCAAAACCTCAACCCGAACCATCGTGATTCCCCCTGAAAAAGTCGAGCCAGTGAGAATTCCGTTTTTTGAATCAGTTCCAGCGATTGATGGAAAACTGGACGACCCAATTTGGAACGATGCCGCAGTGCTCAAAGGGTTTTTCCAGATCAACCCCGGAGATAATATCGCGCCGTCGCGCGATACCGTTGTTCGGGTTGGGTATGACGCCAAACACTTATACTTTGGGTTTTACTGTTACGATGAACCAGACAAAGTTCGGGCGACGGTGGCACAACGGGACACGGTTTTTAACGAAGACAACATTCGGGTATTTCTAGATACCTTCAATGATCAACGCCGGGCCTATGTGCTTGGATTTAATCCATTTGGAATTCAGCAAGACGGAATTTTGACCAACGGCGGGGATACGGACTACAGCATTGATATTGTCATGGAATCGAAGGGGCAGATTGTATCGGATGGGTGGGTGGTTGAAGTCGCCATTCCCTTCAAGTCACTGCGCTTTCAATCCGGTAAAAGTAAAAATTGGGGCTTTCATCTCTATCGGAATATTGACCGATTTAATGATGAAATGGATTCCTGGATGCCGATTTCACGTGATATCACCGGAACACTGAATCAGGCAGCGCATATCACCGGATTTGAGCGAATCGAAACCGAGCACATTCTGGATATTATTCCGACGGTGACGGTTTCCGAATCTGGGAAACGGACGGCCAGTGACCCCTTTGTCAATAAACCGGTTACCGGTGAACTCGGATTGACGATGAAGTATGGGGTGACGCCCAATGTCACGCTGGATGTGGCCATCAACCCCGATTTTGCTGATGTCGAAGCCGATCAACCGGTCTTGCTTGCCAACCAGCGGTTCCCGATCTTTTTCCCCGAGCGCCGGCCCTTTTTTCTTGAAAATATTGATGTTTTCGACACGCCCTTACAAGCGGTAAACACCCGAGCCATTGTTGATCCGGATATTGCCATCAAGTTGTCTGGCAAACAGGGCCGAACCCTCTTTGGAGCGCTTCTGGCCAGCGATAATGCTCCGGGGAACTTTAGCGAGGAAGAACGCAACAGCCCTGAGATCCGGCCAGGAATCGAGAGATTTCTGGGGAAAAACTCATACATCGGCGTGGTACGGGTCAAGCGCGATATCGGAAAAGAAAGCAATCTGGGGTTTCTCGCCACAACCTCAAACTTTATTGAGCGGCACAATCATCTGGCTGGGTTTGACGGGAAGTTTCGCATTGGACAGCAGTTTGTCTTCAATTTTCAGGTTTTGGGAACGACCTCCCGCCAGTATTTTTTTGATGCTGACCAGGGAAGCAACATTTACCGGACGGGAAACGGAATTGGCTATTCGATTGGACTCTCGAAAAAAGGGCGATACCTCACCCTTGACTACCGGGCCCAGGGCCGGTCTAAGGAGTATCGAACCAATGTCGGATTTACCCGGCGAACCAATTCCAATCAACAATCGCTCAACTTTAATTACAACAGCGAACAACGCCCCAAGAAAACGCTGGTCAATGTTCGGGTGGGAGGCGGGACAAACTTAGGGTTTGATTTCCTGGGCCGGTCTCAATACTTTGGGGCCTACCTGGAAACAACGATGAATTTTCAACGCCAGACCTATTTCGGATTTGGATACGAGCGCGGGTACGAGCGAATTTTTGAAGAAGAATTTGGCCCCAAGCGATCTGCCACGCATCCGGGTACTTTTTCAGGAACGGACCCGGAACGCGCAGCTCATCGAAATTCAGGGTACGTCTATGCCGGTACAATCCCAAGCCGAAAGTACAACTTCAGCACTTCAATCACCTATGATGCCGGAATCCTGGATTTTGATTTTGGCGGCGGCCCTCGATTTCCGCGAGTCAGTCCAGGTGCCCTGCTCGACCCAAACGCACCGCTGGATCCTGGTGCTGGCAAGGGAGTGAACCTTGAAGGCCGAACCGAGTTGCAGCCGACCTCAGCTTTCAACGTGATTCTCAATTACAATTACAACCGGTTGATCCGCGATGACACCCGGCAGGCGGCCTTTCGGTCTCACATTTTTTCACTCCGGGTAAAGTACCAGCTATCACGCTTTGTCTTTGCCAGAATTCGGCTTGATTACAATACCCTGGCTGCTAACCTCAACGAGCAAATTTTATTTGGCTGGACGCCCAACCCTGGCACGGCGCTCTATGTTGGATACAACGACAACCTCAATCGCAATGGCTTCAATCCGTTTGACGGCCAGTTTGAGCCGGGATTTCAGCGTAATCGGCGTTCGTTTTTTGTGAAAGTTTCCTACCTGTTTCGCCGCAGCCTCAAGTAATCCGGGTTCGGAAAGAAATTTCAGAAAAACCCATTCAAGAAATTGTCATCCGTGGGTCAAAGAATTTCTTGATTCAGACTGAATTTCCTGTATTCTTGCCCGCCTTAAAATTCATTCCAATCTGGCAGGAGGTAGTCAAGAACGCTAAAAAATGACAACTGAATCACAACACCCGCGAAAGCTCACCACGCTTCAGTTGGTGGGCTTGATTTTTTTCACGGTTTCAGGCGGTGCATACGGCCTTGAATCACTGGTGCAGGAAATGAATCCGGGATGGGCAATGGTGTTAGTCCTGATCACACCGTTGTTATGGGGATTGCCCACGGCGCTCATGGTCGCCGAACTGGCAGGCGCAATGCCGGTGGAAGGTGGGTATTACCACTGGGTCCGAACCGCTTTAGGCGACTTTTGGGGCGTCCAGGAAGGCTGGTGGACCATTTGTTATACCGCTGTGGACATGGCGATTTATCCCGTTCTGTTTGTGAATTATCTGGCATTTTTTCTGCCGGCTCTGGCCCTGGATGAAAATGGGGATTGTACCTGGTCAGTTTTTTGGCTTCGCTGGGGAATTGCGCTGGTGGTTGTCTTATGTGCGCTGGGTGTCAACCTGCTTGGCGCGCGTGCCGTCGGCAACAATGCGCTCATGAGTATCTTGCTGGTACTGATTCCCTTTGGATTGTTGACCCTGCTCAGTCTTTCTCAATCTGGCGCGACTGGAACCGCCTGGGCGGCAATCAAAAGCGGGTGGTCGCAACCAGTGGATTTAAAGACCATTGGCATTGGATTTTCAGTTGTACTGTGGAATTACTGTGGCTGGGATAATGTTTCAACCTATGCCGGAGAGGTTGATCGTCCACAGCGCGCCTATCCACGCGCCCTGACCATCGCCTTGCCGCTCATTGTGGTGGCGTATATTTTGCCGCTTCTCGCTGGTTTGGCGGTGACGACCGATGCCACCGTGTGGACTGAATCTGCTGGCTGGCCGGTGATTGGTCAAATGCTGGGTGGAAACTGGTTGGGGATTGTGATTGCCGGGGCAGCACTGGTTTCAAGCTGGGCATTGTTTAATAGCCAGTTGCTCTACACATCACGGCTTCCATATCGGATGGCCTGTGATGGCTGGCTTCCGGCGGTGCTGGCCAAAACATCGTTTCGATCAGATGTGCCGCTGGTTGCCCTTCTGCTTTCAGCCGGGATGACGGCGTTGTTTTGTGCGCTTTCATTTGGAAAACTGGTGGTCATTGATATCTTGCTGTATGCCGCTGGCCTGTCACTCGAATTTATCAGCCTGATTGTCCTTCGCAAAACCAAACCCGACATGCCGCGCCCCTTTCGGGTGCCAGGTGGCTGGTTCGGGGTGGTGATCGTGGCAGTGTTGCCAATGGGGATGGCTGGGGTGGTGGCACTTGCCAGCCTGACCGAAGCCTCAGCCCGGATGCAGATCGTCATCGTCGCGGCGGCACTCTTGAGTGGCGTCGGGCTCTATTTTCTCCGGCGGAGAAAGGTCGGGGTTTGGGTTCAGCAAAACGACATAACGGACATAAATTCGACCCCCCTGCCCCCTGAACCCCATAAGCGCCAAGATAAGCTGTAAGTAATAAATTTCGCATAAAGTTACAAAGC
>CAZXCE010000399.1:0-7824 GCA_964639175.1 uncultured Clostridia bacterium
GGGCTCCACGCCGAAGATAGGATGAAAACCAGTCAATTGGCACGAGCTGCCCAGGTCAATATTGAAACCGTTCGCTATTACGAACGCTCTGGACTGCTCCCGGAACCAAAACGCCGGCAATCGGGGTACCGTGAGTTTTCCGAACAGGATCTGCAGCGACTCAAGTTTATTCGTCGAGCGCAGGAGCTTGGGTTTTCGCTTCGGGAAATCAAAGAACTGCTCTCACTTCGGGCTGACCCCGGCGCAGATCGGGCTGGAGTCAAAGAGCTGGCCGAATCCAAAATCAACGACATCGAGCAGCGCATCCGCGATTTGATGCGGCTCAAAGCCACACTCCAGGACCTGTCAAATCTGTGCGACGGGCACGGCACCACCGAAGATTGTCCTATTTTGCACGTGATTGATGGCAGTCTGGACCTAAACTTAATTTTTTCAAATGAAAGGGGTTCCCATATGAGCAACGCACACACTGAAACATTAACCATCGAAGGCATGAGCTGCGGGCATTGTGTCCGGGCCGTCGAAAAATCATTAAAAAACGTGACGGGCGTGGAAGTTCACCGGGTCGCGGTTGGCTCGGCTGAAATTTCTTATGATCCAGCCCAGGTTTCGCGTGAAACCCTGGCCCAGGCGATTGATGACGCTGGTTTTGAACTCAAGTGATAGTGGTCAGTAGTCAGTAGTCAGTAGTCAGTAGTCAGTAGTTCGCTAAGTTGATTGGTTTGAAGTATTTGACTGTTTTCTGATGTGATCTATTCATTGCAAAATGGAATGAGCGAGGACGATATGGAATCCACAACGATTTCTTGCCCAATTGAACCCGTGCCTGATGAGCCTCCGGTTGCCTCTTCAGTTTCAGCCAAGACTGGACCGACTTTGCACAGCGAGACTTTTCCCGTGCTCGGCATGACCTGTGCCGCCTGTGTTCGCCGGATTGAAAAATCAGTGGCGAAAATCCCCGGAGTGCATCAGGTAGTGGTGAATCTGGCCACCGAACAGGCAACCGTGGCTTTTGACCGGAATCAGGTGAACCTGGCCGACATTTTCTCTGTCGTGCGTGATACCGGTTATGATGTGATCGAACCTGCCCCAGCCGGAGCTGATCAGCGAGCCGAAGTTGAAGAAGCAAAACAACTTGAAACCAGCCAGTTGCGGAATGCACTTCTGCTGGCTGCCGGGCTGACGCTGCCCTTGTTTTTCCTTGAAATGATCCCGATGCTCATTCCGGTACTCCACCACGCCTTGATGCGCATCGTTTCAATGCAAACGCTCTGGTATCTGTCATTTGTGCTGGCCAGTGGCGTCCAGTTCGGGCCTGGGGTTCGATTTTACCGGAAAGGCTGGGCCGCGCTTCGTTCAGGCAGCCCGGATATGAACTCGCTGGTGATGATCGGCACCAGCGCCGCCTACGGGTATTCAGTGGTGGCTACGTTTTTTCCCGGCTCACTGCCGGCAGGAACAACGCACGTGTATTATGAAGCCTCAGCCACAATTATCACGCTGGTTTTGCTTGGGAAATATTTTGAAGCCGTGGCCAAGGGCAAAACCAGTGTGGCGATCAAACGCCTGCTTGCCTTACAACCAGGAATCGCGCACGTTGTGCGTGGCGGAGCTGAATTTAACCTCCCGGTTGAAAAAGTACTCGTCGGAGACCTGCTCAATGTCCGTCCAGGCGAGAAAATCCCGGTGGATGGACTGGTGGTTGAGGGGAAATCGTTTGTGGATGAATCCATGATGACCGGCGAATCACTCCCGATTCAAAAAGAGCCGGAAAGCATTGTTTTGGGCGGTACGGTCAACCAGAACGGAAGTTTTCAAATGCGGGCAACACGCGTTGGGGCCGATACGGTTCTGGCACAGATCATCAAAACCGTAGAGACGGCACAGACGTCACGACCACCAATCCAGGCGCTGGCTGACCGTGTGGTTGGGGTGTTTGTCCCGGTGGTGCTCCTGATTGCTGTGCTGACGTTCCTGGTCTGGTTTGCTTTTGGTCCTGAGCCATCGCTTTCGTTGGCGCTGGTTAATGCCGTGGCTGTCCTGATTATTGCCTGTCCCTGTGCCATGGGACTGGCGACGCCGACTTCGATTATGGTCGCCACCGGAAAAGCCGCCGAACTGGGTGTGTTGTTCCGCAAGGGCGATGCGCTGCAAACCCTTGGGGAAGTTGACACCATCCTGTTTGACAAAACCGGAACGCTGACCCGTGGCAAGCCCGAATTAACTGACCTGGTGCTGTTGCCCGGCTGGGAGCGATCCGAGGTTTTGAAACTGGTGGCTTCGCTTGAAGCCCGGTCAGAACATCCGATTGCGGCAGCGATTGTTCAGCATGCTCAGGCCAGCAACCTTGAACTGATTCCAGCCCAGGATGTGGAAGCCGTTCCAGGGTTTGGGATTCAGGGAACAATCAGTGGTCACCAGGTCTCGGTCGGTGCTGACCGCTGGATGACCAGGCAGGGAATTTCAAGTGAAACGCTGGCTCAGGTCGCCGCCCGGCTGGCTGGTGAAGGGAAAACGCCGCTCTTTGCCGCTATCAACGGCAAACTGGCTGGGGTTCTGGCCGTGGCCGATCAAATCAAACCCACGACGCCGGAAGCCTTGAACCGACTGCGCCAGAATGGATTGCACATGGTGATGGTGACCGGAGACAACCAGCAAACGGCCCAGACGATTGCCCGTCAGTTGGGAATTTCAGACATCGAAGCCGAAATCCTCCCGACTGGGAAAGCCGAAGTCGTCAAAAAATATCAGGCCCAGGGTCGCACTGTGGTGTTTGTCGGAGACGGTATCAACGATGCTCCGGCGCTGGCTCAAGCCAATGTCGGTCTGGCCATCGGCACCGGAACTGACGTGGCTATTGAATCAGCCGAAGTGGTATTGATGGCTGGTGACTTGCAGGGGGTTGTCAAAGCAGTAGCTCTGTCACGGGCGACTATGCGCAATATCCGGCAAAATCTGTTCTGGGCGTTTTTCTACAACGCGTCGCTGATTCCAGTGGCGGCTGGGATCCTGTTTCCATTCTTTGGAATTTTGCTTTCGCCAGTCCTTGCCGCCGTGGCGATGGCGACCTCAAGTGTGTTTGTGGTGACCAATGCCCTGCGGTTGAGGAAGTTTGAGCCAGTCAGTAGGCAGTGATTTTTACCGTCCTTACGAAAGAGCTTCATTGCAGAAAGGTCAATTGAGTCAGATCGTCTCAGCCTGGGTCAACGAATTCTGGCCTTTCTGCGATGAATTGCTCCTGCTACCACCGGATTTTGAGTTTTGACTTCAATCAGAGCCAACGGTTATGCTGATGAAGCCGTAAGCTGTTGAAAAGTAAAGATAACTGGGTTATTGGATGAAAAAGCGAAATACTGCAAACCCTTTGTTTTCAATATTCCTCTCCGGAAACACAAAATCCGGTAGAAGCAGGGGCAAGGATTAAGTTTTATGGATGATCAGAGCTTAACAGTTGAAGAGTTGATAAAAAAAGCAGACCAACGAGAAGAAGCAGGCTTGCTTCAGGAAGCAATGGAATGCTGGCGCACAGTGTTCAAACACAATTCAGATCCAATCTGTCTGTGTCAACTTGGTCGTTTGGCAAAAGAACTAAAGCAATGGCCGGAAGCTGAACAGTTTTTTCTGTCAGCCATTGAGCTGGCACCTAAGATACGAATTCCTTACGATCAACTCGGATTGCTCCACTTGCACCAGGATAATCTCGAAACAGCGATAGATTACTTTGAACAATCCCTGGCAATAAAAGGAAAGCCTGGTATTTATTCTCTGTTAGGCGTTGCGCAAAACCGACTTGGGATGACAGCCGCGGCCAGGGAGAGTTATGAAAAAGCTCTCAAACTTGATCCGAATTATGAAGAAGCCTGCTACAACTTAGGAACTACTTTTCGAGAAGAGCAACCTGACAAAGCAATCGCCTTATTTCAACGAGCCATTGAGTTAGATCCTGATTATGCTTGTGCCTATCGTGAATTGGGGTGGGTTCAACGCCAAAAGGACCAATTTACATCTGCAGAATACAACTTGAGAAAAGCGATTGAGCTAGATGACCAGGATGGTTGGGCTTATATCTACTTAGGAAATTTACTGTGGGGAAAAGAAGATGTTGTATCTGCCGAAAAAGCCTTCCAAATGGCTATAAAAGTCTGGCCTGATGAAAGCATTTCTCATTGGTCGCTTGGTGATCTGTATTGGAATCAAGGACGGACACAAGAAGCGAAGAGTCTGTATGAACGCGCGGTTGAGTTGGAAACTGATAATTCAGAAGCCAATTTCAGGTTAGGATTACTTCTTAAAGAACTGGGTGAATTTGCAAAAGCAAAATTCTACCTGGAGCAAACACTTGTTTTTGAGCCTGAGCATAAGAAAGCCAAAGAAGCATTGAAAGAAATCAAGTAGGTTGCCCAGAAAACCTGATTGATTTGAAAACAAAAACGACGCAGGGGATGGACTTTTGTGGTTTTGGCAACTTGATTTTGCGCCGTCAGGTCAGCCGATGGCAGCCCCTGGCCGGTTTAGCTCAGAGCTATCACATCATTTCCCAACTCATGCCCTGAGCCTGGACATCACACGGAGTCAGTATCTTGAGCATTTTTGAATCACGGCAATTCAGCTAAAGCAGCTTTGGCTTTTTCATTGTCGGGATCAAGCACAATGGTTTGTTCCAAATAGAATTTGGCTTGTGTGATTTCTCCACGTGCTTTCAACAACAGCCCCAACCGATGAGTTGCTTGTGAATCATCCGGTTCCAGTTCAACTGCACGTTCATACAATTGCCTGGCTTCTTCCGTTCGCTCTTGATCCCAATACAAATCACCAAGTGTCCAATGCGATACGCTTTCATCCGGCCACAATTTGAGTGCAGTTCGAAAAGCCTCTTCAGCACCCTGCAACTCTCCTTCTTCACAAAGTAGAAGTCCTAAATAAATATGAGACCATCCATTTTTATTATTCAATGCAACTGCTTTCAGAAGGTGGGTTTTTGCTTTGGCATGCTCTTTCGTCTTCAGGTACATCCAGCCTAACTCCCTGTGAGCACTCGCGTAACCAGGATTAACTTGAATTGATTGGTTGAGTAATTGAATGGCCTTTTCAGGGTTTTCCGATCTCCAGGTGAAGGCAAGATTGTAAAGAACTTCTTCATCGGCTGGGGTGAGTTGAAGTGCTTTTGTGTAACTGTCTCTGGCCTCTTCTCGCATCCCTAAACTGTCTTGGGCAACACCTAGAAAATTATAACTATAATCAGTTTCCTTAATCTCAAGGGCTTCTTGAAAGAGTTTGATTGCAAGGGAATATTGAGATGAATCTAAATAGAGGATACCTAACTCCACATAAGCTTTAGAAGATTGACTCCCTTGAATAATTGCTTTTTTGTAGATTTGTTCGGCTTGTTCCACTTGACCGAGTTCAACCGCGAGATTGCCCAGGCGGCAGAGTATTTCTGCCTCAAGATCACATTGAAACAGAGTTTGCAGAATTTGGAGTGCGGCTTCTTCTTTCCCATCTTTCTGAAAACACTCTGCTTTATCAATGAGTTCATCAGGTGTCAGGTTGTTGTTCATAATAAAGGGCTCCTCCTTGTCTAAGTGAATTAGCAAACGTTGTTTGAAGAGAGATTGCAACCAAAAGTTCTTCGATAAGACGCCTGCTTTGAGTAATAGAGTCGTTACGACAAAGAGTGAGGCGTAACTCATTGATTCCAGGTAGTTACCGTTACAAAGAGAAGCTAATAGGGTAGCAAAATGAAACTCAAAACAGAAGACCTGAAAACTGAACAGCAAGCGGACCTCGAAACGCCCCCAAGTCTGGTATGAAACGGTATCGAATGAGGCGGAGAAACCGTTTTTGCCCGGAGTTGAATAAAAAAGAGCCAGTGAGGTATCTCAACACAGATGTTTCACCAGCTCCCTTCAAAAGTCTGTTCAGGTGAGCCTTGATTGTTTCAGAACAGAAACACTAGCCAGGCACCTGTTCAATGAGTGGCATTGTGGACGCGGATTCACCACCCTTTTTCTGTGGCTGATGAATGCCAAGGCCGGTCAGGACCTGTTCCAGCACTGGTAACATCGTCGAAACCCGACGTGCCCGGATAATTACATCCCATAGTGGTTCAAATTTTTTCCAGCCTCCGGCATAGGCAACGTGTCGGATTTTCTCGCGTAAACCGGGCTTGGTGGCGGCACCCTGAAAGATCGAACTCCAGCGATAGAAGTTTTTGTAGGCCCTCCAGTAGCCGTCCTCAAGTTCCTGAGCCGAAAGTTTTGTCGGTCGAAAGACGACGTGCCGGGTGTCATAAAGATCCCAGTTGGAATGGAGCATTCTGCCTTCGGCTTCCATTCGCTGGTAAAGGGCGGTTCCAGGATAAGGCGTTAAAATGTGAAAGGTCGCGGTTTCGATGCCTTGTTCAATTGCCCACTCGACGGTGCGGTCAAAAACGCCGGGGTCATCATCATCCATCCCGAACACAAAACTCCCGTTGACCATAACTCCCTGATCGTGCAACCGACGAATCGCTGCGGTGTAGTCACGATTCAGATTCTGGGGTTTTTGCTGATCCCGAAGATTCTTTTGACTGAGTGTTTCAAATCCGACAAACAGGCTCCGCAGCCCTGCCGCCACTGCTTTTTCCAAAAGTTCAGGGCGCAACACCGACTGGACCGTGCCGGCGGCCTGCCAGAGCCGATTCATGCCGCGCATGCCTTCAAACAGTTCGGTAGCAAATTTGACGTTTCCAAACAGATGATCGTCCAGAAAATACAGGTGGCGTCCTGGAAGACGTTCAATTTCGGCCAGCGCATCATCAACGAGTTGCGTGTAAAACCCTTTTCCGCCGGTAAAAAAGGCTTCTTTATAGCAAAAATCACACGAATGTGGGCAACCTCGGGAAACGACAATCGAGTTGGGCACCAAATAGAGGTGGCGTTTGATCAAATCACGCCGAATCGGAGGAATTCCGAGCAGAGAGCGAGTCGTTGACTGGTACACCGCTTTTGGGGTTCGAGCCCGGAAATCTTTTAAAAACACTGGCCAGGTGTCTTCTCCGGGACCAAGAAAAATGGTGTCGGCGTGCCGGGCGGCTTCGGCTGGAAGGGAAGTGACGTGCAACCCGCCCAGCACCACATAGGCGCCTTGAGCGCGATAGTGGTCGGCAATTTGATAGGCACGAAAGGCCGAAGTGATATACACCTGAATCACCACCAGATCGGGTGAATCAGTCAAAGACAGCGTTTCAACGTGTTCGTCCTGGATTTCAATCTGATCCTGTTCATCCAGGTAAGCGGCCAGCGTTGCCAGCCCAAGCGGTGGAAAGAGGGAATATTTGATGGGGCGAAAGAGTGGGCTTTTGGCTTCGGTCAAAGCCGGGAGGATCATTTTGACTTTCATCCTATCTTCAGCGTGGAGACCCGGCCCTTCAGGGCCGGGAAGAAACGCCGCTCCTTTTTTGAATTAAAGTTGTGGTTCTGGCCCTCAACCGCACACAGTTGGTTTTAATGTTGATGCTGCCAGTCAATGGAGTGCCGTCAATCGCGCCCAATGCGAAATACCCGGTACTGCGCTTGCCGGTGACAAACCCGATTCCCTTGACAGTTTGAATCAAATCGAATTTTCGCAATCCAAATAGCTTGCCGGTTGGAATCCGTTTCTGACTGTGCTTGCCGGTGGTTTGCTGATAGTCACCCTGGTTGACGTGACGTTTGAGGTACACATTTTCGTTCCCGACTTCGACCACTTCGCCATCCTCGCAACAAATTGCCATCGCATCATTGAGATGCGACTTGGGTAACTTCAGGAACTGCTCGCGCTTGTATTTGGTTTCGTACCCGAAGG
>CAZXCE010000400.1:0-7823 GCA_964639175.1 uncultured Clostridia bacterium
GCGGGCCTAAAACCCTTATCCTGGCGCTCATGGCCCTCAGCCCTAGTCCTCAGCCCCCAGCCCTTAGCCCGTCTTCTTCAGCCCCAAGCCCTCCGCCCCAAACCCCAATCCTGGTTTTTTTCCTAAGTCGTGGCCCTTTTCGTGACAGTTTTTCGCTTTAACAGGTAGTCCCCTTATTTCTTCCTGGAATTTCCTGGCTACCAACTCTGTCATGACACAACGCCAAACGAACTCTCCTAAATTCCCTGAAATATTTCGTGGGCCAAAATCACCTCGGAAAGATGTACCCCAGCATTCTTTCCGAGGTGATGAATTATCCGTGAGCTATCGGTTTCAAGTAAACCTTCGTGGAATCATAGATTTACTCTCAAATCACCTCTACAGTAGCCCGCAGGTGTTTATTCGAGAGTTGCTTCAAAATGGAGCCGATGCCATTCGGGTACGAGAGCAGGCAGACCCATTTTTTGATGGTCGGATTGTGATTCGAATTGAAGATTCGGCTGAATTTCAGCCGGTGTTACAAATTTCCGACAATGGAATTGGACTCACCGAACCCCAAATTCATGATTTTCTGGCAACGATTGGTAAATCCAGCAAGCACGATGAGTTTTTATACTCGCAGCTTGATTTTATTGGCCAGTTTGGAATTGGGCTGCTGTCCTGTTTTTTGGTCAGTACTGAGATTACGGTGTGGACCCGGTCGCTGACTGAATCCCAGGGCTGGGAGTGGAAAGGGTTCCCGGATGGAACCTATAGCGTCAGCCAGCTCACTCGCGAGATACAGGTTGGCACAACGGTTCGCCTGCGGTGTAAACCTGGGTTCCTTGAATTCTTCGAACCCCGCTCGATTAAAACCCTGGTTCGACATTTCGGTTGTTTTTTACCTCCGCACATTGTGTTTGAGACTGAAGCCGGGTGTGAAGTACTCAACCCCGAGCCGCCACCCTGGAAAATCACATCGGCGAATCATCACGAGTATCAGCGAGTCTCTCTTCGATATGGCAAGCGGGCGCTCGGGTTCGATTTTATTGATTGCTTTCCGATTCGAAGTCAAATTGGCGAGGTCGAAGGGATCGCCTACGTGCTTCCAGTTGCGTTGCACCCCGGCACCAAACCCAGGCACCGGGTCTATTTGAAAAACATGCTGCTGTCAGAGGAGTGTGATCGCCTTCTCCCGGACTGGGCGTTTTTTGTGACCTGCGTCGTCAACGCCAATGAACTGCGGCCCACCGCCTCGCGTGAGTCTTTTTACGAAGATGAAAAATTTGAAGCGGTGCGCGAAGAACTGGGAAATTCACTCAAATCGTTCCTGCTCAATTTGATTGCCCGTGACCCTCAGCGACTTCAAAAAATCCTGACCATCCATCATCATTCAATTAAATATCTGGCGTTATTTGATGATGAGTTGTTCCAGGTATTTGTTGACTTGTTTCCCTTTCAAACAACCCATGGTCGAATCACGCTCGGAGAATACCGGCGCGCCAATCCGGTCATTCGCTACACGGCTGAACTTGATCAATTTCGCCAGTTGCTTCCGATTGCCAGGTCGCAAAACCTGTGCGTAATCAACGCCGGGTACGCCTATGATGCTCAATTGCTTGAAAAACTTGGGGATCTGGACCCTGACGCCCTGATGGAACCAATCACCGGGTTATCGCTCACCTCACAGTTTTCAGGGCTCAATCCGGATACCGATCTGATCACCTTCCAGTTTTTAAAAGTGGCAGAGCAGGTGCTCACCCCTTTTCACTGCTTTGTGACTTTAAAGAAATTTGACCCGCCAACGGTGCCGGCGCTGTATAGCTTGACCGAATCAGGTGCCTTTTTGAGATCGGTTGAACGAACCAAAGAGCAGTCTGACGAATTGCTGGCCTCAATTCTCACCAGTCTGTCCCAGGAATCCCTCCCGGCAGAGCCACAGGCCCAAATTTGCTTTAATTACAACAACCCATTGATCCAGAAGCTGTGTAACCTTGGTGATTCAAACCTTTTATCGCTGTCAATCCGGTTTCTTTACCTTCAATCCCTTTTGATGGGACATCATCCATTGACTGAAAAGGAACTCGCCCTTTTAAATGAAGGCTTGCTTGGGTTTGTCCAGTGGGGGCTGGAAACGCACAGTGAATTTAGTGCCTGACCAGAGCGGCACCTATGGTCAATCCACCGGCGAAGGCATCAACTGTTATGGCGGCTGCAGATGTTCGAACTGTCGTTCAGGAACTCATTCACCAGTCTCACGAGCTTCAAGGCGCGCCCCAAATTCGCCTGCTCGAATCAGCGCTCCGGCTGGCAGAAGTAGCACAGGACGATGGATTGTCACGAACCATCCATTTTGAATTGATCCGGGCCCTGGTGCAAACCCGGCAGATTCCCAAGTTGCTGGCCAGTGTTGCCTGGTTAAAAGCCCGAAGCCACGAGCCCGGTGACACCAAATTGACCAGTGTGCTGTATCCTTTTGTGATCCAGCAACTTCCACAATTCCACAACCTTCCGCTCAAAGACATTCAAACATCACTTTCAGAACTGGATCGAGATTTGCGGCTGACTCGAAATGGTGAATTCAGATCGGTGTATGTCCAGTGGACAGTGAATTGGGATCTGGGTCAGATTGATCGAGCCATTGATCTCTATCGGGAATTTCAAAAATACTCATTGCAGACCGGAGAAGAATGGCCCTGTGAAGCCTGCGCCCTGTTAGCCAGGGTAAAATTCCAGATTTTTTTGGGAAATGATCAGGAAGCAGTCGAGATGGCTGGCCCCCTGCGGCATCAGCGTGTCACCTGCGAACGGGATTTCCAGGTCAAGGTCCTGACAACACTGATGTTACCGCTTTTGAGGCTTGGGCGCAGTGCAGAGGCCGTTCAGTATCACTTACTCACCGTAAAACGCCTGCACTCACAAGTGGAACGCATCCTGCTCGTTCAGCCCCACATTGCCTTTCTCTGCCTGACTGGAAACAATGCCGCCGCCATCAAACTCTTTGAGCACTACCTTCCTGAAGTTTTCAATTCTCCGCTTGGACTGGAACGACTTCATTTTTGGATGATTGGGATCCAACTTTTTAGACAATTGCTTCGCCAGAAACAGGCTCAACTGTTTTTGTACCTGCCCCCAGGCTGCCCAATTTCAACCGGAAGAGATTTTTATTCAATTCAAGCACTTCTGGATTGGATACTGGCCGAAGCACTCAGCCTGGCAGAGAAATTTGATGTTCGAAACGGCAATGATTTTTACCAGCGCCAGCTCAACCAGCTTCCCGAATTTGAAGTCACTCAGGTCCCCATTCCCCTTCCATCAAAACCTCAATCAGCCGATTCCAGGCGTCAGACGCTCCCTTCCCTGTAGATTTTCAGAATCAAAAACCTGACTGTGAACACTGGCCGGAACTATTTATTCTGGAACCATGACTATTCGACAGAGTGGGGTGGATATTTTTTGCGTGGGGCTCGAATCCGACCTGAGCGAAAGGCTTCAATGTAACTTCGGCCAATTCTGCGCTCCACACCAATCCGCACAGCTCGGAAAACCCCGTCTTGAACCAGTTTTTCGACTGCTGACGGATCAACCCCAAGGACTTCGGCACTTTCTTCGATAGTCAGATATTCCTTGTTGTCCATGATAGTTCCAGGTTGGTGACTGATCGTGACCAGAGTGTGTGGAGGTGAATTGAACAATTGACCTGTACGAGCCTGTGGTAATTTCTATGTTTAACGGACTGGGGCTGGTTGTCAAGCAACATCAGGCTGAACCTGAAAGATGCGCAGATTTGAGCTGAAGAAGGCGGGTTTGAGGCGTAGCGTAAAAATCAACTCGCTGCTCCAGTCAGGAATTTTGCGGATTTTTCCCTTGCAAGGTCATCCCGCTCTGGCGGTTTCCCTTTTTTATACTATTTTGGACCGGGCATTTCATACGAAGAAATTATTAAATACCTGGAATCAATAAGTTATGGTCATTTCTGCATTCTGCATTCTTCACTCCTCATTCGCAATTGGCAGTATAGAGGTCTTCCGAAATACAAGTGTAAGTTAAAACCGAACAGGGTTCCTTTCGCTCTTCCCCAATCCTATAGTAAAACAGAGATTAGCCACCGCAGGAGACGGAAACGTCCATTCTTGGTCTGCAGGGTACTTTCATGACACATAACTTCGATCCAAAGGATTTGATGGCTTCCACACCGGTTGAAAGTCCCCAACATTCGGGTGAGCCACAACTCCCCCCCATCACTCCAGATCAACCCGGTTCACTTCCACGCCCGGCAGCCGGTCCACCACGCCCGACAGCCCATCATTTCAATCAACTCAAAAAACCTGCCAGCGCAAATTTGATTGATTTAGCGCGTGAAACAGCCGTCACCGGCGAGTTTCAGGCGTTGCCGGAAAACTTTGATGAACTTCCAACTGATCCGCTTCCATCGCTGGAACACATCATCTTTGGTCCCCGATGGCGATACCTTCCTTCACCCGTCGGCCCGGAGCCAAGACCGGATTCCGTAACGTTTTCAGCCCACCTGCCGTCTGGATTTGAAGTGCTCGCCGCCAGAGTTCGTGGAAAAAAACACAAACACGAAGGGACCCACTGTGATGACTGGTTTGAATTTGCATCCGTGCAGGACTGGTCAATCCTGGCACTGGCGGATGGCGCTGGTTCAAAGCGACTTTCAAGAATCGGCTCGAAAATTTCCTGTCAGCGGGCAGTCCAGGTTTTAACCCGCCAGCTCGCCAGTCATCGGCTCCAACATTCGGAACAGTGGATGCCGGGTGGGGTCTCACGTCCAATCCAGCCAGGTGACCGCTCAGGCTATCTTGACCCGGAAGTGGTATATCTCCAACAGTCACTCCATTTTGCAGCCAGTGAAGCCTTGCGGGCCGTGGAACTCGAAGCCCACCGTCTGCTCACTGACGAGTCATTTCTTTCCCCTGCGGAACGGTCAAAACTGACGCTCAAAGACTTTGCCTCAACGTTGTTGCTGGCAGTGCATTGCCCCATTCCTGGACCATCGCCCTCCACCAGTCTGGTCGTCACCTGTCACATTGGCGACGGTATGACGGCGGTGCTGGACACCAGGTTTTCAGTGAAATTGCTGGGAATCCCCGATGAACATGAGCCAACCGGGAAAACTGAATTTCTCACTACCACCAACCGGTTAAACCCAGAATTTCTGGCTCGAAGGACCTTTGTCTATTGGGGTGACATCAAAGGCTTATTTATGATGTCAGATGGAGTTGCCGACGATTACTACCCCATGGAAACTGAATTGCTCACGCTGTTTGGAGACCTCAAACTCAATGGAGTTTTGCCCATCCAGACAGTTGAACCTCACCAGCTTTTGAATGCCTTCAATGGCCTGCCCCAGAGTGTGGTTGATCAAGTAAAAAACGTTCAGTTTGCCTCCAGCTACGAAACCATTGCTCCCCACCCAGAAACGGTGTATCTCCGGTCATTTAAAGAACTGGTTCGCAAGTTGAATCTCCCGCCAGCCATGGTATTACAATCTCCTGAACTCATCTGGCTGGCCACTCAATCAGAGGCTCCGCCGTCTGGCGAAACCGGTGAAGCCTCATTGCGCAAATGGCTGGATGCCTATCAACAACGGGGTTCATTTGACGACCGAACGTTGATGGTGGTGTTTCCCCAGGACCCGGCGTCATGACCGCGACCGCAAGGCTGTTTGAAGGCCAGATGGTTCAATATCTGGAATCAGACAGCCCACCTTTCGGGGCCATGAAACAAACGTTTTTCACTCCAGACCGGAGCCAGGTCATCCAGTTGTATCATCCGGAACTGGTGGCCCAGTTCACAAACAGGCTGGAACGACTCAAAGCCATTGTCTGGGAACACAATCTCACGCGCCCCGAATATGCCGGTGGGGCGGCGGGGCTCACCCAATCAACCGCCCGTTATTTCCAGAATCTGTTTTGCTGGCCCACCGGGATTGTCACCGAGCCCAGGTTGGGTATTCTGGCGCCGGCCTATCCGTCCAATTTCTACTTTGCGTCAGGTCCCTTTCAAGGCAAGGAAAAAGAACTCCTCTGGTTTTGTCGAACATCATTGCGGTCAAAACTTCCGGCGAGTGAAAAAGGCGACTGGCTCAGGTATTTGCAAATTGCAATTTTGCTGGCGCGGGCCGTTCGGCGGCTGCATCAAGCCAGCCTGATTCACTGTGACTTATCATCGCAAAATATTTTGATTGACCCAACCATTGGCCGGTGCCTGGTGCTCGATGTTGATTCAGTGGTGGTGGCTGATCAGTTTCCGCCTGACGTTCTGGGAACGCCGCGATATATGGCGCCGGAATTGATTGCGGCCTCAGCACCCAGGCAATCGTCAATCGCACGGCTTCCAGGTTTCACAACCGATGCGCATTCGCTGGCCGTTCTGATCTATGAAATCCTGCTGTGGCGACACCCACTCATGGGCCCGAAAATTCATTCCACGGTTTCAAGCGAAGAAGACGATTTCCTGGCGCTGGGCCCTCAGGCTCTGTTTATTGAAAATCCTGAGGATAAGTCAAATCGGCCCCACGACCTTGAGCCTGACGTTTCATCGCTGGGGAGTTCACTTTCAACCCTGATGTATCAGGCGTTTGTGACGGGCCTCCATCAGCCGGAATTGAGGCCAACAGCGGCTCAATTTGAAGCTGGGTTGCTCGATGCCTGGGACCACCTCCATCCCTGTCTAAACGGAGACTGCCACCATCGCTGGTTTATCGTCACGCCGTCAGAAAAACCCAGATGTCCGTTTTGTGGTGCCTGGATTTTCCGCTGGGTTCCAATCCTGGAATTTTTTTCGGAACCGTTTTCGAAACAGTTGGTTCCAACCCGTTCGCTGGTGGTCTATCCCGAGTTGCGACTGTTTGAATGGCATGCGCGGTCCAGTATTCGGCCCACGGAAGATGCCGACCGGACTCCGCTTGGCCGATTTCTCCTGGTCGAAAATCAATGGTTTCTCATCAATGATGGATTTGACTCGATGGTGTCTCCGGGCGGAAATCCGGTTCAGCCGGGTCACGCAATTCACCTGGTTCCCGGCGCCACGTTCCGATTAAACACCCTGCCTGATGGCTGGTTTATCCGGGTTCGGAGTGAGCCGATAGCGAAGTAGCGAAATAAGTACCTTACCGAAAATTTCCAGATATTTTAACCACGGAAAACACGGAAAACACGGAAAAGAATCAAGCACTTACCAAACCCAATATCCCAGAAAACTTATAACGAGGTACTTAGTGACGTAGCAAATATGAGGTAAAAAAATGGCAACACAACTTAGTCAATGAGAGAAAACCATAGCCGGAAAAGGGTTGACAGACTGAAACCAGGAATCAATGCTGAACTACTTCACGACTTCGCTATTTGGCTACTTCGCTCACCATGAACTTCTTTAAACGGCTTTCCACCAGATTTTTGAAACGGCCTCCGCGAACAGAATCCGTGTCGCAAATTGACCAGCAACTGGCCCAGGCGCGGCAACTCTTTACACAATCAGAGTTTCTGGCAGCCAAAGAACATCTGAAAGAAGCACTGGCTGCCGGACTCGATACCCACCACCGGCATCAGGTAACCCCGGCGCTGGTGTTGCTTGGTCAGTGTTACCTGCGGTTAAAGGTTTATCCAAAAGCGGTTATTTCATTTGAACATGCGCTCAAAAATCTGACTGAAGATGAACCAACGCTCCAGTTGCTGGTGCTCAATGATCTGGCCCTGGCCCAATCACAATGCCTGCAATTTGATGCGGCGCTGGCACTCTTTGAACAGGCGATTCGACTGGCACTGGAGCGCGAGCAATTCGACGTATTGCCCAGTCTGGCCTATAACGTATGTCTTTCC
>CAZXCE010000401.1:0-7816 GCA_964639175.1 uncultured Clostridia bacterium
GGGCTCAGGGCTCAGGGCTTGGGGCTGAAGAAAACGGGCTGGGAGCTGAAGACATTGGGCCTGGGATTAAAAATTCCTTCCATGACAAATCAGTCAAGCCATTCAATCAAATGAGCTTAGCGAACTACTGACGACTGACTACTGACGACTGACTACTGACTAAAAACTCATACCTTATGAACATTGAAAGTTTGACTCGAATTCGAACGATTATTATAACTGATTTACTCATTCGGCTTCGCCGGACATCAACTATTTTTTTGTTTCTGGTGCTGTGCGTGGCGGCCTATCAGTTTATTCCAGACCCGGCAACCGGCAATGCTCTGGGCCAGTTTGATAATCATCGGGCACTCTATAATTCAGCGTTTCTGGCGGTTGGAACGGGGATGCTCTGCGCATTTTTGCTTGGATTCTTTGGATTTTATCTCACCAGCAACACGATTGGTCGTGATATTCAGACCCGAACTGGATTTGTGATTGCTTCGACGGCTGTTCATAACTGGGAATATCTGATTGGGAAGTTCCTGGGAAATTGTGCCTTTCTGGGAACGATCATTTCCGGATTTGCGGCCAGTTCGATGGTCATGCAGTTGATTCGAGGTGAAGCTCCACTAGAACCACTGGTTTTTGTGACTCACTATGCATTTATTCTGCTGCCGATGGTGGTGTTTGTGTCGGCACTGGCCATTACGTTTGAGTCAATCCCTCTCTTATCTGGGAAACTTGGCAGCGGCGTCTATTTTCTGGTGTGGCTGGTGATGATTACCGTTCCGGCGATTGGAATGGCGATTTCAGACAAATCTGGAAAACCCCATTTCACGGCGTATTTCGATGTCTACAGTATGACCATGGTGATTCGACAACTCCAGTTTGTCTTTCACACCGAGTCGGTTTCAATTGGGGCAGCCGAATTTGACCCAGCTCTGGCACCAGTAGTTTTTCCAGGATTTTCGTTTCAAGCCGGATTTGTGCTGCCCTGGCTGAGTTCAACTTTGCTTCCGCTTGTGTTGCTTGGAATCGTGTCATTGATTTTTCATCGGTTTAACCCGGCGAAGCTCAAAGCCTCAACTCAAAAATCAAAAAATTCGTGGCTTACCAAAATCAACGAACTGGTCAAACCGCTGACAGGCCGGATGGTTGGTCTGCTGGAGCGTCTTCAATCAATTACCCCTGGCCCGACGCTGGGGAACTCTATTTTGACCGAATTCTTTTTGACGCTCCGATTAAACCCGATGAGCCTGTTGTTGATGGTTGGCCTCGGAATCGCATCGCTGGTCAACCCGGTGAGTAAGCTCCAGGCCGGAGTCTTGCCGTTGCTGTGTGCCGTCGTGATTTTGTTGATTGCCGATGTATCAACGCGGGATCGTCGCTCAGGTACGTTGGGACTCTTTCTGGCGACTCCGCATATCAGAGAACAATTTGTTGCCGTGAAATTTGCCTCAACGCTCCTGCTGGTGCTGTGTTTTACCATCATTCCAATGATAAAACTGGTGTTTGCAGCACCCTCGGCAGCCATCTCACTCGCTATCGGCTCTGTCTGGCTGGCGGCTTCGACGACCTGCCTGGGAATTTTGACTGAGAACCCCAAAACATTTACCTGTCTCTTTTTCTTTGTCTGGTATCTGGCCATCAACAGCGGAAACAAAATGCCGGCCCTGGATTTCGCTGGCTGGTATGGCGTGGCAACCCCGGCAATCCAGGCCACTTATGCCGGGATCGCATTTGGAATGCTGGTGCTGGCGTTCTTTGGAAGAAAATGGAAAGAGCAAGTCTGATTGGCTCTGAACATTCACTGGCGATCTGGAAGGGCGGCTGCAAAGCCGCCTTTTTGCTTTTGTGAAACGAACGCCAATTGGCTTTCTTGCCTGGGGCTAAGAAAAAGACCGATTTCTCCCAGCGCTTTGTGCCGCTGTTTTCTTCCCAAATTTCGCTTCCCACGCCTGGTCATAGCGTTCCCAAATTGAAAAAATCCATCCCCAAAATAATCCGGCCAAACCACCCGCGAAAGTTAAAAACACGACAATCATGGCCATACTTACCCCCAGCTCGAACCAGTATTGTAGCCTCGGTTGAGGAGCATGGTGACCATATGAAAGAGAAATGAAACCCCAAAAAGCTAAACCTAAAAAGAATATGGATATGCGGAAGCCAACCTTAATTCCCGTTAAAAACCCTCGAAAAGTTGTTGTTGGTTTAATGAAAACAAGTCCCTGATCAATAAAAATCGAAGGTTTGGCTGTTTGGGGTTCCGCGTTGGTGGTCAGGTCAACCGAAGTACCGCTACAGCGTGAACAAACTTCCTGCACCGGGTCAAAGCAATCGCTCTGGTGGCAGATTTCGCATCGTCGCGCAAGGGTGGTTCGGGCAATCTGAAACGTTGGCTGGTCCATGAGGTTTCCTCCAAAGCGTATAGCTCTCACTCTTGGTCATATTCCTTCATAATTCCTAAGATCACTCCACAAAATAGTCCAACGAAACCACCAGCGAGTGCCATGAGTGAACCAGTTATAACACTGGCCGATAAAAGCTCTAAAATATTGAATTCATAATTTCTGTGATGACTGTAAATGCGCCCTGACGTCATCAGGTAAGCGACAAATGGAGATAGCAGGAGCGCAGACCCAACTCCATATACAAATCCTTGAAAAGCAGTTGTTGGTTTGGGAAAAATAAAACCTTGCGGTGAAAATTGAGAAGTTTTACTTGTTTGACCTTCTGAATGAACGACAATGGCTTCCACTGCACCGCTACAGCGTGAACAAACTTCCTGCACCGGATCAAAGCAATCGCTCTGGTGGCAGATTTCACATCGTCGCGCAGGGGTGGTTCGGGCAATCTGAAACGTCGGCTGGTCCATCGGGTTTCCTCCAGAGCTTATCGCTGCCACTCTTCATCAATCCAAAAGGTGTGACCAGGAAGAATCAAGGTTACTTCGGCGCTGGTTTCAGAAACCCGCCGATTTCCGCCGGCTCCTTCAAGGACAAGCTCGGTCTGCTCAGTGTCAGGCAAGCCAAAGTTGAGCAGTAATTCAGCAAAATTGGCGCTTCCTTCGTCGGTGCCACAGCCTAAAACCACGTCCCGGTTTTGCCAGTCTGACTCAGTCAACAGACATTGTCTCTGGTTGGTCAGAGCAAATTCCGGCAAATTCCAGGTACAGTGATGGCAAAAACTCTGCAAATACCTGGCTTTATCTGTTGGCTGTTCTGGCCAGTATACAAAGGCTTTCGGCTGAGTGTGAAAACCACCAGTAAGTTTCTTGAGTTCACGAAAATTGTTTTCAATCCGAAACTCACGAACCTGACTGACTGGATGCAAAAGCTCTAACCGAACGGTCAGTGGTTCAGGCTGAAAAATCGTCGCCAAAATCAGGATTCCAAGCTGCCGAAAAGTAGCCTTGTGCGCTTTGAAATAAAGCAAATCGTTGCGAAATGAACCGTAATGATGCTCTGTCTTCACCACAATGATCTGGTCGGTTGCGAGTTTCTCTGGTGGAGCAGCCAGAGTTTCCCACGAGACAACAAATTCCTTACGCCCATCGGTTACCGTTGGAAGCTGGGTAACAATCTCGCCATAGAGTCGTTCAAGGTCACAGAACATAACATTTCAGACTGTTCAAAGTTCACTTTACCAGCGGTTCTATCACCTTCCACACATTTTCAGTCACTCGCCGGGTGCCTTCCGGGTTGGGATGGATGCCGTCCGGTTGATTGAGTTCGGCCCGACCTGCGACGCCATCCAGGAAAAATGGCACGAAGGGGAGGTTGTATTCTTTGGCGAGTTCGCCATAAACCGCACGAAATTCTTTCACATAATCGGGTCCAAAATTGGGAGGCGCCTCCATCCCGGTCAAAATGACAGCCGCCCCCTTTTGGCGGGATTTCTCGATGATTTTCGATAAATTCGATTTGAGTTCCTTTGGTGGCAAACCACGCAAGCCGTCATTGCCGCCCAGCTCAAGAATCACAAATTTCACATTGCCTTCCAACGCCCAGTCAAGGCGGCGGACACCACCAGCCGAAGTGTCACCCGAAACACCGGCATTGATGACTTCAAATTGGAGGCCCGCAGCATCAATCTTTTTCTGCAGGAGTTCTGGATAGGCCTGATACCGTTCCAGTCCGTATCCAGCGGTCAAACTATCGCCAAGCGCCACGATTTTTGGAAAACTGGAACGATCAACCGTCTTTCCAACTGGTTCGGGCGAGGTCATTTCTGCCGGTTTTGGACTAATCGCCGGGGAGTTTTCCTTCACAACCGGTGTGCTTGTGCTGTATCCTGTGGCAGCGCAGATCAGAAGTAAGATCCCCCATCCAAGAAAAGGAAGCGGGGTAACCAATTGAAACTGCAACCAGTCCCGGAACCCGGAACCCGGAACCCGGAACCCGAAAAACAATGGCTTCATACTCACACCCATTTCAATTTTGATTTTTGATTGACTTGACCCAATGATACAGCTTTTGAACGTCTCGAAAACAGTCACCAGCGGAAATCAACCCCTCACAATCCTGCACCCGCTCGATTTGGAAATCCCCCAAAGCCAGTTTATTGCGATTGTCGGCCCGTCTGGAAGCGGGAAGTCAACCCTGCTTGGACTCGTCGCCGGATTGGACACGCCTTCGTCCGGGGATATTTTGCTGGACGGAACCAACATTTCCCGCCTGGGCGAAGACCAGCTTGCCGCGTTGCGCGGTGAAAAAATCGGCTTCGTTTTTCAATCGTTTCATCTGATTCCGTCGCTCACGGCTCTGGAAAATATCCAGGTGCCGATGGAAATTGCCGGAGTCAAACAGGCCAGTGCGCGAGCCAAAGCATTGCTCGCCGAAGTTGGGCTGGAAAATCGCGGCCATCATTACCCATCTCAGCTTTCCGGTGGCGAACAACAGCGGATTGCTATCGCCCGCGCCTTTTCCAACAATCCGCCGATCCTGCTGGCCGATGAACCAACCGGGAATCTCGATAACCAGAACGGCGAGCACATCATTGAACTGTTGCTGCGATTTAACCGCGAAGGCGGCACCACCCTGGTCCTGGTCACCCATAATCACGAACTGGCGGACCTGGCCCATCGAAAAATCTCTCTCCGCGATGGCCGGGTAATCGAAGATACTACCAATTTGCAATGGAGTCCCCCTATTAAAAAACAATCAAGTGATTCAACCAAATCAACTTAGCGAACTACTGACTACTGACTACTGACTACAAACTGATATACATCCTTATGAATTTTGTTCTGAAAATGGCACTCCGGGAACTGAAAGCTTCCTGGAAACGGCTGGTTTTATTCTTTGTGTGTATTGCGATTGGAGTTGGCGCGATTGTCACCCTCCGGTCACTGATTCAAAGCGTGCGCTCCAGTGTGACAGGCGAGGCCCAATCATTGATGGCAGGTGACATTGAGGTTTCTTCCAGCCGGGAATGGACGCCCGAAGTGCTTCAGAAAATTCAGTCCACGCTGGCAGCAGCACCACAAGCCCAACAAATCCAACAGCTTGAAGTGATTGAAACGCCGACGATGAGCCGGGCGGCCAGTGACGAAACTGGAACCAGCTCACGGATTGAGTTGCGGGGTGTACCACCGGGATATCCATTTTATGGAACGATCCAACTGGAAGACGGAGGGATATTGTCACCTGACCGGCTGGCCAACAATGGGATTGTCGTTCAGCCGGCGTTACTCATCCAACTCAATGTCAAAGCTGGCGATGAAATCAAAATCGGAACGCTCAATTGCCGCATTCAGGGAGTAATTCAATCTGACCCGGCTTCAACCTTGAGCGCCCTGAGTTTTGGGCCACGCGTGTTTATGAGTTTGGAAACACTCAAACAAAGCGGCCTGATCGTCTTTGGCACCCGGGCGCGTTATCGCCTGCTGTTGAAAGTTCCGGAGCCTCAAGTTGAGCTGCTTTTTAACAACTTGAAAGAATCACTCAAAGGTCAACTCGTCAGTGTCAACTCTTATCGAAACTCACAAAATCGAATCACAACCCAGTTTAATCAGGCGGAAGACTTCCTCAGTCTGGCGGGTCTGATTGTGGTCATTTTGGGAGGAATCGGGGTTTCGAGCGTGATTCGGGTCTACATCACGCAACGCTTTAAATCAATCGCCATTTTGAAATGCCTGGGGAGTACCAGTCGTCAAATCATCAGCACCTACCTCACCCAGGTGCTGCTGCTAGCGCTGGCAGGGAGTGCGCTCGGGATTGGCGTGGCGTATCTGGCGGTTTGGGCAACGCCACGGTATTTTCTCACTGATTTTCCGATCCAGGTTGATTTTCATTTGACCGCTTCGGCGATTGGACAGGGGCTGGGAATTGGGGTTTTGATTGCCCTTCTCTTTTCACTGATTCCATTGCTTGACATCCGCTCAGTCAAACCCAATTTGCTCCTCAGGGGCGAAAGCGGAGATCGAAAAAAACGGTTTGACCTCGTTCAGATAACAGCCGTGACCGTGGTGGTCTCGGGTCTACTGGGCATTGCAAGCTGGCAGGCTGGATCCATCAAAATTGGGGCGGCGTTTCTGGGAGGTCTGGCCATAACAGCGTTGCTGTTATTTGGGGTGAGCATATTGCTGGTGAGCGGGCTCCGGAAAATTCGGACGATTCCCCGGTTTGTTGTTCGACAGGGAATTACCAATCTGTATCGGCCTGGAAATCAGACCCGACTCATCTTGCTCACAACGGGTCTGGGTGTGTTTTTTATCATTGCAGTCAATTTGATCCAAACCAACCTCCTCAAAGAATTCAATTTCTCGCTGCTTCAAAATGCCTCCGACATGTTTTTAATTGATATTCAACAGGATCAACGTGTCGGGCTGGTCGAGCTGGTTCGCCCGGTGATTGGAACGGATATCGAACTGGTTCCATCGCTGCGTGCGCGACTGATTGCCTTTGACGGGAAACCGATTGAACTTGAAACGGTTGAAAATGCGTCGGAACGCAATCGCCTTGGACGTGAATACACCGTGACCTACAGCAACAAACTCGGGTCAAACGAACAAATTGTAGACGGAAAATTTTGGGATGCGACCCCAAGCACCGAACCCGAAGTTTCGATTGAAGAAATGCTCTATCAAAACACCGGGCTCAAAGTCGGCAGCACGCTGACGGTTGATATTCTGGGACGTCGGATCACGGCCAAAATTACCAGTCTGAGAAAAGTAGACTGGCGCAACTCACGCACTGGCTTTGTGATTTTGTTTCGCCCAGGTGTTCTGGATACCGCACCGCATACATTCCTGGCTGGAATCAAAGGCCCCACAGATCAAAGAGCACGGAGTCAGTTTCAAACCTTAATCATCAAGCAATTTCCCAATATCACCGTCATTGATGCGCTCGACATCATCAACCGCACGAAGTCTATTTTAAGCGGGTTTACCCTGGCGGTTTCCTTTATTGGCGGCTTTGTTTTCTTGTGCGGCGTGCTGATTCTGGTCGGGTCAATCGCCATGACCAAATATCATCGGGTGTATGAAACCGCGATTTTGAAAACCCTGGGTGCCAAACGCAAAGCCATTATTTTGATCACTCTGGTTGAATATGGCCTGCTTGGGCTGCTGGCTGGCACCATTGGTTCAAGTGCCGCCCTTGGGTTAGCCTGGGCAGTCTCGACCAAAATTCTACAAATTGACTGGCACTTTTATCCTTCGATCAATATCGCCGGCGTGGTGGTGACCATGCTGCTGGTGGTTTTTGTCGGAGTCGTTTCAACGCTCGACATCATGGTGAAAAAACCATTGGGCGTGCTGAGGGGAGAATAGAACCGGGTTCCGGGTTCCGGGTTCCGGGTTCCGGGTTCCGGGTTCCGGGCTCAGGGTTCA
>CAZXCE010000402.1:0-7807 GCA_964639175.1 uncultured Clostridia bacterium
CCAGCCAGAATCTGGTCAGCAAACCAGTCTTCACAATCGGCTGGAAGTCCAAGTGTCAACAGGAAATAGCGTGGCGTGGCGCCCATGGCGGCAATGTCACTCAGGTTGACAGCCAGGGCTTTATGTCCAAGTGCCTGAGGCGGAAAGTACCGTCGGCGAAAATGAACGTCCTCCACAATGACATCAGAGGCAATCACCAGACAGGTCTCGGCTTTGGGAACAATCAGGGCCGCATCGTCCCCAATCCCAACGACCACGTCGGGGCTTGACCGGCGGGCCCGGTGTTCAATCAATCGGATAAATTCGCGTTCTCCTCGCATGGGGTTGGTGTCCTTTAGTTCTTCTATTTTTTTCGAGCGATACTCAAGAGGGTGAGGCTGGGGGATCAACTTGCTGTAAGCGACGCGCCATCCAGAACGTGGCCAAGCATAAACTAATGGTGCACAGGATGCCACCTTCGGGGCCATAGCTCCCACCTGTGAGCCATTGCGGAGACAGGGGTTGCGTTGTCAAAACCGTGGTTGAAATCAAGTGATCCAGGCCACTGACCGATACTCCCCACACCCAGACGGTGGCAAAGTTCCATCCCAGGTGCAGTCCGGTGGCCAGCCAGAGACTGGGGCGTTTGAGTCGGGCCACGCCAAGCCAGATTCCAGCCAGAAACGTGTTGAGCAGGGCCAGCGAGGTTGAATGCGGGTTGGCAATATGAATCAGGGCAAACAGACCGGACGTAACCAGTAAGGTATTGAGCGGATTGGTGTTTTCCTTCAATGTTTGAAAGGCAAACCCGCGTAACAGGACTTCTTCAAACGCCGCCGCGATCAGAAACAGGATCACCCCTTGAATCAGTGCCCAGCCAAGGAGCGCCACCGAAACCGTCGCCACCTGGAGCGTGGCTTTTTGGACAACGACGGTGAGCCCTAAGACCAGAGACAGCAAGCCGATTCCAGCCAGTGACCCTCCCACGATGTCCACCCACCAGCGTGGAGAAAGGGAATACCCACAGGCTGTAAACTGAACCTGAGGAAACAAATTCCGGCAAAACAAGGTTGCTGCCACCGCCGCCAGAAGCATTCCAATTTTGTTGAAGGTCAGGGCTGACCATTGTGATTGCATCGGAGGCGGAAGCAGCGTCACCACGAAGGTTGTCAATGGAACCGCAATCAACCCGGCCATAATCAGAAAAACCATGAAAAAAATGGTAACTTGCCAGCCGCTTCGCAGTTCTCCCGTGTCTGGGTGGACAAAAAGGTTTATGATGAAATTCATTCAGTCATTTCTCAGCTTTCACACTCAGTTTCAAGAAATTCAGTCAATGGAACTTTGTCAGTTGTCAAACCGATGATCGTTGATTGATATGGTCCCGTAATAAAAATATCTGTAATCTATTCAGAAAGAACAAAATACAGTTGACAGACATTGTGAAATTCTAACGTCTGACGACTGACTCTTTCAACCGACCAACGATGACCGATCCCACGCCATCTGGACCTCTCAGTGTCACCAACCTCGCTGAAGCCGAGCATGCGTTGCGTACCTATCGCATGCGGCAAACCCGTATCTTGATTCTGTCAATCATGACCCTGATGTTTTTGGGGGTGTTGATTGCTCAGGGGTCGCTTGATTTATTGAATCTGATCAGTCCCAGCACACCGGTGGCCACATTTATTTTATATGGTCTCTCGATGCTGAACTTTATGGCGTCGATGTTGTTGCTGTTTGTGCTCAGCCGCAACATTCTGAAGTTGATTCAAGAGCGACGTCAAAGGAAACTGGGATCAAAATTTAAATCACAAATGGTTCTTGGGTCGCTGGCAATTTCGATTTTGCCAGTGGTGATGTTGTTTTTCTTTGCCTATAGTCTGGTGAACCGGAGTCTTGAGAAGTGGTTTAATATCCCGGCCCAGCGATTTGAAGAGGACGTGGAATTTATCCAGGATCAGATGTACTCCCAGGAAATGAAAGCTCTTTCAGAAGTTGGGCGCTCAATGATTCGGCTCTTGAAAATGCGACAAATGGCCGTCTTGCCCGGTCCTGATACCACACCCTCACGCCTGGATCTGGATACAACTGGTCGTGAAGTGTTTAAAGCCGAATTTCGCAGCCATGAGTTGTACCGACTGTTTATGCTTGATAGTGATGGCAAACAGGTACTGGAACTGGGGGATGATTTCTTTGACGGGTTGTCAAATGTCCAGCAGGCAAAATCAGGTGTTGCCCGCAATGATCCCCATAGTTCCATCTTTGTCACCGAAGACAACCGGATGTTTGTGCTGGTTGGCTTGCCAATTCGGGCAGGTGTCGTGGCTGGCACTGGAAAGAAAACCGTGCCGCAAGCCGGAAGCCGTCAGCCAAAACAGGTTGGCGGGTTGTTTTTGATTCGTCAACTTCCACAGTCATTGATCAACCGATTTGACCAGCTTTCAAATGAAGCTCGGAACCGGGCGGATTTGACGATTCAAAATCGTCGGATGCGATTTACCTATCTGTATATTCTGGGGTTTGTGACGCTGTTGCTGGTTTTTGGAACCACCTGGATCGCGTTGTATATTGCGCGGGGAATCACAGTTCCGATCCAGGCACTGGCGGAAGGGACGCATCACGTCGCGCAGGGAAATTTTGATTATGTGGTCAATGTTGCGGCTGATAACGAGCTGGCAGTGCTCGTCAATTCATTTAATGACATGGCCAGTCAATTGCGTACCAACCGCCATCAGCTTGAAGCCACCGCCACCCAGCTCCGAACTATGAACCGGGCGCTTGAAGAACGAAAACAATACATTGAAACAATTTTGCAAAGTCTGTTTACAGGTGTAGTCTCGCTTGATGCTGAACAGCGAGTGACCACCATCAACCAGGCGGGTATAGAGTTGCTCAGACTTGACCAGTCATCAATTGGTTTGCCGGTTGAACAGGCGGTGCCAGCCGCAAACCGGGTGGAATTTCAACGCGTTTTACGCCGAACGCGACGACTCGGCCAGTCTACAGTTGAGGTTGAACTCAAAATCCAGGATCAAAAGCCCCTGCACGTGGCTGTCTCAGGGACTGCGTTACGCGATGAACAGGGGAAATACAAGGGTGCGGTTCTGATGATTGAAGATCTTTCGCCGCTCATTCAGGCACAGCAAAGCGCCATCTGGAGCGAAGTTGCCCGCCGGATGGCTCACGAAATCAAAAATCCACTGACGCCAATTCAACTCTGTGCTGAACGCATCAGCCGCAATATTGATCGGCATGGAGTTGATTCAGAACGGGTTCGTCAGACAATCCATGAATGCACGGCGACCATTAGCCGGGAAGTTGCCACCCTGAAACGCATGGTTGATGAATTTTCACGATTTGCCAAATTGCCGGATGCCCAGCCAGAACCATCATCGCTCAATCAGGTGGTTCGAGAAGCCATTCGTCTTTATGATGATCGGCTTGATGATATTGAACTCGAAACCAGCCTCGATGAGACGGTGCCAGTTCTCAACATTGATCGAGAGCAATTTAAGCGAACCCTGGTTAATTTGATTGACAATGCACGGCACGCCATCGAGGCGGCGGCTGACCGATCAGGGAACTATGACAGCGGTGAAAAGCGAATTACCCTGGCCACCGAATATCGTCCAGATCAGGATCTGGTCCGCTTATCCGTCAGTGATACCGGCCAGGGGATTTCTGCTGATGACCGCGAGCGACTCTTCCAGCCCTATTTCTCAACCCGTAAACGAGGCACCGGGCTTGGGCTCGCCATCGTGAGCCATATTGTGACCGATCACAATGGACGAATCCTGGTTGAGGAAAATCAACCTCACGGTGCCCGATTTATCATTGAATTGCCAGCTTCCTGAACCCTGGCAGCCCCAGTTGATAGCTCACGCCGAAACCAATCAATACTGATTTTAGAAAGGACATTATGGTGAAAACTGAATTCCGGATCGTTTGTTGTATCTTACTGATGAGCTTATTGATACCCGTGATTGGGTGTCAGGATAGCGCTCCGCAAGTGGTTGTGCCCGCCGCGAACCGGGCGGCCAGAGATGGGGCGGCCAAGTCGCAAATGCGAACGATTTATCGAGCTGAAGAAGCCTTTAAAGCCAGAACCGGACGCTATGGCACAATGGCTGAACTGGTTGACGGAGGCGAACTAAGTGTTGATCCAGAAAATGAGCGACTTTATAAATATACGCTCACGGCCTCGGAAAACACCTTTGAGTGTGTTGGAATGCCAGTGGTGTACAATGTCAATGGCACTGTTTCGTACTACATTGACCAAACTGGGCAACTGCGTGGTTCAGATCGTAAAGGACAACCGGCTGCATCAAGTGACCCGGTGGTTGCCCAATAGCCCGGAAAGAACTGCATCAGAAGTTGTAAATGATGGTTAAGCGCAGAAAAACCAAGTGAAATCCCAGAAAATTACATTGCTGGTAAAAAGTTGCGTGTGCTAGATTGGTGGGTGATTCTTAGTTACCTAGTTCTGAGAATTTACACAAAATTATCATCCTTTTTTCAGCATTCTTCGCACGGCAAACGACAATTTCAACTTTCATAAGATTTGGCGGCGACGATCTGGATCAGAACGCAGGAATCATTCGAACGTGAAACTGCGCGACCCCAGGTTTGATGGCGATGGCCTGGCACAACCCCATCGTCAGCATCTTTCGCGGTGCCTCAGTTTGACGACCCGCACTCATTTTGGAAGGATGATCTGGATTTTCTGATCCAATATCGGAGGAGACGTGAACAGATCAGGTCAGGATTCCCGCATACGGCGGGAATATTTTGATTGGTATGTCATTTCAAAAAGAACCCTGTACCTGATTGGGGCAGGAGTGGTCTTTATTCTATTCATAGTTAGTGTTGCTCTTTACCGATACTTCAATCCTCCGGGTCCTGTAGACACCAATATAGTGATCAATGAAGAAATTCGTCTTGTCCAAGTCAGTGGCAATGTAACCATTTACCGAACCAATAATGGGAACGTTGAGTTGGCAGTCCCTGGTATGTCGCTCTATGAAGGGGATCGTATCCAAACCAGTTCTGGGTCAACTGCCTCACTCCAGTTTGTTGATGGCAGTACCCTCCGGATTAAAGAAAATTCAACCGTCATCGTCAAGCGCAACAGCAAGGAAGTAAAAACTGAAAAAACCCAGGTGGAAAGCAATGTGGCGTTTGGCACCGTGAATATGTCAAATCCGGTAACTGCTCCGGCATCTGGGAGTGTGAATAATGTGACCGCGCCTGGCGTGTCCGTTTCGTTCCAGAGTGGGACACAGGGCACCATCAACTATGACGGTCAAACCACCAAAGTCGTATCGGAAAAAGGCAATCTGAACGTGATGACCAATAAAGGAAATGCGGTGGTTGTCTCTGAAAACCGCGGCAGTGAGTTTCAAGAAGGCGCCAAAGTCAACGATATTGCCTATTTACCCAGTCCAAAGCTGAAATCACCTGAAAATTCTGAACTTCGGAGTTTTAACCAGGGCACATCGCCTGAAATCCAGTTTACCTGGAATCCGGTACCAGGAGCCGTCAGTTACAATTTTCAACTCGCAACCTCAAACTCCTTTGTCAAGAGCACAATTATCGCTGAACGAAATCAGCGTGGTACCTCAACCAGCAATGTTTTTCGGCCATACGATGGCAACTATTACTGGCGGGTTCAGGGCGTTGAAGGCAATGGGAAAGAGGGAATCTGGTCCAATGAACAGCGACTGCAGATTGTGATTCGGGCAAGCAGTATCATTAACACACCAATATATTTACCCCGGCCCACCTATCGTGAAGTGGGTCGTGGGATTTATGAGGTCAATGGCGAGACTGAACCAGGTGTTCAGTTGCGAATCAATGGGAAGAATGTCCCCGTCGGCCCGGATGGAAAATACATGACCAATGTTGATCTGAATGGAAGCCAATCCGTCATGTTTGTGGCACAGGATTCAAAAGGACGAAGCCGAACCGAAAATTATCCACCTCGATAACTGGTCAATCAATCCCAGGGCAAGAATCAGGGTAGCTCTTGCTCCAGGCACTCAATCCCAAAAAATTCTTCCAGGCAGGGAGCCCTCCTTGCCTGGCTCCTTGAAGAACACAATCCCTGGTTCCATAGTGTTTTCAACGTTTTGTCAAAAACTCAGTAGACACGCGCGTGGAAACTGAGTACTGTCACATGTTTCGCGGAACATGGTGGATTGGTGCTTTGGACAACCTGAGGTCAGCGGTTTGTGATTGGAAGATCCTCTTCTTTTCCCATTTGACTGACGCACTCCAAACAGTTGTTTCAGTTCAAAGAACCTCTTGATCGCAGGTCCTGATACCAAATCATCATCCACAATTTTTCTCCCCCTCACTTCATTTTGGTTGATAGAGACTGCAATGCGCGTGGCCGTGGTGTACCTGGAAAAAATCCCTGAAGTTCTCTTGCGGGTCCTTGGCCATACCACGTCTATTGAAACAGCATTGTTTACCGGCAAGCGAAACGATGAAGATTTCCTGAGCCTGTGGCATCCCGAAGTGATTTTGTATGAACTGGAAGATGAAGCCAGTGAGCAATTATCACGTCGAATGCTGGCCCATGCCCGGCATGCGGTGGCTGGAATTCCCGCTTTTTCCTTTTCATCAACCGCTGGTGCTGATATGCGAAGTCTCTCAATGGAGATTGGGTTTATCAATCATCTTGAAGCCCTCCGATTGACACCACGCGAACTTGAATTGCATCTCCAGTATGGCTTGCGCCTGGCACGAATCCCACAACCGGCTGTGCCATTGGTAACCGGGAGAGGCAGCTTTGACAAAGCTTTTGAAGCCGTGACGTCTTTTCACTCGTCGCTTGATCAGGCGAAAGTGGTCGAATCGGCCATGCTTCATTTGCCGAGATTGGTTCCTGCCGATACCTGGGCGCTCTATCTCAGTAGTGAATCAGGTGACCATTTAAATCTGGTGGCTGCCGTCAATGCTTCGGGGCGGGCGATTGTCAAAAGTGTTTCGATGAATGATGAAGAAAACCCGCTGGTCCAGACTGTGCGCGAAGGAAAATCAATGTTTGTCATTTTTCCAGCGGCTGGAGCAACGTCCCCAGACCCGGTGGTGACCTTTTCCTTGAGTGCGCTCAGCGATAAATACGAAACCCAGTTACTGTTGCCCTTACTGACCAATGGCAACCTCTGTGGGGTGATGATGGCATCGCTGGAAGCTGGTACCCGCACCTTTACCGCTGAAAACCTTGATATTGCTGAACGGGTCAGTGCCTCGCTGGCGGTGGCCCTCGGAAATGCCATCAGTTTTACCAAAGCGGAAAGCATGTGTCAGTTGGATGACTTGACAAGCCTGTATAATGCCAGGTTTTTCTATCAGGCACTTGATACCGAACTCAAACGGTCGCGTCGCTATGGCCTTCACCTGGCGGTGATTTTTTTAGATTTAGATGGGTTCAAGGGAATCAATGATCAATTTGGCCATCTGGTCGGCAGCAATACACTGGTTGAAGTCGGTCAGTTGATCTACCGGGCCGTACGCGAAACCGACGTGGTTGCCCGCTATGGTGGGGATGAATTTGTGATCGTATTGCCGGAAACCAATGCTGCTCAGGCATTTATTATTGCCGAACGGATCCGTGCCCGCATCGAGGCCACCACCTTCCAAAAAGGACGTGGGCTCACGGTTCATCTGACCTGTTCGCTTGGAATTTCGGCCTTTCCCGAGCATGGCATTGTTGCTGAAGATCTGGTCAAGTGGGCAGATCAGGCGATGTATAATGCCAAGCAGGGGACCAAAAATCAGGTCGTGGTGGTCAATTTGCAAGGGGCTTAGTGCTTAGTGC
>CAZXCE010000403.1:0-7777 GCA_964639175.1 uncultured Clostridia bacterium
GAGGGACAGAAGGACGATTTTACCCTTGGGGAAATCAATGGAATGCAGATCGAACCAATAGTAATAAAGATAAAGAGGTTACAAGTCCCCTGGAAATCAATTCCAGTTCCGCAAAAATCAAAGATGACCTGAGCCCATTTGGAGTCATTGCTATGGCTGGAAATGTCTCAGAGTGGACGGCTACTGAAACAGTTCCCTACCCCAATAGTTCTTTCAAACTCAAATCTGGTGATTTAGGGAGTAAAATTGTTCGTGGCGGGGCTTCAAGTATTCCCCAAAGTTTTTCTCGGACTACAAACCGTCAATGGGCAAAACCTGATATAACAAGCCCTTTTGTTGGATTTCGGCTTGCAGCAAACGCTGGTGCTCAATAAAGCTTTTAATGATGCAAGTATTCAAACTTGATGCCCCAATAAACTTATGAAATCTGTATTTCGCATTGGTCAATTTTTGAAATTATTGTTGAGCTGGAGCATTGGGGGAGTTATGTCCATTGCCATCTCTACCTCTCCCATCATTGCACAAAAACTGGCGGTTGAACTTAGTAATAAGAAAGTGGTTTCACCAATCTACAAACCACCGACAACAGGTTCACTTTCCCTCATTTGCAACACCCCAACAGCCGAGATTTTGCTGAATACAAAGTCACGCGGGTCAGTCAGCAAAGACGGGAAGTTTTCCCTTAAATCATTGAATAAAGGGACATACAAACTTGAAGTGCGCGCGGCGGACTATGAACCATTCTTGAAAGATGTCGTGATTGCTCCAGGTCGTTCGGAAATCATTCCAGTCGAGTTGATTCCAAATTTTGGCTTTCTGACGTTGTCCAACGTCAGTTTGAAACCAACTGCCAAATACACGGTTGAGGTGGATGGCAAACCGCTTGATCCAGCCAATATTGAACTTCAAGGCAAAGAACTCCGGCTCAAAATTTCGCCAACGGGTGAACGTCAAGTCAAAATCGTGCAGGGTACGCGCACCATTGTTCCTGCGAAGCTCTACAAAGTAGATGCCCGCATCCAGAAAGTTGAGCAGGTTGAACCACTCAAAGCGGTTCTGATTATCGAAACACTTCCCAAAGCCAGCGTCTATGCCGATGACATTTTCTGCGGGGAGGCTTCAGGTGAAGGCACTCTGACGATTGACAAGCTCTCACCAGATGAACCGCATCGCATCCGGATTGAAGCAGATCGGTACCGAACCTTTGAAACCGATGTCGAACTCCGAACTGATGTGGATTCCAAACTTCCAGCCAAGCTTGAAGCCATCATTGAATTTGCCGATCTTTTCACTGATTTGAACAAATGGGATGCTCCGGCGGATTGGAAAGCTGAAACACAACTCTTAAAAGTTCGTGGTGCCCAGACCATCGGAATGCCAAAGGAAGTTGGGTTCCGCAATTGTGAAGTGGCGTTTGATCTCCAGCTTGTTAAAGGCGGACGTGCTTCGTGGGTGATTCACGCCAAAGACACCAAAAAAGATTACTACCTGTTCACGCTTGAACTTTCCGGCCCGACCGCCATGCTCAAAACGTTTGTCTGCCGCGACGGCATTCCCGGAACGCCAGTTCAAACTGATTTTATCCCGGTGCCAGTGGCTGAAAAGAAGTGGCATCACTTCCGCATTCTGGTCGAAGGCAACAAAATCAGTCATCTGGTCACCCCCAACGAAAGCCCGGATGAATATTCGGTCAGCCTCTTCCAGGATCGTGACAACACCTTTCCCTATGGCAGCATTGGGTTTGCGACGCTCCAGGGCGAAGAATTCTGGGTTGGCGCGTTTGTGGTTTGTCCCGAAGGTGCTGGATGCCGCCCCGAAATGAAAGCGGCGCCGGTTGATTCCTTACGCAAGCAGAAATAATACCAACTTGGCTGAGGGTATCGGGCTGAGGGAAATACAATATTCTCAACAACTTAGCCTTCCCATAATGCGAGGTTCCATTCCAAAATAGTATAACCACCTCTTAACCTCCACAATCTACTCTTCAAACTTCAAGGGCGCGGTCCGAAGCGCCCTTCATTTACAATTATGCGAATCATTTTTATGGGCACGCCAGCGATTGCCCTGCCTTGCCTTGATCAACTGTTGGCCGACAAACACGAAATCGTCGGCGTTTTTACGCAACCTGATCGTCCAGCCGGGCGCGGAAACAAAATCACCGCGCCTCCGGTCAAAGAACTGGCGCTGGAACACAACCTGCCGGTCTTTCAACCAACCAAAATCAAGACCCCAGAAATGCACGAACATTTCAAAAGCCTTGACGCCGATCTGGCGGTGGTCGTCGCGTATGGGCGGATTTTGCCTCAGCATCTGCTTGATACACCAAGACTTGGCTGCTGGAATGTGCATTTCTCGCTGCTTCCGAAATATCGCGGTGCGGCACCCGTCAACTGGGCAATTGCCAATAACGAACCCTTGACCGGCGTGACCGTGATGCAGATGGATGCCGGCCTCGACACCGGTGATATTTTGCTCCAGACCGAATGCTGGATTGCGCGCGAAGACACGACGGTGACGCTTGGCGAGCGACTGGCTGAGATCGGAGCGCAATCTCTGGCCGAAGCGCTCCACAAACATGCTGAAGGCACATTGCCTCGCATTCCACAGGAACACAGCCAGGCGACATTTGCTCCGATTTTGAATCGCGAAGACGGCCTGATTGACTGGTCACTTCCGGCTGAAACGATTTCGTGCCGGCTACGTGGGTTTCAACCCTGGCCGGGTGTGTATACCTTGCTCAATGGAACACGCACCGTCATCTGGAAAGCAACGCCCGGAACACACAAAGGCGCCGCCACGGCCCAACCTGGAACGGTGTTGGGGCTGACTCCGGCCAACCAGCTTGCCGTTGCCTGTGGTGGTGACTCGGCTTTACTCGTCGAAGAACTCCAATCCGAAGGCCGCAAACGACTTCCAGCCCGTGACTTTGCCAACGGCATGCGACTGGCGGCGGGAACGGTTTTTGGTACTTAGTGCCTGGTACCTGGTACCTGGTGCTTGGTTCTTCGTTCTTCGTTCTTGGTTCTTGGTTCTTCGTTCTTGGTTCTTCGTTCTTGGTTCTTGGTACCTGGTATTTCGAAAATATTGGTTCCAAAGCACCAAGCACTAAGCACCAAGCACCAAACACCAAGCACCAAGCACCAAGCACCAAACACTTGATCATGGCGCATGGCAATCAGGATTTATTCCAATCGGTCACACGGGGTCTGGCCATTCTTTTTGGCCTGCTGATAGGTGCTGTTTGGAGTTCGCTGACGGTGCTGGCGCTCGACCCGCACAAAGCAGTTTCGCAGTACATTCATCACGTCTGGCGCGATGAACTGCCACAAGGTTCGGTCCTGTGCATCACCCAAACTCAGGACGGGTATTTGTGGTTTGGTACTTACGAAGGGCTGGTCCGGTTTGATGGCGTGCGGTTTGTGGTTTTTAACAAACAAAACACACCCGCGATTCAAAGCAATCGAGTTGTCTCTGTCTATGAAGATCACCAGCGCCGGCTCTGGATTGGCACCATTGGCGGCGGTGCGGTGTGTTATGCCGACGGCAAGTTTACGAGCTACACCACGAGGGAAGGACTACTCAACAACACGGTCCGGGCTTTCTTCCAGGATCGGAATGAAACCCTCTGGATTGGGACGGATGGTGGTCTCAATACCTGGAAGGACAACCAGTTCTCAAGCTTTACCACGGCACAGGGGTTGTCGAGCAATCTGATTTTGGCCTTCCTTCAGGACTCAACTGGAAAATTGTGGATTGGAACTCAGGGCGGGGGCATTAACCTGTTTGACGGAAAACAATTCCGGGTCTTTTCGACTGAAGCTGGCCTGCCGGATCCTTCGATTCGTGCCTTGTGTGAAGCGCAGGACCACAGCGTGTGGATTGCCACCGAAAAGGGACTCTGTCGCTTTGCCAATGGACGCTTTTCGTCGGTTTCCTCGCAACCTGGGTTGTTGAGTTCTTTTATTTGGGCCGTTTACCAGGACCGGAATCAGAATATCTGGGTCGGCACCAATGGCGGAGGCGTGAGCCGGGCCGTGAATGGAGTTTTTTCCTCATACACTGAAACTCACGGGTTGTCACAAAATTTTGTCCGATGCTTTTTTGAAGATCGTGAAGGCAATCTCTGGATTGGCACCAATAACGGGTTGAATCGACTGCAAAACGGAAAGTTCACTCCGTTGACGACGACTGAAGGACTGTCTGGAAACTATGTTCGTAGCATCAGCCAGGATCCAGCAGGCCGTATCTGGATTGGAACGGATGGTGGCGGGGTCAATTGTTTTGAAAATGGCAATGTGACCCGGTATACCACCGCCGACGGGCTGCTGAGCAATCTGGTGAAATCGGTGTTTCCAGGTCGAACCGGTCAAATCTGGATTGGAACAGATCGTGGTCTCCATTGTCTGGAAAATGGGAAACTGCGGGTTTACACCCGCAAAGAGGGCCTGAACTATGAAGTTATTCATTCGATTGTGGAAGATCAGGCTGGCAGACTCTGGATCGGGACGGATGGCGGCGGGTTAAATGTCTTTCAGAATAATACATTTACGGCCTACACCACGGCTCAAGGGTTGCGGTCCAACAGTGTTCGGGCAGTTTTTGAAGATCGCGCCGGTACGCTCTGGATTGGAACACTCAACGGACTGAATCGCCTGTCAAACGGGAAAATTGAAAGCTTTGCCGGGTCGCCGTCATTATCTTCGGCCAATGTCTTTTCCTTTTATCAGGATGCGACTGGTGATCTGTGGATTGGAACGTCAGATGGATTACACCGGTATCGGGATGGAACGTTTACCCGCTACACGACCAGAGACGGCTTGTTTGACGACGTGGCTTTTCACATTCTGGAAGACGGACAGGGATTCTTCTGGATCAGCACGAACAAAGGCATCTATCGCATTGCACGGCGAGCATTTGATGACTATGACCGGAAAGTCATTGCGACGCTGACCTGTGTGGCGTACGGGAAACCTGACGGCATGCAATCCAGCCAGTGTAACGGGGCTTCGCAACCCGCCGGCTGGAAAATGCAGGATGGTTCACTCTGGTTTCCAACTACGGCAGGGGCAATTGCAATTTCACCTGATCATATTCCAATCAATGCACTTCCACCGCCGATGGTGATTGAACAGGTGGTAGCCGATGGTCAGATACTTCCAGTTTCGGCCAAACTTTCAGTGGATCCAGGTCGGAAATACATTGAAATTCACTACACAGCGTTGAGTCTGGTTTGGCCAGACCGGGTTCGATTTCAGTATCAATTGATTGGATATGATCCGGACTGGATTGATGTCGGTACCCGTCGGGTCGCGTTTTATACCAAGGTTCCCCCCGGTGAATATCGGTTTCAGGTTCGGGCCTGCAACAATGACGGCGTGTGGAATGAAATCGGCGTCACAATGGTCCTGCACATCAAAACGCCCTGGTGGATGACAATTTGGGCGGTTGCTGTCTATGCCGGAGCCGGAATCGGGAGTCTCTATGGCCTCGTTCAATGGCGATTTCGAACCATCCGGCGGCGGGCGGAACAACTCGAACTCAAAGTCACCGAGCGAACCAACGAACTCGCCCAAACGGTTGAGGAGCTTCAGCTTGCCAAGAGTGAAACGGAGCGGAAAAACACCGAACTCAAAGTCGCCAAAGACCAGGTTGAACACAAAAATCGTGAACTGGATCACAAGATCCAGGAGCTGATTGCTTCACAACAACGGGCTGACCGGATTTTTTCAGCACTGGCCGAGGCATTGCCAGGAACCATCCTCGATGGGAAATATCGGCTCGATGAAAAAATAGGCAAAGGTGGGTTTGGCGCCGTGTTTCGGGCACACCACCTGACCCTTGACCGGCCAGTGGCCGTGAAGATTTTTAAACCTTCGCCAGGTAATGATTCAGCCGAAGCCGTCGAACGCTTCAAACTCGAAGGGGTTTCAGCCTCACGGTTGAATCATCCAAACGCGGTCAATGTCCTGGATTCCGGTATTTCGCAGGAAGGCATTGCCTATCTGGTGATGGAACTCCTTGAAGGGTGCTCACTGGCGGAAGAACTTCGCCGACATCACCGACTGTCCCCGAAACGTTGCGCCACGATTTCAATTCAGGTCTGCGAAGCGCTGGCCGAAGCCCATCGGCTGGGGATCATTCATCGCGACATCAAACCCGAAAACATTTTCCTGACCCAAACGCCTGAAGGCGAAATCGTCAAAGTGGTGGATTTCGGGGTGGCTAAATTACAGGAAACCAGCAGCGAACAAATTGACCTTACCTTAACCGGACGCATCGTTGGAACACCCAAATACATTGCTCCGGAACGGTTTGCCGGGCTTTCTTACGATGGGCGCTCTGATGTATACAGCCTGGGAGTGACCATGTATGAAATGTTATGTGGAAGCCCACCGTTTTTGCCCAAAGGTGACAATGTCTGGAGTCTGATCAATGCTCATTTACAAGAACAACCCCCAGCCATCCGTGATCGAGCCTCGTATCTCACGCCCGACATCGAAGCCACTGTTCTGCAAACTCTTGAAAAAGACCCAACCCGTCGCCCCAGTGCGAGCGAGTTGATTGAGTTCTTAAAGCAAGACGGATGGAATTTAGATTGGGCAAAAGACACAACCGCCCAATCTGAAGTCAACCCATTACCCCAGACGTCTTCGACGGCCAAAACAGCCGAACTGATAACCCAATCTCTGGCGATAGACATCAATGCCACTCCGACAGAGACGCTGGTGGTCGAAACTTCAAACAATCCGGGGGCTGAAAGCTGAGGGCTCAGAACTTGGGGCTCAGGACTTGGGGCAATCGAAGGGATGAGGGATGAAAGAAAACCAATTCTTTAACCCAGTGTTTTCAGACTGATGTCTTCAGCCCCCAGCCCTCAGCCCTGTTTTTTTCATTCCCATTTCTTCGGTCCTGAATTGAAACTTTCATGACATCATCTATTTTGACCTGGCCGGATGTGTGCCGGCAACTTCGACTCAACACCCTTCCATTGATTGAGGGTCAAGGCACGGCTGTTTTTGAACTTCAGTCAGTTGAACAGTTGAGCGATATTGATCGGCATGGGCTGAAACTCGCAGTTCGCTCAGGATTAAAACCCCGACTGGCGTGCCAGGCGCAGTTACCTGACTGGATACAGGCGCGATTGGAAATAGAATGCACCAGCCATCAGGACTCAAATTTCATCTCCTATCAGCCTGGAAGTGTGGTTCAATGGCTCAATCAACAGGTGAAGGATGAAACCCTGGCCGCCATCTGGCGTGACTACCAGACCAGTCGGGATCATCCGTTCACGCCACCCATCGGATCTACGCTCAAGGAAAACTGGCCACATTTGCGGTTGGGGCTCGTGGCCGGAGTTGATTTGTTTCAGGCAAGTGAATATTACGCCGCGCACGAAGCCTGGGAATCGCTCTGGATACGCCTTCAAGAAGGTGCAGAAAAGCTCTGTATTCAGGCACTTATACAACTTTGTGGCGCGCATATTCATCGGTTGAAAGGACGCACGCATTCACAGCAAACCATGTGGACCAAAGCCCGTCGCAACCTGGAACTGGCAGCCCCTGACATCAACTGGCTGGCGATTGATCAATTGATCTGTGATTCTGAACGTGTGTTGTCATCTACACTCAATGCACCCATTGCGTGGCCCGTCATCCCACTTGTTAACCGTCACGCTGACGTGCCACGCAAGCACCAATAATCAGGGTTCAGGGTTCAGGGTTCAGGGTTCAGGGTTTTCGAAACCAGGTACCAAATAGTGGTTAGTGGTTAGTGGTTA
>CAZXCE010000404.1:0-7772 GCA_964639175.1 uncultured Clostridia bacterium
GGTACCAAATAGTGGTTAGTGGTTAGTGGTTAGAAATCAATACTTTCGAAGAAGCACCAGGCACTAAGCACCAAATTTCTGGAGAATTTCATGAAGGTTCGCCAAGTTCGCACGATAGCCAGGGGACTACTGTTATTTTGTTTGTTGAGCTGGGGCTTGCCAGCATCGTTGGCGGCGTTGGCCCAGCAAGAAGACGAAGAGCCTGAAATTAAGATTGAAACGCATGTGGTCTCAATTCCCGTGGTGACGCGCGACAACCGGAACCGGATTGTGACAGATTTGCGCGATATTGATTTTCGACTCTTTGAAGACGAAGCTGAAGTTCCAATTACCTATTATGGGCTCGATAAAACACCAGTGGATGTGGTGCTTTTGATGGATAGCAGCCGGAGCGTCCGCGAAGAACTCAGTGCCCTCCAGGAAGCCGCGTTTGAATTTGTCCGCCACCTCAATCCTGATGACCGGGTTTCAGTCTGGTCATTTTCAGACCGCGCCGACCGACTCTGTGACTGGACGCCAGTGACTGACCCGAAAACGATTGCGGCAGCGCTCCGGTCACTGGATGCGAGTGGAAATACGGCGCTCTATGACAGCATCCGGTCAGTGACCAATCATTTTATGGGTTTGGCAGCCGATGCGCTTCCCAGCAGCCGTCCCCGCCGGATTGCCGACCCGAAACTTCCCGCTACCGGGCTGATTTCACCGACCAATCGCCGCTGTATCGTGATTTTGACCGACGGAGACGATACCAGCAGCCGCAATACCAACCTTGATCAGGCCATTACCGAAGGCAATCGCTCTGAAGCGAGTGTGTATGTGATTTCGCGTTCGCGGGTGATTATTCGCGGATTGGAACGAGTGCTGGATTCCAGCGGAGTTTCAAGCTCTGATCGGTTGCTGGCCCGCGCTCAACGTGACCGAATGAAGGCTTCCGAAAAAGCCATGATCAATCTGGCGGAACGCACCGGCGGGCGGGTGCTTTTTCCGACGGATGACAGCTATGTGGCAGACAGTTACACGGAAATCGCCTACGAATTGCACCAGCGCTACAGCATCGGCTACACCCCACCCGGCGATCCGCACGACGGAAAGTATCACTCCCTGCGGGTCGAATGCCGCCGACCAAATATTCGGTTGTGGGCACGGGAAGGCTATTTTGCGAAGTCGAAGGATGGGAAATAGTTGATGAGTCAGTAGTCAGTGGTCAGTAGCCAGTAAGTCGGATTATACTGCCTGGTACCCGGTCGAGTTGAAACAAACACACATCACTCAGTTTCAAGGAACCAACTCTTATTTCGCCTGGGTTCAGGAGGTTCTATGGCCAACCGACAACCGGTTTTACTGTACAGCGTAGATGAATATCTTGGGCTTGAGCGCAATTCGGAAGAACGCCATGAGTATGTTGACGGCTACGTTTACGCGATGTCAGGTGAAAGTGCCTCACATAGCTTTATCTGCATCAATTTAGTAATAGAAGTGGGGTCACAATTAAAAGGAAAACCGTGCGCTGCTTTTTCACCAAATATGAAGGTGAGAAGCGGGCGTCTGCCCAGCGGAAAACAGGTCTTAAAAGGGATGTTTTCTTATCCTGATCTGACAGTTGTGTGTGATCCGCCTGAATTTCACGATTACCACCAGGATATTTTGCTCAATCCAAAAGTGATCTTCGAAGTTTTGTCTCCAGGGACAGAGACCTTTGACCGAACCGAGAAATTTGATCGGTGTCGCGAAAACCTGGACAGCCTGACCGATTATGTCTTCATTGCCCAGGACCAGCCGCTGGTCGAACATCGGCACCGACAAGCCGATGGCGAGTGGGCCACCACAATTGTTTCCGGCCTTGAATCCGTGCTGGAGCTATCTTCGATTGAATGTCGGTTGCAACTTTCGGAACTCTATGACCGGGTTGAGTTTCCGGTTGAAGGACAGGTGGTTTGATGGTTATTTACTCTTTTTGAGGGGCAACCCAGCTTCGAAGCTCTCTGGCAAGAATCCCAAATCCATTTGGAAACTCATCTTCAATCGTTGGGAATTCAGTAACAACTCTCAATGCTTCACGCTGGACAACTTCGGTCTCTAACGCTAGCGATGGACGATCTGTACCATAAAGCAGCCGCTTCAATTTTCGGACATCATAAGGTAGCTTCCCAGCTTTCACACCATTGATCCAGGCAGTTTCCGTTACTGAACGATCTTTCCCACACAAACACCAAGCTTCAATGCTTGGAACAGCAAGTCCCATTGCAACTTTCAATTCCGACAAATGAACCCGATCAGCCAGATTTTGTCGAATTTGGATTATATCCTTTCTCAGCTTACAGATACGGCACTTTGGATTTTCACTTCCCTCTTCATCATGGTCAGGTAGGTGAATTGGTTTGGTGTCTGAGTCAAGAACAATGACCAATCCAATTGCGTCGCTTGTAAAGTGGAGACTCTTGTAAATGGCACTTAACTGACCAAATACCGCCTCAACACCGCGATGGCGAATTTTGTATGAAATGGGTTCAATTAATTGGTTGGTAATCCCCTTTACTAACTCAAAAATCATGGCTTCATCAGCCGGAGATTCACTGAGAATGGCAACCTTCATGGCAGGGCAGGAACTCCTCCCAAAACTCCGCTGTACCAAACTTCACCTAAAGCGGAGTCCATCAGGATTTCATCAATATCCGCTCGATCTTTTAAGGATTTAAATGTAGCGTCAACCCCTTGTTTTTCAGCAATTACAATTTCTTCCGGGTGGTGTTTAAAAAGATCGAGAAAGTATGGTGAGTGGGAAGTTGCAATAACCTGGATTGGCTTTCGTGTTTCTTTAAAGTCTTCGGGGTAACTTAACCGGTACAGGGCATCCTGAACGACCCTCAGCAGACGTGGATGAACACCACGTTCAGGCTCCTCAATTCCAATAATAGCCGGTGGCTCAGGAATATGCGCCAACGTCAAAAGAGCAATCAGGAACAATGTACCTTGAGATAAAGCTGAAGCTGGAACTTTATACTTCCCCTCGCGGGTGCGGACAAGAAAAACTCGATGCCCACTTCGGCTGGTATCAAATTTAATTGCATCAAATTCAGGCAAAGCACTTGAAAGCTCTGCCTCTAAAGCTTCAAACCTGTCTTCGTGTTTGTTACGAAGGGTATCAAGTACAACCGCCAGCCCTTCTCCAGTGCGAGGAACTTCAAGCTGGGTTGCCAAATCGGCTGGGTCAGCAATCTTTGAAGGATCAAAATTAAAGATTTGAAAACCCTCAAGTGGTCTTGTTTCGGGCAAAAGCCTCCCTCTTTGGATATCAAGTTGTTTTGTGCTTAGTCCTCCTTTATCAGTAATTTCAACATGACTTGTATGAGGCGAGGAAGCATCAAACGTGAAGATAATATTGATGGGTAAGCCAATACTTCCAACAGAAACTAACTCTTCATAATAAGGCCAGGCATTATTCTTGGCCCATTGAATTGCTTGCAGAGCGCTACTTTTCCCGCTCCCGTTTGGACCCAATAACAGGGTAAATCGTTCTAACGGAAGGGTTGTCTCTCTAAGTGCTTTAAAGTTATGAAATTCAATGGATTTAATCATTGTCAGGCTTGCAGGTTCATCAAAAGGGTAAATCCAACTGATTGAGATTGTTTTTGATCTTTCTCAACCCAAATAAATTGATTTTCCGCCTTGATTGGATATCTGACAAGGCAAAACTATGAATATTCCAGCAAAATAGTCAGTAGTCATTTGATTCCAAAAGATTTAAACCTACTGACTACTGACTACTCGCTACTGACTACTCGCCTATTCCAATCCCCCAAACTTCTCGACGTAATCCTGACGGCTCAGGTTGATGATGCGGTGGGCTTCTTCGGCGCCAAAGACGTGCGTGATTTCCGTTTCGCGTTTGGTCGCGCCGGGAATGTCTTTGTAGGTCAAAAAGTAATGCCGCAGCCGTTCAATCAAACTCTCCGGGCACTGGGCAATATCGGTCCATTCACCATACAGCGCGTCGCGATGGAGCACAGCGATGATTTTGTCATCCGATTCATTGCCGTCAATCATTCGCAAGCCACCAATCGGCACGGCACGGACCATAATGTCTCCGTGTTGAATCGGCTTTTCGGTCAACACACAAATGTCGAGCGGGTCTCCGTCACCGACGATTTTGTCAATGCGTCCGGTTCGCTCAGCGCAAAAGGCGCCAATCCGGTCACCGCAATAGGTTTGCGGGATTAACCCATAGAGCGATGGACAGTGGTTTGAGTACTTTTGCGGGCGGTCTACTTTGAGATGGCCCGTGGTTTTATCAACTTCATATTTCACCGAGTCGGTCGGAACGATTTCAATGTAGGCATTGACGAGCCGTGGAGCATCGTCGCCAACCGGGATTCCATGCCAGGGGTGCGCTTTAAAAAGCCGTCCCATGACTTTCCAAAAAACCATTTGTGCTGTATCTACCATTGGGATAAGTCCTTCAAATTACGAAAATTACAGAATATTGCAGGCATCTGTTCGGCAAGGTTTCTTTCTGGCGATGGGTCGCCATGAAGGGTTGATGAACGCAGAAGGAGGACTCCCAATATAGCTGAATCAACCTATTTCTTCCAGAAAACATTGGGCTGAAGACATTGGGCTGAAGAAGACGGCTGAACACCATCGGGCTTGGGGCTGAGAACTGAGGGCTGAAGATTTTCGGGCTGAAGAACTGGTTTTTTTCATCCTTCGGCCCTCATCCCTTCGATTGCCCCAAGCCCTAAGCCCAATGTCTTTAGCCCTGGTTTTTTCAGCCCTTCATTCGATTTTTATTTTTTCTTTTGCATTCCAGGCTTATAATGCCGGTCAGTCCTTGCACAAATTATGCCCCTGAAGTTCGCTTGCCGGACAAAGGACACGTGTATGACGGATCCCCCCTTCCGCAGCCTTTTCTCCGAACCAGATGTGAGGGTTTCGAGGGAAAACCTCCTCCGTATTTCTCAGCAACAACACCTCAATGAGCTTCGGCCCAGTTTGCTGGAACGCGCCCGAGATGGTAACTGTGGCGTGTTGCTCGATGCCGATCAAGTCGGCGACCAGACGCTGTATACAGAAGTGTTTGAGACTCTCTTTTCCTCGGTCCAATCAGACTCAGTCGCGTGCTCACGCCTGATGGCCTTCCTTGACGAACACGACCAGTTGCCCATCATCAAGGCAGTTGCTCAGTTTCTGCTTGAATCGTTTCAAACTCAGCCAACACCAGCCGCCGCCCGGCAATGCCTGTTCTTTTCGGCTCGCACCGGTTCGGCAGCCCTCTATTCCGAAGTGGTTGATCAGATAATGGCACACTGGCGACGTGGCAACCTGACTGGAATTGAGCCGGCAAACCTGGCGGCTCTGATCGAAAGCCAGTTCTGGCTGTTACCTGTTCAGGCTCGCTCATCCGGAGATGGTCATGTGTTGAAACGGGTTCTGGCTTTGATTCGACGTGAACTGACAGTCCACAAACCCCACTGATGTTCAGTGAAGCCTTTACCTCCGTTGTTTCTTTGTCCCCAATACAGAAAGGTTTTTGTATGGAACTCATTGCTGTTGCAGGAATTGTTTTTGCGTTGATTGTCTTTTTGATGGTCTTTAATTCGTTTTTTGTCAGCGTTGGCGCAACGGAAATTGCAATTAAAGAACGTCGTTACTTTGGTGAAAAAATGCCTCCCGGACGGGTCGTAGCAACGGCTGGCGAAGTTGGCATCCAGGCCGAAGTCCTCAAACCCGGATTACATTTCATCAAATGGCCAATGGAACGAATTTACAGCAAAGTCCCGCTGGTCTCGGTTGGCTCAGACGAAATGGGCGTTATCGAAGCCATTGACGGCGAACCATTACCACCAGGCCGAATCTTTGCCCCAGACCGGGCGCAAAATGCTCATAACAATTTTCAAGACCCGATTGCCTTCATCAAACAGGGTGGCGTGAAGGGGATCCAGTTGCGAACGCTTCCACCGGGGCTGTGGCCCATCCATCCATATCTGTTTCGGGTTTCAATTGCCAAATCAACCATGATTCCACAGGGCAAAGTCGGCATGGTTATCGCCGCCGATGGCAGCCCGCTTGATCCTGGTCGCCTGCTTGGTAAAGCGATTGAAGGTCACCGCAACTTTCAGGAAGCTGAACAGTTTATCGCGGCCAATGGCCAGAAAGGGTCACAGGTCGAAGTCCTGACGCCGGGAACATATCGCATCCACACCGAATCCATTTCGTTTGCAGGCGAGAAAAAACCGGGAATTTTTACGGTTCGGCTCTGTGATGCCACGTTCATTACCGAAAATCAGGTTGGACTGGTCGAAGCCCTCGACGGCTCGCCGCTTGATCCGCGTGATTATGTCGCCCAGCCGGTCGAAGGCCATGACAACTTTCAGGATGCCGACGAATTCCTCGCTCGTGGCGGCCAGCGTGGCCCGCAGAAAGACATTCTTCTGCCTGGGATTTATTACATCAACCCGCTGCTCTTTAAGGTCATTCCGGAAAAAGCCGGTGAAGTCAAACCCGGCGAAGTGGCGGTGATTGTCTCAAACGTCGGGAAAGATCCATCCGAAGAAATCCGACGGGCGATGGCGCTCAAAGTTCGCACTCGCCTTGAACACGAAGAACAAGAGCAAGCCAGACTGATGGCCTCTAAACTCACCGGAACCGCGAAAAAAGCGACCGCCGCAGAACTGGCCGCAGAATTTCGGGTCAATGACCCGGCAGATGCACGGCTTGATCAGGGGGCGCACGAAGCCTATGTGGTGCCCGAAGGCTATCGCGGGATTCAGGAAACAGTGGTTGGTCCAGGTCGCTACTACATCAACACGCTGGCGATCACCCCGATTATCATTCCCACCACCAACCAGACTGTCGAATGGACGGCTGAAGACATTGACAACACCTTTAACCCATTTGAAGTCATTTCAAAAGATGGGTTTACCATGCAGCTTGAAGTTCGGGTTGTCTTTCGCGTCAAACCTGAAGACGCACCGTTTATGGTCGCCAAAATTGGTTCGATTGACCGGTTGATCAAAAATGTCATGCATCCGCTGATTGATTCAATTTTCCGCAATCAGGCGTCGGAATCATCCGCGATGGCGTATTTGCAAAATCGTCACGAAGAACAGGAACGCGCCGAAGCCCGTGTCCGGGCACATTTGCTCAAATATCATGTGGATGTGGTCAATGTGCTGATCTGCCATATCCACCTGCCTGAAGAGTTGATGAAAACCCAGACCGAAAAAATCCTGGCCGAACAGCGTCAGAATATGTTCTTTGCCCAACGCGAGGCGGAAGATAAGCGCATTCAGCTTGAAAAAACCAAAGCCCATGCCGACAACCAGCGCGATCTGATGGCGGCCACGGTCGGTGTTGAAATCGCCACCAAGCGCGCCGAACAACGCAAAGCTGAAGGCGAAGGGGAAGCGCACTTCATTTCGGCAACGGGTCGGGCTGAAGCAGAGAAAGTTCGATTGATGGGTGAAGCCCAGGGCGTCGCCTATGCCGAACAGGTCAAAGCGATGGGCCCACAGGGCGTGGCGTTGATTGAAACCTTGAAAGTGATTGGTGAAAAAGGAGTTCGCATCACACCTGACGTAATGGCCACGGGCGGCCAGGGCGATGGGTCAGCCGGACTTGGCACGCTGCTGCTGCTCAACCTGTTCCGGGACCGCCTGGGTGATGGCGGGAAATAGGGTTCAGGGTTCAGGGTTCAGGGTTCAGGGTTTTTGAAGGAGAAATGATGAGAGGTGAAAAAGTTATTTTGTCACCTACACCAGATAAGGATTTCAGGC
>CAZXCE010000405.1:0-7768 GCA_964639175.1 uncultured Clostridia bacterium
GGATTTTTGGAAATGGATCACTGCCAGAAAACTCTTTGAGGCGGTATTGGTGATTGGTGTCGCGGCCTTGCTGGTGTATCTGACCGGCAGATTGCTCGAATTTCTCAGCAACCGGGCACCACGGGCGCGGTTCTTTTTCAAAATGCTGACACCGATCCTGCGCTTTGGCATCTGGTTTACCATGACGATGATGGTGGTGGCAATTTTTGCCCCTTCGCGTGAGACCATGCTTGCCGTCACGGCTTCGATTGGGATTGCCCTGGGGTTGGGCGCTCAGGATCTCATCAAGAACCTGATTGGTGGGTTGATGGTGCTCATTGACCGGCCATATCAGCTTGGGGACCGCGTCAAACTTGGCGATGCCTATGGTGAAATTGACCACATTGGTTTGTACAGTACCAAACTGACGACGCCGGATGACACGCGGGTGACGATTCCAAATAGCCAGATTTTGAATGGCGTTCCGTGGAATGCCAATTCTGGTGTTCCAGACTGCCAGGTGGTGACTGATTTATTTGTTCCACATCACACTGATCCCAACCTGGCGCTTGAAATCGGATATGAAGCAGCCTTCAGTTCGCCTTACACGCTGCTCTCAAAACCTGTCGTTGTGTTACTCATTGATGAAGTTGTGATGCGTCCACACCTTAAAGTTCGGGTCAAAGCCTATGTCTATGACCACCGGTACGAGCCGCGATTCCAGTCAGACATTACCCATCGGGCCAAAACTGAATTTCTCAAACGAGGGATTGTTTTCCAGTGAGCCAGGGCCGCCCAGGTTATTGAGCAGGAACCGGACCTGAAAGACCAAAGGACATAAATTCGAAAACCCTGACCCCTGACCCCTGAACCTGGCATTACTTCGCGAAATTCTCTTTCATTCCGGCCAGGAATTCCTCTGACGACTCGTGTTTGGCATACCGGGGTGGTTCAAACAAACTGTCAGCCACGTCGAGGCGGATGTTGGTCAGTTCAAAGCCAAGTGCTGATTGCTGGCCTTCAAGCTCCATTTTGACCAGTAAATTTTGATGATCTTTGGCAAAGTAAAAGAAGACGCCGGCTTTTTCACCCGCGATGACCATTTTGACTTTCCTGGCGGCATATCCATTGATGGTTGTGTCACCGAGAGGCACGATGTTGGATTCATCTCTGAGATTGACAAAGCCTTCAATGAGTTTCGCCGAATCCATAATTGGAAACGGTTCCTGGTCTTCAAATTCGGTAAATCGGTTGCGTTGTGGGTCAATCACTAAAACTGGTTTTCCCGGAATCGAAATCACCACGACGGTATAACCCCGCATGGTCTCGTTTGCCTCTGAAGCACTTTCAAACGGGTGAAATTCGCACCGGATTTTTTCTCCTTTTTTGATAAAGGTTTGTTTGACGGTGGAGCCAGAAACCGTCACCGTCATATCTCCCATAAAATCAGGCTGCCGGGTTAATTGATCGAAAAAAAGTGCTTTGGAATCGCTGGCTGTACCTGGGGCTGACGATTTGCTGGTTTGCGCCACTATTTCATTTCCAGAGATCAGCCCAAGAAACACACACACAAGGAAAATTCGAAACATGTTTGGAAATCCTTTGAAAGAATGAAAATTTTGACCATTCCCAACCTGAAGCTGTAGGCTTAGGGGACGCCCCACAACTTCTCACAAAATCAAAGAAACTCCAAATTAAAGAAGGTGTAACTCAAGATGATGAACCGCATGCTTTTGATTTTATGGCTGGTGATGTCTGGTTTTTGCCTGCAACCGTCAATTTGGGCACAAACCAAATCGGGTGCGGCTGCCAAAACGCCACCACAAGTTGAATCGGCTGAATCGCGTTCGCAACGAACTTTCGCCCTCCGGCTGCGTCCAGGGCAAGATCTCCGGCAGGAACTCATTCGCTTTACCGCCGAACGAAGCATCCGGGCAGGGTTTATCCTCACGGCGGTCGGCAGCCTGCGCAAGGCCGTGATTCGGTGTGCTGATCAGGAAAAAGGCACGGTCTGGAATGAAAAACTGGAACTGGTATCGCTGGTCGGTACCCTTTCCACCGAAGGCTCGCACCTGCATCTTTCCGTGGCTGACAAAAATGGAAAAACCTATGGCGGGCACCTCCTGGACGGCTGTCTGGTCTATACCACAGTCGAACTGGTCATCGGTGACCTCGATGATTTGACGTTTGTTCGCGAAAATGACCCTGAATCCGGCTACCAGGAACTAAAAATCAAAGACCGCCGGTCAAAACTCAATTGAGATCAGAGAATAGCCAGTCGTCAGTCGAAACGCGGTGAAAAAGATTGGGAAAATCCACTGAATTCTGCAATCTTGCGCCAGAAAGCTCATCCAACTTGCAGGTTCAATCAGTAAAGGTACCGCAAGTTCGCTCCACACCGTGCATTTCCCATCTATCTCCGGCACAATGCACACTCTCTTCCACAAGACAGCGCCTTTTTTGAAGGACCATCTTTTTCCAGGCTGGTTGGGTGTTATGTACTTTTCTTGGATCAACGACACAGGCCATCAAGCTCGATCAATGACCACCAAAGTAAACCTTGTGTGGGCTCATTTTGCGGCTGAAATGGTTGAAGGTTTCTCTCTGGTTTGGAAAGCGGTTCAATGGACCGTGATTGTGTTTGTGCTGCTCCATCTGGTGCTGGTCGTTACCTGTTGTTTCAATCCGATGCTGGACTGGCAGGAAAAAGCCTTTCTGGCAGTGGGCATTCCCTGTGTTGGTGCCATTCATGGCGTGATGGTTGGGCTGGTTGTCGGGGGAGTTTTGCTTGGCTGGCGAGTCTTTGGGTGGGCCAACCTGGTTCTGGTTCTCAGTTTGTTGGTCTGCACCAGTTTTTCATACTGGGTGGGAAGCCATTTTATTTCCGGCTTTTTTGATGAATTGATCCTGACGCTTGCCACCGGGTTCTCGCAAGTGACCACGATGCAGACCGCGCACATTTCACAGCCAATCGTGATGATCCTGCTGCTCCCGCTCCTGTTGATTAAATTTCTCACGCTGGTGGATGCCTGGATGGCCTTGTTTCAACTGGTAATGGCAATTTTTGTGGTTGGACTGGCAGGCGTGGCCAGCGGGTTGACGCTGTCGTTTGTCCCCCTGGCCTGGACGATGCTGAACCGGTTTCAGGCACGGAGCCACACCCAATTAATGACAGGGTAACCAATGACACCCTGTCACCTTGTCATCGGTTCCGCAACCTCTGACTTTCCCTCTGGACCTTGTCATTCCGCGCCCTGTCAGGAACAATAGCGGCTTCCTCCTATTTTCAATTCCCTAAAGGCTCAATGACACTGGATCCTGCAAGTTCCCCAACTCCAAAACATTTGATCACCGGAAGTCCGACCCGCTGGCTCACGGTACGCTATGTGACTGCCCTGGTACTGATTGCCATTCTCGGCGGAATCGGCTTGCTGGTGGTGGCTGCCGGTGTTGACCAGGAACAACAGGATGCCCACGTGGTCAATCTGGCTGGGCGGCAGCGGATGCTCTCGCAACGCCTCACCAAACTGGCACTGCTGCTGGATGGAACGGGTGATGAAGCATTGCTCACCACGCAGGCAGCCGAATTAAAACGGGTGCTGGATCAATTTGAACTGGCCCACCGTGGGCTCCAACAAGGCAACCCGGATCTGGCCTTACCCGGCAAAAACAGCCCGGTTGTGGTGGCACTCTATCAACGAATTAGCCCCAACTTTGAAGCGCTCCGCACGGCAGGTACCCAGTTATATGAACTGACGCGACCCGCAGAAGACTGGGCCCGGCAAAAGGGCGAACGGCAGAAACTGGTGGCCAGGATTCTGGCCAATGAGTCACCCTTTCTGTCTGGGATGGATGAAATCGTCAATCAATATGACCTCGAAGCCCACCACCATATTGCCCAGCTTAAACGCCGGTTTGGAATGCTGTTTGGTGGGCTCGTGGGGCTCCTCATCCTTGAGGGCCTGCTCGTTTTTCAACCAGCCGTTCATCGGCTCAAAGCGCTGCTGGACAGTTTGTTTGAAGCCCAACTGGCACTGAAGCGGGAAACCGCCACGATTCAACTCCTGCAAACAATCACCAGTCTGGCCAACGAAGCCCAGCATCCCGAACAGGCCATTTCGAGGGCCCTTGAAACCATCTGTACCCACACCGGCTGGCCGCTGGCGGTGGTCTATCGGGTACATTGCGGCAATGACCGCTTTGTTTCGAGCATGACGTGGTACAGCAGCCATCCAACGCGCTTTCTTTCAGTTCAGGAAGCGATCACGGCCTTACGGTTGACCAATCGCCACGAACTGGTCGAAACCGTCTCGACGAGTGACCATTCCAGATGGATTGCCAGACTGGCCGAGTCTCCCGCCTGGTATCCAGTTGAATCAGCCACAAGTTGCGGCCTGACCTCCGCCATTCTCTGTCCAGTTTCGGTCAATGGTCGGGTAATTGCCATTATGGAATTGCTCACTGCCTCGCCAGCACGACCCGAGATGTCACTCCATGCCACACTGGAGCAAATCGCCACCCAGATTGGCCTTGTTTTTGACCGCAGTGATATCCAAACCAGTCTGATTGCCGCCAAGGAGGCCGCCGAGAGTGCGACCCAGGCCAAGACCGTCTTTCTGGCCAATATGAGTCACGAAATCAGGACTCCGCTGAATGGCGTGCTGGGCATGATCCAGTTACTGGTCGGATCACCGTTGACAGTTGACCAGCGTGAACTGGTGCGGACGGCTCAATCATCTGGCGACACCTTGCTGGCCATCATCAATGACGTTTTGGATTTTTCAAAAATCGAAGCTGGTAAACTGAGGCTGGATTCTGCCGAATTCAATGTTCACACCCTCATCAGTGATGTCTGCCGAATGCTGGCTGACAATGCCCAGAGCAAAGGGCTTGAACTAATCTGTCTGGTTGAACCAGATGTTGAACCCTGGTGGGTTGGTGATGCCAACCGGTTAAAACAGGTGTTACTCAATCTGGTCAGCAATGGCATCAAGTTTACCGACCAGGGCGAAGTCATCGTGCGCGCCTCCAGAGTCTGCTGGCCGGGTGAGCCGCCAGCCCTCTGTTTTGAGGTCCAGGATACCGGGATCGGCATTGACGCCACCACACAGCCATTTTTATTTCAGCCATTTTCGCAAGGGGACAGCTCGACCAGCCGCCGATTTGGTGGCACCGGGCTTGGACTGGTGATTTCCCAGCAACTGGTGGAACTGATGGGCGGGCAGATTGAGTTTGAGAGCCAGCCAGGGAAAGGCTCGACTTTCAGGTTTACGGTTCAATTGGAACTCAGCGCCACCCACGATCAGTCGGTAGAGGTGGAGGGCGAAATCCTGGAGGGAAAACACATTCTGGTCGTGGACGACAATGCCACCAGCCGCACCCTGATCCAAACCATCCTGTCCCGGTATGGTGCCCGGGTCCAGGAGGTCGAATCCAGCGAGCAGGCGCTGGCCTTTCTTCTGGCTGAGAATGCTCCTGACGCACAGGCCGTGGACCTGATGATTGTGGACCAGGTAATGCCTGATCACTCAGGTCCTGAGCTTGCCCGGCGCTTGAAGGCCGAGCCGAAACTGGCTCAGATTCCGATTGTGTTGCTGACTTCAATCGGACACCACCGGTCGGCGACGTCGCAAGTTCTGGCGCCAGTCAATGCCTTTCTTTCCAAACCAATCAGCCAGACTGAACTCATCCAGGGCGTGACGACCGTCCTCAGTGGTCCATCTGCCGTGTCGTCAGGGGGCATCCACCCGCTTGAACTGGTCGCCTCACCATCTGGCGCCACCACAGAAATCCAGCCCGTCAAAGTCTCGATTCTGCTGGTTGAAGACAATGTGGTGAATCAGAAAGTCGCGTTGCGCTTGTTGGATAAACTCGGGTTTACCGCCGATGTGGTTGATAATGGACTCACGGCACTCCAGGTCATGGAACGCAACGAGTATCATCTGGTCTTGATGGATTGCCAGATGCCTGTCATGGATGGATATGAAGCCACCACAAAAATTCGGGAACTTGAAGCGTGTCTTGGTCGTCACACCCCGATTGTCGCACTCACGGCCCATGCCTTCCAGGGCGAACGCATTCGCTGCACCGAAGTCGGCATGGATGATTACCTAACCAAACCCATTCAACTCGACGCGCTGGCCTCTGTTTTATCCCGGTGGCTCCCCACTGTCTAAATAAAACGGAAATTCTTCGAAAAACAACCCAACCTCAAAGCTCTAGGACCACTTAAAAGGTCTTTTTTCTTATATTTGACCCGTTGTGAACGCGTTCACAAATTTCACGAATTTTTAACCTGAAAGCGGCGTCAAGCCGCCGCACTCCCAAAGGAGACTGTTGATCTATGAGGAAAACCTGGGGCGTTAGCCTCTTGATGACGTTATGCCTGTCCTTTTTTTCAGATCAAGCTGCCGCCGCTCCACTCCTGGCGCAGAATCCAACCATCAATCGCAATCAAATTGCCTTTTCCTATGCCGGTGATCTGTGGCTGGTCGGTCGTGACGGCGGCCAGGCTACCCATTTGACCACAGGCGAAGGCATCGAGAACGATCCGTATTTTTCACCCGATGGATCACAGATTGCCTTTACCGGCGAATATGACGGCAATGTTGACGTCTATGTGGTGCCGACCACGGGCGGTGTTCCCCGTCGGCTCACGTTTCACCCAGGCGCTGACCGGGTGGCCGGGTGGACACCGGATGGCAAAAATGTGCTCTTTCGATCCAATCGAAACAGCACTTCCGGCTATAACCGACTGTTTACCATTTCCACCCAGGCCACCGGGCTTCCCCAGGAAGTTCCTCTCCCGCTGGCAGATGACGGTGCTTTTTCTCCGGATGGCAGTCAGATTGCCTATCAGCCACTGACCCGCTGGCAACCGGATTGGAAACGCTATCGTGGCGGACAAACCGCTGCGATTTGGATTGCCCGGCTGAGTGATTCAGTGATTGAAAAAGTTCCCCGTCAGAACTCGATTGATTTCAACCCGATGTGGGTCGGAGACAAAGTCTATTTTCTCTCAGACCGCAACGGGGCCGTGACCTTGTTTGTGTTTGATACCAAAACCAAACAGGTCTCGCAGGCAGTTGAAAACAAAGGTCTGGATTTCAAATCAGCCAGCGCCACCACCGATGCCATTGTGTATGAACAATTTGGATCACTCGGTCTGTTTGACCTGCGTTCCGGCAAGACTCAGGCCATCAATGTAACGGTGGAGGCCGATTTCCCAGGAATTCGCCCCCGGTTTGAAAAGGTCGGAAGCCAGATTTCAAATGCGGCGATTTCTCCCACCGGTGCCCGTGCCGTGTTTGAAGCCCGAGGTGAAATCATTACCGTCCCGGCTGAAAAAGGTGACCCGCGCAACCTGACCAACAGCCCTGGCGTGATGGAACGCGACCCGTCGTGGTCACCAGACGGAAAATGGATTGCCTATTTTTCAGAAGCTTCTGGCGAATATGCCCTCCACGTGACCGACCAAAAGGGCGGCGAAGTGAAGAAATTCCCGCTTGGGGCCAACCCTTCGTTTTATTACTCGCCAACCTGGTCGCCAGACAGCCAGAAAATCGCCTTTTATGACACGGCCAATACCCTGTGGTACCTCCAGATTGACAAAGGCACCCTCACCAAAGTTGATACCAACCCGTTTGGGCTGCGTGACAATGTGGTGATTCCCAACTGGTCGCCGGATAGCCGGTGGATTGCCTACGTCAAACAATTGCCCAATTTGTTGCGGGCGGTGTTTATCTATTCGCTCGAAGACAACAAATTCCGGCAGGTCACCGACGGGATG
>CAZXCE010000406.1:0-7738 GCA_964639175.1 uncultured Clostridia bacterium
GCACGGTTCTGAAGGGGGGAAAGTGCAGTAATGCACCTACCTATCCTAAGATAAATATTTCCTGGGAACGGCGGCATCCTGCCGGCACCAGGCGGTTCAGATCCAATCAGTTGCCGGCAGGATGCCGGCGTTCCCAGGCGGAACTCTTTTTCTGAAGAGCTATATAACTCCGGAAGGAATTCTTGAACCAGTCGGTGGCTATGGGTTCATTGAGAACGACTTCCACCCTATGCGCCTGAACTCAATCCGGATGAGGCCGTCTGGCAGCACTTTAAGCACGTCGCGTTGGCCAATGTCAGTTGTCCGAACTTTGAAGTCCTGGGCCGAGAGTTGCATTTGGCGGTGATGAGACTCCGGAGTAAGCTACAGTTGATCAAATCTTTTTTTCAAAGAGCTGGTTTAAAGATCTAAAAAGTTAAGCAACTTATACAACGCTCTATAAAATCGAAGGCTATTGGAAAAAAATGTGACTGCAGTCACACATGTTAATCCAGGAAACTTTCGTGTCTTACCTGGATTGACTCGACTTTGACTGTGATACCCCTGATATTGAAACCAACTGTGAAATCAAATGGTCAAAAGACTCAAGGCAACCTGCCTATTTTCAATGTTTAATCAAGTTATTTTTATTCTATAACCATTGTTTCGATTCTCTCCAAAGGTTGAAGAGTTTCCAACTGAGCACACTGAGTGAAGCTGAAATGTGTCCCGAAGAGACTGCTTGGAAATTCACCAAAGCAAACATACTGCGGAGGAATGGTTGAATTGAACTCAGTTCTGAAGAATTGGGCTGAATTCACACTTCCGATCTGCAGCCACACCGAATCCCGAATTTCCAAACAGTCTCTGAAAGATTATGGTTTTGTTTCAATCACCACAGATCCTGCCTGCCAGACCGGTTGATGTTTGAGTGACCGGGAAAGTGCATTCTGAATTTCCTTCAATTGCAGCCGGGAAAAAATTTCTTGCCAGGTATACTTAGCCTGATCTCCAAGCTGGATAGGGTGGACCGAGATAATCGCAACCACAATATCCTGGCCAAAAGGATGTTGGACAGTAATCGGGTCCGTCGCTTGAGGTGGAAATACTTGCGTTCCAGCCGAAATAAAATTTGATGGATCTTCAGAATTTGGAAACACCACAGTCGCGACATTTTGCTGACTAAAAACGATCAGGTACAGATAACCAGCCATGGTTGTGGAAATTTGGTAGCGAATTGTCTCACCCTTGTAATAAACCAATTTGCCGTTCGTTGTCTGGATTGAAACCGTCTCTGTCGAAAAAGGATTGGTCAGTTTAGCTGGAGAAGTTAGTGATGTTGAAGTTGGGCTCCCACCAGCCAATGCCTCTGGCGAACCTGACCCAAAGAGCATCACTTTCCCAAGTGACTGAGGCCCGAGAATTTCAATAACGGGCACCTGGTCTCCCGGTAAGTCGCCTGATCGCTGAAAGTCAGCGATTTGGTTCACTAATTGGTTTCTGAATTTCTCGACCGGTAATTGCTCTCCGGTCATGAGAGACTGTTCAATCGCGTAAGTGAGTGCTCCCCGGAATCGTCCATTCTGCAATTTGACTGGAAAGGCAGTTTGGTCTGGCTGGGCGGCTGAAATAATTACTGTACCTGAAAAGCTCTTGGCCTGTGGTTCAGTAACAAAACCATCAGCGATCATAACTTTTCGACTTCGAGGAAGGCTTGAAACGGTGTAACTGTCGTTCCCGCTCCGCGAGAGTGGTGGAAGTTGATCAGGCCGAGGCAAGTACCGGGCGCCACCCCCTGACGGAAACTTTGACAGTTTGGGCAATCCACGTGAAATGGTACCGGAGTGGCATGAATCAAAGACAAATACCCCACGCCGGTCAGACAGTTGTCTGATCAAGGCTTCAAATTCATCATCTCGAATCTGATTTAGCCCTTCAGGATGAGCATCATAGGGTACGATGGTTTCGTCAAATCCATCTGTTTCCTCATTGTTGTCATCTGGCAATTGCGAGCCATGACCGGCGTACAGAAAAAACACACGGTCTCCGGACCTGGTGCCAGTGATCAACCAGGTTTTGAATTCAGTCCGGATAGTCTTTGCCGTGGCCTCTTCGTTGAGAATGATTTTGATCGAACTCGCTGGAAATCCTAATCTGGCTTGGAGCAATTGGGCCATTTCACGGGCGTCGGCTTCGCCTCCCGGTGTAGGAGTTACGACCTGATATCGTTCAATCCCGATTAACAGAGCACGATCTGCCCCCCTGACGGAAACCGGGACGCAGAAGAAAAGAAAGCAGCCAACCAGCAATACAAAGGCGGATGGTACGATTTTCATGTCAGGTGTCCTTAAATTGGAGAGGTTCATTGTGAGAGGGGGAAAATATTGATCAACTGTATAACCGCTCGGGTCCACCCATCGCAGTTATAGCAGGCAACCGCGCGCGAATTTTGTCCCTGTTGTTCCAACACAGCAGTCATCGGATAAAAATTGAAATCCTTTTGTTTGGGTTTCCCGTCTTTTTCCAGGAGTTTAATTTTCAATTCAACCCGATATACCTTTTTGATTCCCCCAGTATCAGCACTGGCTTTGATCAGATTGCTGAATGATACCTTGAAGGAATCAGAGCTTCCAGAATATTCAATTGCATCCGAATGAAGCGTGAGGACTCCGGTTTCCAGACTTTCAAAAAAAATATTCCCTTTATGACGTTGAACTGGAATTCGAATTGACTCTCTCTGAAGCGCAGCGCGTTTTAACGCCAGCAAACCTTCTTCGTAGTTTCCCACCATCAAGAAACTCATCCCGTTTAAGTAGAGGAGCCGGCCATTGTTTGGGAGTTTCTCTTTGAGCAAACTACACTGGGTTAAAACATCGCGATACAATCCGCTTTTAAAGTTCCGTTCCACCTCAGCTATATCCGGTGTTGCCTCAGAAGTGGAAGGATGCACCGATGAAGCCGGCGAGCTTTCGGTTTTATAGGCCGACTCACTGCCCGGTGTGGTCAACTTCCGAATCCGATTCCTGGCCAGGTCCACAAATTCGCCAGATGGGTATTTGCGCAGATAGGCCTGGAAATCTTCCGGATCTGTGCTGTCCCGAATCGAATCCCAGTATTGAGCTTCAAGGTTAACGGTGGTTGTCGCAGAAGCCCCAGTTGAGAAGGTTTCTTTCGTTCGATTGGAGGGGGCCCCTGTTTTCAATGCAAACACAAAATCCCCTCGATCAAGCTTGGCATCCCGGATTTTTCCATATTGTGGGGTTTGAGCCTCCCGGCTGTAGTTACCCACTTTGTCCTGTAAGAAGAGGGCCAGTTCGCTACCGGTGATGTAGCCATCGCCGTTCACATCTCCAGCGCCTTTGAGTCCTTCGACAAATTGAGCCCGAAACAGGCTTTTATCTGGAACAGTCTGTTGGTCAGTTCCTGCCGTGATGAATTGTCTTACGGGTTGAGCAATCAGTTTGGAAATGAGAGGTGGCGCGCTCCGGGTGGCAGTAAAGAGCGACCCTGAAAAACAACTATCAAAGACAAACAGTGCATGCCGGGCTTCAATTCGCCGGGCATAGTTTTCGATTTCATCCATGCTGATAGCGGTCTTTCTGAATTTTAATTCTTCACGGCCCGGCAACGGAGCATCGGCAGGGATAATATACCCTAAATCACGTCCATCGACTGATTTACCGGTGTGACCGTGCCCGGCAAAATAGACCAGCAACCGGTTGCCGGCAGTGTATCCAAAGTCACTAATAAATTGCTCCATGCTTGATGTAAATTGAGCCCGTGTTGGATTTAACACCACTTGAACCAGAAATCCCTGAGCCTCAAGTGCGGTTTTGACCTCGCTCACATCAGTTTTGACGCCTGGGAGGCGCTGCCATCCGTTGGTATAATCGCTGACACCAATGACCAGGGCGTGGCTCCCTTCATAGAGCCGGATTTCCTCGCCGCCATCAACGGTCAGGCTGATTGATTTTTGCCGGACCTGCCCTCGGGATTGTTCTGGGGGGTGAGTCTTTCGTTGACTCCCCAAACTCACCGAGGCACAGGTCATTTGCATAAAAACAGCCAGAAATAATCCAAACCAGAATACCTTGTGTTGCATAGTTCCTCCTTCGAATTCCAACAAGGTTAAGTGACCAGCAATATTGTGTTTCTCAATCCCTGAATCAGAAATTATCTTAGTTCTCCTGGTGGTCTTCTTGATTGTCCAGATTGGTAAAGAAAGCTGAAACCAGTAGGTGATAGTTTTTATCAGGCTGAGGAGATATTGATTTTCCCCTTGAACGGCCTGTTGGTGACTGTTTAAGACAAACAGGCCCCCAAAAAAGGAAAGCATGAGAAGTCGCCAATTGGGATTTCCGATTCACCTGGTCCAGAAGTGATTGAACCCGTCGGGCCGGTCAGAGATAGCCGCTGCCTCCAATTGGGTCAACTGGATCCAGGATCCAGTCACTGTTGGGATCCAGCAGTTGCGTATCAAACACCACTTTGGTTGGAATTCCGATCAGTTGGCCTTCATTGTGGACCGCGGCGCCTCTGCTCTTGCCGTGGAAGAGACGAGCATGGGGTTTATCCAGTTTTCCTTGAAGGGTTCATTTTTCGGCGTATCTGGTTTGTTTGTCAACCGCTTCGCCATCGAGGAAGAACACTTCGAGATGTAACTTTCGTCATTGGACAGCAAGCTGTGTATATGAAAATACCGTCCCCACCTCAAAAAATCGTTATCACTGTTCCTACGGCGCCAGGTCACAGAGGGTTTTTGACTGAAAGCAGCAATCATCAGCTTCGGCAAAGAATGGGAAATCTTTTTGCTCCAGACCATAAATCTTTGGCGACAGAGAGGGCTGGCTCAACAGGGTATTCTGAAAACAGTGAAGCGACACAATCGGCCAGTCTCTATTTTCTGTTCAGTTTATGGATTGGAAGCTTTACCATCCAGGAGGTTTCCCCACCTTGACGAACATTGGTTTCCACTGGTTGATTTTGGGTCGGTCGCTGCGATTCTGAAGTTGGTTGGGATTGAGACCCCAGGTTAGCATCTGAATGGGACTGATCTTTTTTATCGCCCCGGTAAATGCGGATGCTGCGACTTGTCTGAAATGGGAGTTGATCACCAAAGCGGGATTGAGATTTGGAGCTATGGCGGTTGAGTTCGTCAACTGCCCGAGATGACAACCTGCGATCAATCCGGCCATTATTATTGTCAAGCGCTTCATCAAAGAGCTTGATTGCCTGTGGCGAGACAAAAATCTGGAGTGCTTCATCACCTGGCTCATTATCAATTTCAAACTTCGGTAATTCGATATTTTCGCCGGCTTTCACGGTATTCCGGTCCTGTGGTCGAGGATAGAGCACGATTAAATTTCCCGAGGGGTCTTCATTCAGGACGTAGAGGTACCCGTCAAAAAATGGTTCCAGTGTCACCTTAAACTGTTCACCTGCGCTGAAAGCAGTCTTGTCAGGATCAACTGAAATCTCTTGATTCCCCTTTAATTTGAAGAGTTTGACGTTCATGTAGTCTTGTTTCTTCTCATTGACGATAGTGATGCCACGGGATGAAGTTTGCCGCGGTACCGACCAAACCGAGACCGGGCTGAGTCCAATCAGCGCCAGCCAAAGCCAAACGATGGGTTGCATAGGATGAAGTCCTCCTGGGGAGAGATGTGAGTCGTGATAGTTGGTTGATCCTGGACAACTACTTGAATGCTGCAGTTGATTTTTCGTGATCTGAGTCCACCATTGGATCTCGATGTTTTCCCTGAAAGATAAACAGGGCCTGGTGCTACTTTATCCAGGAAAATAAGTCCTGGCTTTTTGTTGATTGAAGGGGGTTGTATTCTTTTCACGGCAAGTCAGATAAAATTGCTCTCAACCATTTCTGCTATGTTTTGTTCTCTTGTTGATTGACCTCTCGATCAATAGGCAGGGACATTGGCCATCAGAGTTTGAAACCAACGATCCCACCCTTGTGCAATCTGGTCAGATACGTATCTTCGACCCGCCTGAAAGTCTTCATACTTTTGTTCAGCCAGTATACTGACTTCTTCAACGGTTTCTTTCACTTCAGCTTCCACGATGCCATACCCTTTTTCGACCTCCTCAACTGCTTTCGACCAGGTTCGTTGAAACAGAGGTGCGTTTTGTTGGACCCAGTCCTGGACGGCTTCGGTGATTTTCCAGCGATTGTCAACCGCTTCTAAAAGTTCCCCAACTGCCATTCCGACAACAAAACTTGCGAGCAACGGGATGACCACCGTTCCTGAACCAGCGAGCAACACTCCGCCGATGAGTCCTGCCGCTGAGGCAAGAGCAACTTTGATGGTATCAGCCACCATGGTTCCAACCAGTTCCTGCCAGGAGGAATCGCCCACAAGTAAATATTGCGCAATATTAAAGGCATTGACGAAGACAATCCCCACAACCGACCCCCGAATGGCACTTTTAACCATAGCGGCTTTCCCAATGCCAAAGCTGAGAATTTTTGAATTGTTTATGCCATAGGTGGTGCCAGTAAACGTTTTCCTTAAACCGGGACGGCCTTTGAAAATAATATATTTTTTTCCATGAATGGTTTGGGTATACATTTTCCCGCTTATGCCAAAATCTCGGCCCACCTTGATTAAATCAGCAAGATCCTTCAGATCTTTATAAAGATCGAAAAAGAATTCTCCAATACTTAGAGCGGTTCCAATCATTATTGAATGTCCTGCCTTTTTTTCCTGATGGGTGAGTTCCTGTTTAATATCCTCATAGGGAACGACATAGATTTTTTCAGATTCATCAAAGCAGACATCAAAATAGGGTCTCAAATCAGGGCCACTTGAACAGGTTGGACCTGGTGACATAGCTGGGTATAAATGTGAGGTGCCTCGCATGCAGGCAGTTTTTGGATTTTGAAGCATGGCACTATTCCTTTCTTTGTTGCTGCGGATACTCTGCAGATAACTGACTGGAAAACATCAATTCCAAATGCTTTATCTAATATCAGTCATAGAGAGATTTTGTCGGACTCGGCCAATGTTGGTGATGAAGCTCTCAGTATAGTCCTTCACATCACTTGGTGAAACGGCAAAAAAGCCTTGGCACGCAGAATTCGTAAATTTTTTCCACAAAACCCCTCACACCATCCGCTATAGCTCCTCTTCAGAAAAAGATTTCCTGCTGCGAGTACTGGCATCGTGCCAGCAACTGATCGGAAATAAACGGCCTGGTGCTGGCAAAACAGCAACCATACTCAGAAGCGGTGTCAAGCGGGCCAGAAAAGCGATAGATTTTCAGATAAATATTTCCTGGGAGCGCGGGCGTCCCATCCACATTAAGTCTATTGATAATAGGACTTATGTAGAAAAGAAGAAGTCCTTAATAATGAACAGAATAACAGATTAAATGGCTCCATTCATCGGTCCTGACGAGGTCGGAGATCGGAGAAGATAGAGAACGAGATCAAAAACGCCCAAAAGAGGAGATGCTCTCTGATGGACTCCAAGCATAGCACGAAACCAGGTCAGAACCGATGGGGAAGTTTGTATGTGATGGCGAGTGTGATGGGACGCGCGGTGGCAAGTGGGTGGATCAGTCCGGAAGTGGCGGGAGGGCAGTGGAAAGCGATAGTAGTGTATCGAAACCAATCATTGAGTTTATATAAAACTGTTCTCAAATCTTAAGATTTATGGGGCTTTGAGGGTTGCGAGCCGAGTCGAAATGGGTAGTGGTATAATCAAAACTGATCAATTCTGAAGGTGTGCGAGGTAGTGGATGG
>CAZXCE010000407.1:0-7730 GCA_964639175.1 uncultured Clostridia bacterium
TGGGAACCAATACCTTCCAAGAACCAGGAACCAGGAACCAGGAACCAGGCACCAGGCACCAGTATTTTCTTCATTCTTCATTCTTCTTCATTGCCCAAAAAACTGCCATCCAAGCCTGAAAATCCACGCCACCACCAGTAATCCCATAATCCCAAACACCACTATCGGATGACCAAAGTTGTCTCCGATTTTCCGGGTGGTACCAGTATACCCAAGCAAACTGAGCCCTGTTGTCAGCCACCACAGCCCAAAAAGTCCGAAAACCAGCGGGCTGAGTGGGTGGAAATGGATTGCACGTGTCATTTCTCCTTTTGCCAGAGCGCAAAAGGCCCTGGTCATTCCACACCCAGGGCAATCAATTCCAGTAAAAGTTTTAAACGGACAGAGAAAAAACCGGGGATGGTCGGCTGGAAAGTAGAAGAAACTCACAACAAAAATGGTGCTGGTAAAGACAAACCCCATTGCCGAGGGAGAAGACCAGATTCGGGAAAGCCAGGTGCGGATCATAGAGTGAAGGCTGAAGACATTGGGCTTAGAGCTTAGGGCTGAAGAAGGTGGGCTGAAGAAAACGGGCTGAAGACGTTGGGTTGAAGAATTGCTTTTCTTTCAGCCCTCATCTTTCAGCCCTCATCCCTTTGATCGCCCCGAGCTTGCGAGACTTCAGCCTCAGTTTTATCCTACCTGCTCGACTCGGAGGCCACGATCAATCAAATTAACTTCCAGGATTTCTCCTCCGGCCTCGGTCAGGGCTCGACTGACATCGGCTTTGCGGCCAGTTTCAACCAAAAACACCACACATCCGCCGCCACCAGCCCCGCAGACTTTGGCTGCCAGGGCACCCTGTTCTTTAGCCACGGAAATCAAGTGTTCAATGGTGTCAGTGGTGACGTGCTCTGAAAATCCTTTGCGGAGTTCCCATTCTTCAGTCAGGCAGGTGGCGATACCTGGCAAATTTTGTTCGAGCACGGCAATGCGCATGCGATTGGTGACTTCGCACAGGCTGGCAAATCGCTCGCGGACGCCATCTCGATTATCAATGTGTGCTTTGAAAATTTCCCAGTTGTTCGTGCCGCTAAAATGAGGTTTTCCGGTGTAGCACAGCACCACATGATCTTGAAGCTTTGCCAGATCAATTGAGAGTGCCTCGCGCACAACCCCAATCACTTCCAGGTGTAAACTGTTCGTTCCGCCATACATCGCCGGATAATAATCCTGCACACCTGAAGGAACCTCAATGACCTGGGTCTCGATATTTTGGGCAATTTTCAAAAGCTGGCTGTCACTAAATCGGTTTCCGGTGAGATGATCCAGAGCGCCTGCCAGTGCCACCGCCAGCGCTGAAGAGCCACCCAGGCCAGAGCCGGGTGGTGCCGCGCATCGAGTGGTCACTTTTACCCCGGTGTATGGCTTAAAGTAATCAACCATCCGCGCAAGGAGTTGGAGTGGGGTATCAAGCCGAATTTCCCCAAGTGATTCATAGGTTTCACTTAGATTGATATCTTCCGAAACCAGAATAATCTGTTCATCAAGTCGTTCTTCGACCCGGCAGGTTGCCAGAAGGTCAATTGCCACGTTGATAGTTTGGGCTTCCTGATGTAACAGATAGAGTGGCCAGAGATCAACCGTTCCACCTGCCAGGTCAATTCGCGTCGGAGCTTTTGCTTCAATAATCATGGGATGAGGACTTGGTGCTTGGTGTTTAGTGCTTGGTGTTTAGTGCCTGGTGCTTAGTGCTTAGAAAAAAATACTTTACAAGAACCCTGAAGCAAAAATCAAAAACCAAGCACCAGATACCAGATACCAGATCAGTTGTTCTGCCCGTGGAGTTTCAGGACTTCAAACACAATGTCCGCTGATTGATAGAAGTCATCAATTGACATGTATTCTTTGACCGTGTGGATATTATGCATTCCGGTGCCAAGATTGGCACATTCGATTCCTTTGCGATTAAAGATATTTGCGTCACATCCACCGCCAGTCGGCAAGGGTTCGCAATCGTGCCCAAGATTGTGGGCTGCCTGTTTGACCAGCTTGACAATCATTGAATCATCGGCCAGGTCCATGCGGTGATAGTCACGCTCAATGTGTTTCTCAAGCCGGGCTTTGATGGTGTGTCCATCATTGGTGACTTCGTGGTGCGAAACCGCTCGTTCCAGGCAGTCAACCATATGAGAAGTTTGGGTTTCGAGCTTGTCGTCATTGTGACTGCGCGCTTCACAGTACAGATCCACCCGGTTGGGGACGACGTTGACTGCCACTCCGCCATTGATCGTGCCGATGTTGGAAGTTGTTTCATGGTCAATGCGTCCCAGCTTCATTTCAGCAATGGCTTCAGAGGCAATCTTGATGGCCGAGATTCCTTTTTCAGGGCAGACACCCGCATGGGCTTCGAGTCCGTAAATGGTAAACCGCATCCGGTTTGACGATGGTGCCTTGGTGATCAAATGGCCAGGGTCGTCACTATCAAGCACCAATCCAAATTTTGCGCTGACCCGGTCAATTTCGCAGTTTTTCGCGCCAAGTAACCCGACTTCTTCGCAAATGGTAAAGACAATCTGAAGATCGCTGTACGGAATATTCTGTTCCTGGAGCGTGCGGATACACTCCACAATAATTGAGCATCCGGTTTTGTCGTCGCCACCAAGCACCGTTGTTCCATCCGTGCGAATGATGTTGCCTTCTCGAATTGGCTTCACCCCTTTTCCTGGCACGACGGTATCCATATGTGAGGACAGAAAAAATGGCGGGGCATTTGGGTTCGTTCCTTTGAAATGGACAATGACGTTGCCAACGTTTCCACCAACTTTTTCGCCAGCACTGTCAATGTACACAGTTCCTCCCAAAGCTTCACAGTCAGCCTTGAGTTTCATTGCCACGTCCCGTTCTTCGCGCGAGTGACTATCAATTTGGATGAGTTCCAAAACGTGATTGAGCATGCGTTCGCGATTGATCATATGAGGAGGAATTCCTTTAAAGAGGTGAAAGGTAAATGATGCCGGGTTCAGGGTTCAGGGTTCAGGGTTCAGGGTTCAGGGTGTTCGAATTTGGTTTTGTTTGGGTTCTCGCCGCATAGCGGTGGCTGAATTGAGGCAGGTCGTTCACGGCCTGTAAAATAAGCAACAAATCAGAGTTTAGGGTTCAGAAAATAGAAATTTAAGGACACGTCGGCCAAAAGCGAAAGCCGAGACACTCATGCGAACCCTTGAACCCTATTTCTCGGCTTCTACAGTTTCTAATTCTGGCTGGGGATGACGCAACCGTTCAACCGGGCAGCCGCCAATCAGGTGGTCCTCAATAATTTGTGGAACATCTTCGAGTGTGACGCCAGCATACCATGTTCCTTCCGGATAGGTGACAATCGTGGGGCCGTGTTCACACTGAGCCAGGCAGCCAGCTTTGTTGACGCGAATTTTTTCGTGCAAGCCGGCTTTTTTCATGCCGGTCCGCAATTCCTGCCAGATGGCTTCGCTGCCCTGGGTTGGGCAGACTTTCCCGAAAACACAGACAAAAACATGTTTTTCAAAAAGACTCATAACCTGTGAAAACACCCCTGGTCAAAGTAAACTGGTTGGATGGGATGCACCTTTGGAAAAACCCCGTGATTGGCGCATCAAGAAGAGTTTGTTTCAGTACCGAAATTTGTATAGATTAGCAAGGTTTCATGGAAAGTTCCGGGTGAGAACCCGGAAGATGTTGAAAGAATATCCTGTTTTTTCAGCCAGTATTTTCAAAAAGTGTTTCTTAACCCTGAATTGATGTTCGACAATATTCTATGGCGAATCAAAAAGACCAACCACCAATTTTTCGAGCGAAACGCAGATTGCCTGAGTCACCCTTGCGGGTTGATCCACTGGATTTACCAGCCCGACCACCCAGTTTGAGAGTCAAACCAAAGCCAGTTCAAGTTGAAGAGAATGCGGAAGGAGCATTGGAGGTTCGCAAAAAGCCGGAAGAAACTGCTTTAGCAGATCCGCTTGAAAACCGTCAAGACCTTGCGAAGAAAACATCCAAAGTTAAATGGGGTGTTGGGATTGGGCTGGCCTTAAGCGCGGCCACCGTCGGCGGGTTTTTGCTCTTCCGAATGCTGAACCGCATGAAGGTTGAGGGGTTGGAAAACATTCCTGAGTCGCACGAAAACGTGCTCTATTGTCCCAATCATTCTTCGTTGCTTGATAACTTTGCCTTGGGCGTTGGTCTCTATATTCCACGGATGTTTTTTAACCCGGAGTACATCCCAATCAATCTGGCAGACCGCAAGAATTTCTTTGGTGATCCAGCCTCGCGTCGGTTTAAAGATCGCGTTTTGCGCATCCTTGGCGAATATTTCTTCAAGAATTTGCGCACCTTTCCGGTTGACCGAGGCAAAGGTGGTCTGGAGCAGGTTGAGCAGTGGGTGGAAATGCTGAAGTCCAATATCGTGATTGTGTTTCCCGAAGGAACACGCTCACGCACCGGAGAAATCGGACGCGGAAAAGCTGGCGTTGGCAAAATGATTTATGATGCCCGCCCAACCGTGGTGCCGATTCGATTGATTGGGACCGACGAAGTTCTGGGCGTCGGCACCCTGGTGCCAAATGTGTTTCGAACCGTGCGGATTGTGATTGGTAAACCAATTGACCTCAATGAGTTAATGCCGGATCCACTCCCTGAAGACCCAAAGGAACAGCTTGATTACTATCGCAACGTTGCCAACCGGGTCGTTGAGGCAATTCGCAACCTGACCCCTGGCCAGAAACTTCCGTTTGATCAGCACAAGTAAGAATGAAGAATGAAGAATGTGGTTAGTGCCTGGTACTTGGTGCTTAGTGCTTAGGAACCAACACTTTCCAAGAACCAAGAACCAAGAACCAAGAACCAAAAGCCAATCAATTTCTTCATTCTTCATTCTTCATTCTCAATTCTTCATTCCTCACTATGATCCTGTATCTGGTTGGATTTATGGGCAGCGGCAAATCTACGATTGGAAATGCTTTAGCTGAAAAGTGGCGGATTCCCCTCATTGACCTGGATGCTGAAATTATTCGGGCTGCCGGATGCTCGATCCCGGAAATATTTGAACGCGAAGGCGAATTGGGATTTCGTCAGCGTGAACGGGAAACGTTACGGGCTGTATGTGCAACGCGGGTGACACCAGAATCAGTGCTGGATGGTCAACCGGAATGTGTGATTTCACTCGGAGGCGGGGCTTTTACCCAGGAGGCGATTCGCCAGCAGATTGCAACGACGGGTGTTTCGGTGTGGCTCAAAGCCAGCTTTGAAACCTGCGCCGCTCGATTGCGTGAAACCACTGACCGACCACTGTTTCAATCACCGGCCACAGCACACACTTTATTTGAATCCAGGTTGCCGGTTTACGCCCTGGCCAACATTGAGATTGAGACTGATGGACAACCCATATCTGCGATTTGTGCTCAGATTCAACAGGCTTTCTTGGGGTATTCAAGCCGGATTACGCCACTTTCTTCCGAGGTTCTTGATCTGTGAAACTGCTATCTCATTGAATATCAGGTAGTTAGGTTTTTATATTCATAATTCGTAACTGGCTTCACCGATGGCACAATACCTGGTTGTTATACTAAGATTTTTTATCAACCCACATTGAAGTAAAGGAACAGGGTTCACCTCACATGAAGTTCTCCACCCCTTTGACCTCCGCAGTCCTCTTTTCAGTGGTGATGGCACCATCTGTTACAGCAGCGACTCAAAAGCCAACCAAAACGGCATCGCCAATCCAGCGCCCAACGCCGGATGCCCCAACACCACGTGAACAGCGGATGCGTTCGTATATGCTCTATCTGCAGGCACGTGATTATGAAGCTCAGGGTGATTACCCCAAAGCCATTAATGCCTATAAGGAAATTATCCAACTCGACCCTCGGGCAGCCTCTCCGCACATTGCGCTCAGTGAGATTTATTTTCAAAACCGCAATCTGAAAGATGCTGAAACTGAAGCGCGTCAGGCGGTGTCTTTAGAACCCGAAAACCCGGCTGGTCGGCGGTTACTGGGCAATATTCTGGCGGTTCAGTCATTGTCAGGCGTCTTGAACAAAGAAAAGGTGAACGAAGCAATCCTCCAGTTTCAGGAAGTGGCCCGCTTAGATAAAGCTGATCCAGAGGTCTATCGCATTATGGGGCGGTTGTATCAGGCAACCGGAGATGCCGATAAAGCGATTGAACATTTCCAAAAATTGATGGGCAGCGGGGTGGCCAAAGGCCCTGATTTTGAACTGATGGCCCGGCTCTATTATGAAAAAGGCCGATACCGTGATGCGGCTCAGGTGGCGCGTCAGGCATATATTCTGAGCGATCAAAATTTGCGGCTTGGTGCCTTGCTCGCCCAGGCATTGCTCCGTTCCGGGCAAACCACCGAAGCGCTTGAGGTGTATCAACAGATTTTAACTGACAATCCCAACCAGCCTGAATTGCTGCTGGATTATGCCGAAACCCTGATGCTGGCCGGGAAATACCCCGAAGCGCTGCAAGGGGCTCAGAAAATCCTGGAAATGGATCCGACCAACGTCCAGGCCCTGAGCATTCTGGCCCAAACCCAGCGCCGGAGCGGACGACGGGAAGAAGCTGTCAAAGTGCTGGAACAGGCGCTCAAAGGTCAGGATGTGACTGAAAGCCTCCAGTTGCAGTTTGAACTGGCTGAAACCCTGATTGAATTGGGCCGGGTTGATGATGGCGTCAAAGCCTATCAACGGGCCTTAAATGCGTTGCTGAATCCGGACGGAACTGTTGGCGAACGTGATAAACGCAATGCTGGCGTTATTTTACGGCGCATTGCCATGGCCTATCGTGATGCTGATCAACGGGCCAGGGTGATTGAAACCTTTGCCTATATGCGGAAAGTCCTGGGCGACAAAGACACGCTGCCAGATGGCATGGAAATTGACCTCCTGCGGTCTGAAGGCAACTATGCCGAAGCCTTGAAAATTGCGCGTGATGCCCAAAAGCGATTCCCAAGTGACCGTCAGTTTAAGTATCTGGAAGCCTTTTCATTGTCCAAGTTAGGCGAGGTAAACAAGGCGGTTGAACTCCTGGAAAAAATGCTTGGCAGCAATGCCGAAGATGCTGACGTGTATCAGACACTTGGCTCGCTCCTGATGGAAGTTGGACGACTGGAAGACGCCGAGAAGGCGGCCCGTCGTGCCCTGCAATTTGATCAAAAAAATACCGAATCGCTCGTTTTGCTGAGTTCGATCCAGGACCGACGCAAAATGTACAAGGAATCAGAAGAAACCTTGCGGCAGGTTCTGGCGATTGACCCTGATAATCCAACTGCTCTCAATAATTTAGGGTATTTTCTCACTGAGCGTGGTGAAAAACTCGATGAAGCTCTGCTTCTGATTCAACGGGCAGTCAATATTGAACCAACCAACAGTTCGTTCCTGGATAGTCTTGGCTGGCTGTATTTCAAACGAAGTCAGTATGACCAGGCTCGTCAGTACATCGAACAAGCCATTGGCTATGACGGTCGGAGTGCTACCCAGCACGATCACCTGGGCGATGTATATGAAAAACTTGGAAAGCTGGATCAGGCACGTGAAATGTGGAAAAAAGCAGTTGATATGGCGACCGATCCGGCTGAAATCGAGCGGATCAAAACCAAATTGAATGCGTCACAAGCCAGCCAGAAAAGTCCAAATAAGTAGCTTTTGTTTAGAGTTCAAGCTTGTCGAATCTAATTAAGTAATACCCCAGGGGAAGCTAATAAAGTCGTACCACCC
>CAZXCE010000408.1:0-7698 GCA_964639175.1 uncultured Clostridia bacterium
ATTTAGGCAACAAATGGTATGAGTCCCAACCCACAACCGTCGAAAAGAGTGAACCACCTATCTTCCAATGAACGAGAGAGGCTTCCATATTTTGGGGATGATAGCTGGTATTGAATTCAATGATCGGTAACTCAAGTTGGGGCTGAGAAAACTTCGGACCAGAACACCTTATCGAACAAAAAACAACCAGAGAAGGGAAAGTTTTGAGTAAAACCCTTGATCGCCGCCGCGTAAATATGGTGCGGCAGCCACGCTTCAGTCTGACCGCCCCCGTTTCAATGTAGTGACGGGTCATTTTTTATAGTTCTGGTTGGGAGGCTCATCCCAACACCAAGAATTCTTTTTTCGCATCGACTCTTATAGAGTTTGAGAAGAAGCCACGAAATACACGAAACCTAAATTTTTCAATGGTTTCTGAAGTATGATCCGCAAAAACACTCCGGAATTCTTTATCTAAAAAGTCGGTTATGTCATTTTCACAGGAGCTATAGCTTGACCTGTCCCCAGGCAGCCAGAATATTCTCAAGGCTATAGGAGGGAAATCCGGGCTTGTGACATAGGGCTACAGTTCAACGTCTTGAGAGGATTTCAACAAAGAAAGTGACTACCGGTGAGTAAGTTCAATTTCTTCAATGATTTCATCATTATTTTGCAGATTTGTATTGATCACCCACACCGCAAATTCAGTTGAAATCTTTCGTTCCTGAGGGTTCAAATCAAGCCAGGTTTTGCGTTTCATATTCTGGGCAGGATTGAGTTGGCGGAGAGTTAAAATATCATCCCACGAATACAAAAGGTCTGACTCATCCTGGTTTTTGCCACCTGAGTGATTGGTTTTATGTGGTTTTCGTAGCCGGTTTGGGATTCCATTGATTGGCTCTCTCGAAAATATAATCAGCAATTTCTCAATTCCAGCAGGGGGAGTTAATTCAAGACCAAAAGATGGGTCATTTTCATCGGATGGAACTTTGATTTTCTGATTTTTTTCAAGCCGACACTCCCCATTATTGGCCTGCCAGTCCGGAAAAATCAGCATCGGCTTGGTGAGAACTTTTCCTGCCTGATCCTCCGTCCAGTTAAAGATGTAACAATAGCCATTCTGGTTCACAGTCAATTCAAAATACAAGATATCGCCATCATAAAAGGTGGTTCGGGGGTTAATATCAGTCCACAATTTTGATCCTTCCTTGCGGAGCTTCATCTGATACTGAAGTGTGAGAAGTGGTGCAACAATTGGTTTGGTTCGTGGTTGGTGTCTGATCCGGGTCCTTTGTTTTTTAGGAGAGGAAGCCGGTGCCGGCACTTTGATTTTATCAACCCAGACATTTGGGCTTGGATCCTGACCTGTACCTGGCCAGTTTGTTTTGGCGAGAAGCGCAGCCCCGTCGGTCACAATCCATCCGCACCAGAAAATCAGGCCGCACCAGATCAATAAGCGTTTCCAGGACAGTTGTTTCATTGCATATTCTCCGCTTGATTCAAATGAGTTATGCCATTGAGGGATCAGGGGATTAAGGTTAAAGGTCAGAGAAATACAGTTTTTTCAATAATTTAGCTGTTTGCTCATACCAGGCAGTGATTCCTCAGCTCCTGATCTGTGCGTTGGCGAAACAACGGCAAAATTGACGATTCCGACATCAATCCCCACCACGGCTGGGGCCGCGAGTGTGACCGGTTCGGGGCCCTGATGCTCGACCATAATTTGGAGCTGCCATTCACCCCGGCGGCGGATCAGCAACACACTGCTTGCGGTTCGCGACGCGCTGGTGAGCCGTTTCGCGGCTCGCTCATACAGCTTCACCACCAGGAAAATCGGTTCCCCGGCGCAGAGCGTTGCCACTTTGAGCCAGTATTCAAGTTGCCATGCACATCGCCGCCACCGCTCCGACAATTGATTCTCCGGTGACGGCGGCCCGATCAGGTTCGCCTCATCACCTGGGATTTCCCCGTATTTCTCCGGTACTTGCTGCGCTGTCGCAATCAACGAGTTGACCAGCCGCTGAACCGCCAGGATATACACCGCGGCCACTTCATCGAGCCGCTTCAGCTTCCCGACATTCGCCGCTTCCAGTTTGAGGTTGGTGATCGCCCGGTTCATCGTTTCCTCGGTTCAGATTGGTTGTGACCAACTCAGTTTTGAATGGTTATAAATTAGTAATATCGCCCTTACAACCAGAAATAATTCAACTTACTCGTCAGATCCTCATAAATTTTATGATTTAAGAACAGTTTTATATAAACTCAATGATTGGTTTCGATACCAAGAAACTGTGGGGACTTGCAACGGAAGAACTGTCTACGTCAGATGGTAAAATGTGATCTGACACCACTATCGCTGTTCAGAAAAAGAAATCTGGTTGGGAATGTTGGCATTGTGCTGAAAACTAACTAAGAATCAAGTGATTGAGGTCGGGATTCGGCTGATGTTCTCAGGAAAGATTTACCTGAACATCTATGTAATCAAATACTTGTATCGAGAGTTTAGTGTTTTTAGGGAAAACTTTTATACAAAACCCACAACCTGTTGTCAATCCTCTGAACTCCAGTACGGAAGAGTTGGTTTTCGCCTGAATGGCTGCTGGTAAAGTAATCTCTGGGCAGGCGCACCCACTGGAATCTCAGGTTGAAGAACGTTCGCGTCTGGATGAGGATTGGAACCTCAGTTTGGTTTGGATTGACCGGGTTGTGGCAACTTTGAGGCTTTGGCCCAGTCTGTTCAGTAGAGGCAGAATCCTGTAGTTATCTCCTGCAGTCAGATGGCGACCGGCTCTTGCCCTTCGCCCGCCAGGCGAAATTGTCAAGCTCAAGCCCTTTTGGCAATGCAGGTTGTATGTTTATGAGCTTGTTTTCAACTTTTCAGTTGAGCTATCATCTTGCACTCCTCCTCATTACAGGTCGTGTCTGATTGATGTTTTGCTGATAAAACCAGCAAATGTGAGGATGTTTTTTCGGAATATCATAAGTACCTGTCATAAGTTTCCTGAGATATTGGGCTTGGTAAACTGTTGATCTTTTTCGTGTTTTTCGTAGTTAAAATGTCTGGGAATTTTCGGTAAGGCACTTATCCATCAATCTCCCACACTTTGCTGGGTGAGGAGATTTCAATTACACTTGAATTTCAATTACCCATAAAAGTTGAAGCCACTCTGTCCAAAAACTCACTGGGCTAATATCGTTTCTGGTTGTGCCAGTCCTTCAGTTCTCAATCAAAAAGCCAATCCAGCGACGATACCTGGCTTCCAGGGAGCCTTACTTGTTAACTCCGGGCATCACAGATTTAAGTTTTTGACCTCTGGAGAGATTTGACCCAAAGTTGCAATGATTGGTGAATCTGATCAGGATGTTGCGCAGGTGGCGTGATGTCATTCTGTGACAAAATTCTGGGCGAACTCAAAACAAGCCGCTGATTTTATAGATTTTCAGAATAAGAACCCGCCAAATACACGAAATACACGAAAAATAAATCTAAACCTTTCAATGGTTTCTGAATTATGAACGACAGAAACACCACAAAAATATTGATCTGAAAAGCTAGAGTACCCCAAAAATCATGTCAAATCCTGGTTCGACGAAGCTACCCCAGTTACTTCAGGCTTTACAAAACGGAGCCCCTTCCGCTATTGATGAGTTGATGATCTTGCTCTTTGAGGAATTGAGGGTTCTCGCCCGACGAATCAGCTCATCTGGTTCGGTGAAGGGCCAGTCTGGTGTGAACGCAACCCACCAGGCCCGTCTTCTTTCCACGCAATTGATGGATGAAACCCGACTCTCTGGACCGGATCGGATTTTCCTCTACCGCATTGCGGGTAGCGCCCTGCGTCGGATTATCATTGATGAATGCTGGAATATAGATCGGCTCAATCAATCTGATGACGGGGTGGGGCGTGGGATAGATGATAGCTTTGAATTTCACCCGACTCAGGATCTGGATTTGTCCAAGCTCGATACTGCCCTGAATCGACTGGAAATACTGGACGCTCATAAAGCAAAAGTGGCCGAACTCAGGTTGTTTACCGGTCTGACTCATCAAGAAATCGCGCAGGTTTTCGACACAACTCTCGAACAAACCGAACGCGACTGGACTGTTGCCAAAGCCTGGCTAGTCAAAGAATTAAAGGGGAGGCGAAGGTGAGTTCACTGAATCGTTCTCAACGGGCGATCCACATTTTTCAGCAAGCCCTGGATCTTCCTCCGGCGGATCAAGCCAGTTTTATCCAGCAGGCCTGCGCTGGTCACCCCGTGCTCCTCCTTGAAGTTCAGCAACTTTTGCACAGTCACCGCGAAACGGCGGGGTTCTCCCAGGCCGTTGACAATCAAATTGCCGCGGTTGCCGGAACAATTGTTGAAGCCGGAGTCAGCGAGGCGATGAAGTTGATCGGGAAACAGGTGAATGGCCGGTACCTGATTGATAGTGTTTTGGGAAGTGGTGGAATGGGGTTGGTGTATCGGGCCCGTGACCAGCAAGTTCATTGGCGCCCGGTGGTGGTCAAAGTGCTGCTCGAAACATCGGCCCAAAATGAATGGGTCTTGCGTAAGTTCATTCACGAAAGTGAAGCCCTCGCCCGGATTGATCACCCCAATGTTGTCAAAGTGTTGGATCGAGGAGAATTTGAACACCAGCCATTTCTGGTGATGGAATTCATCAAAGGTCAGCCTTTGACAACCCGGCTTAAGGCTGGCCCGTTACCACTTCCTGAAGTGGCGGTGATTGTACACCAAATTTGTCAGGCGCTTGAGGCCGCACATGCGGCAGGTATTGTCCATCGGGATCTGAAACCGGACAACATTATGGTCTGGCAACGTCAGGATGGTTTACCGGAGATCAAGCTGATTGATTTTGGAGTTGCCCGCCTTGTCGAACCCCAATCGGCTGAAAAAACATTTATTCCTGTTCCAGTTGGAACACTTCCCTATATGGCCGCTGAAATTATCAATGGTGATGGTGCCACGGTGGCCAGCGATATCTATTCACTGGGGGTAATTGTGTATGAAATGGTGACTGGATTGCGCCCGTTTCGGGTTGAAACCGCCACTCAGTATGCCTCCCTGGTGCAGTACTGGAATCTTCAGCGCGCTGGTGATTTCCCAAAGCCGGTGGATCTTCGGCCTGACCTGCCATCCGCGGCCCAACAGGTTATTTTAAAGGCCCTGGCCTTCCAACCGATTGACCGGTACGGATCCGTGGTTGTATTTGAACGGGAATTGCTCATGGCTTTGCCGTCCGCGGTGGGATACCAAATGCGCCAGACCACAAGTGCACCGTTGGACACCTCTCATCAATCTGAAAGGCTGATTTCCACGGCTCCCGAGTGCCCCCAGGGAACGCCTGCCGTTCATCCAGCGGTCTTATCTGAAACTTTGCCGGGTGTCGTTGGGTCCCCTGGAAATAGTTTAACCAGTTCAAGAACGGCTGTGCCGCCATCTTCTTCGCAGGGACAAATTCCAACGTTGGTGAGTCAACCACCTGGAGTTTTTTCACCTTCCAGTCCGTTGGATGCCACGCTTGCCTCGCCGCACCTCCCGAGTTGTCAGCCGCCAGGAGGTATGTGGTCAGCTCTGCCTGATCCGGCCATCACCCCGTTGGTGAAACAACAAGGCCACACCTGGATCTGGTTAAGCCTGGGGTTGATTATAATGGCTGGGCTGGCTGGCTGGATTGGTCTAGTGATTATGAGCCAGAAGGAGAACCTCACCCCCAACCCCTCTACTGCTGGACTAGAGCCTTCAACACCAACTCGGAAGATTTTGCCTTTTGAAGGCACCCTGTCGCTCAAGCGCAAATCCACACAGAAAATTGAAAATTTTCAACTGGATGCACCAGAAAAAACAATGGATTGTGAAACGGGGGATGAACTCCGGCTCTCGGTCAAACCTCTCAAAACCGGTTATATCTATATATTAAATGAAAGCCCAAGCTTAAATCAGGATGTCTTGCCCAACTACATCATTTTGTTTCCTTCAGTGTATGACAACAACGGATCAGCGCGATTTGAATCTGGCCATCCTATTGACCTTCCCGCAGCAACTGCCAGCCACGGGCTGGAACTGGGTGCCGACAAAGGCACGGAAAAGCTCTGGCTGGTCTGGTCGCCGGAAAGTATTGCTGAATTCGAAACCGTCAAAACCCTGGCCAATCAAAAGGAGCAAGGTATTATCCGCAAAAAAGAGCAAATCGAAGCCGTCACCAAAGCCCTTACTCGTCAGCACCGTCAGGCAACAATCCATTGCATCAAGCTCGAACATCAATGACTGACCTCAGTTTTGCCCAAAATAGAAACACCTTGCGCAAAGATCAGTCCCGACCGGATCGCGGTGCCCCTTCGGAAACAGGAAGGGACCAGGTCATTGAGTTGAATCGAATTTCACCCAAATCGAGCCTTCGCGGTGCTGAAACGGACTTCCAACCTCTCCCGTCTCTCCTTTCTGTCCTCTGGTTCGGACTCAATTAACCACATCGAAGACCAAAACTGAGGAAATGATTGGGATTTTGGGCAAAATTGAAGAAATGAAGAATGCCCCCAGGTTCTGTTGACATTTCGCCGCCGTGTGGTGGTGGTTGAACAATCAAATCACCGAAAGGAGATCCGATATGTATTCCTCTTCCCAATTTTCCCAAAATAGGGTTCGAATGATGGTTGCCCTGGGAGTGATGATCACTGCCTGGTTGATGAACTCACTTGCTCCACTTGCTCAGGAGCCAGAGCCTGGTTCACGGGCTATTTTGCGCATTTATTCTGACTTTGAAACCAAACGCCAGAAGAAAAAAGTGACGGCAAAGCGACCAGCCCGGCCACAGCCTCCATCGGTTTCAGAACTACCGGCTCACAATTTGATTGGCATCACGCTCTGGCGTGTTCCGGGCAACAGTACCCAGAAAATTGAACGTGCTGAGGCCGCTTCACAACCACTTCTCAAAGCTGAACGGCTCTCAGCATTGTCTCAGCTCATACCAGGAGACAAGATTCGATTGACAATTGAAGTTCCCCGCGAAGGCTATTTGTATATTGTCAGCCGTGAAGCATATGCCGATGGAACAGTTGGTACCCCGTACCTGGTCTTTCCGAGCAAACGCATCAATGGTGGTGATAATCAGGTGGCGCCAGGCCAACTCACCGGTATTCCATCGGTTTCGGACAATCCGCCTTATTTTGAACTCCAACGTAGCCGTCCCAACCAGGTGGCAGAATTGATCAGTTTTGTAGTGTTACCAGCTCCGGTTTTAAATCTGATGGTTGAGGCTGAACCCATTGAACTCACCCCTCAATTATTTGCCGCCTGGAAACGATGGGAATCAGCAGCCCAAAAAATGGAGCTTCCAACCCGCGACAGTCCTTTTTACACCGAAGCCGAACAGGCGGCAGAATCGAAGGTTGTTTCACGACGACTTCGCCAGGGTGATCCATTGCCCCAAAATCTGTTGCTGGCCGATTCAAGAAGCGAATCCGTGATGGTAACGATACCTCTGAAATTTCGAGGTTCGAAATAGTCATAGTTCCGAATTTCAGGTAGTGGTACAAATTAAACTGACAACTCTGCATTCAAATGATCAATGACCAGTTGAATCCGAATCGATGGAGCAACAAATCCCGACTGAAAGAACAGGTGCAGCGAACCAGGGCGCTGATACGTTGGCGCAAGGTTGTGTTGCGACCTTCAACCCGAGACGTACCTCCCGAACCGTTGGGACAAATCCAATGG
>CAZXCE010000409.1:0-7679 GCA_964639175.1 uncultured Clostridia bacterium
CCCTGAACCCTGAACCCTGAACCCTGAACCCTGAACCCTGAACCCTGAACCCGATGGTTTTATAGGGTTGTCAGATTTGTTGGGCGCGGGGCGCCACGCAATTGAATCGGTAATTGTGGAGCACAACACAGAGTAACGAGTGAAAATCGGTCTTTTTGCATTTCTGAATCCTGAGCGATCCATCTTCTTACATCATCCAGGACGCTGGCGGCAATCGGATCTTCGGGTTTGACGATTCGATAGTGCGCCCATTTGCCATCCCGACGAACTTCCACCACGCCAGCTTTGCGCAAATATGCCAGATGGCGCGAGATTTTCGGCTGGTTGGTGCCCAAAATCGCCACCAAAAAACAGACACAGACTTCGTCATCTCCCATTAAGTTCAACAATCGCAACCGGGTACGGTCAGCCAGGGCCTGAAACAGCAATTCCGGTTTACACGCTTTTTGTCCCATTTGGACACCTCCGCAAAAAAATTTCAACATATATGCCTAAACGTATCAAATATGTCTTGACATATATGAACGTCAGGCGTATTGTCGCATTCGCTTAAACGAATATGAAGTACAACAGAAAGGAATTCAACTCATTATGGAAACTCCACGTCCGACCGCGTTAAAAGCTCACCTGGCTATCAATGTCACCGATGTGACACAGAGCATCGAATTTTACAAAAAAATGTTTGGGATTGAACCCCTGAAAGTGCGCACCGGCTACGCCAAGTTTGATGTCGCCAACCCACCGCTCAACTTCACGCTCAATCAAGTTCCATTTGGCGAACGCGGCGCGCTGTCGCATATGGGCATCCAGGTTTCATCCACTGAAGATGTGCTCACCCTGCGCCAGAACTGGATTGATTCCGGTTTGGAAGTTCGCGACGAAATGCAGACCAATTGCTGCTACGCCATCCAGGATAAAACCTGGGTCAAAGACCCGGATGGTAATGAATGGGAAGTTTTTGTGGTGTTGCAGGATCAACTGGCTGAAAGCACGACCTGCTGTGTCCCTGAAACCGTGACGCTCGGCAGCAAGAAAAAAGCCGGTGTGTGCTCAATTTGAGAATTGAAAAAAACAGGGCTGAGGGCTAAGGGTTGGGGGCTGAAGAAGTTGGGTTGAAGATTGAGGGTTTTGAAGAAGAATTGCAGACTGAAAGAAATTTATCGATCTGGGTTAAATGATTTATTCTTAACACATTGCACCAAATGTTCGCATGCGAACATTTCAACCTTCTTCAGCCCGAAGTCTTCCGCCCCCAGCCCCTGGCCCGAAGTTTTCAGCCCCAGGCCCTGAGCCCAGGTATTCTTATGTCTCAATCAATTACCCGCCAACTCTCGTTTCTCGACCGGTTTTTAACGCTCTGGATTTTTCTGGCCATGGCCATAGGTGTCCTGCTTGGATATTTTGTGCCCGGCGTGGAACAGGTGATTAATCGGTTTCAGGTTGGAACCACCAATATTCCGATTGCGCTGGGGCTGATCTTGATGATGTACCCTCCGCTGGCGAAAGTTCGGTACGAGGAGTTAGGCGATGTCTTCCGAGACTGGAGAATGCTCACCCTGTCGCTGGTCCAGAACTGGATCATCGGCCCGTTGCTGATGTTTGGACTGGCAATTGTCTTCTTGCGGGACTACCCGGAATATATGACCGGCCTGATTCTGATTGGACTGGCGCGGTGTATCGCCATGGTCATTGTTTGGAACGAACTGGCCTGTGGAGACACCGAATGCGCCGCTGGACTGGTGGCGTTTAACAGCATTTTTCAGGTGTTGTTTTACAGCGTCTATGCCTGGGTTTTTCTGACGATTCTGCCTCCGTATTTTGGTCTCAAAAGCGTGGTGGTCAACATCAGCATCAGCCAGATTGCGGAAAGTGTCTTTATTTACCTTGGAATCCCGTTTCTGGCCGGAATGATCACCCGCCTGGTCCTGGTCAAAGCCAAAGGAAAAGCGTGGTATCACTCAACCTTTGTGCCGATTATCAGCCCAATTACCCTGGTTGCCTTGCTCTTTACCATTCTGGTGATGTTTAGCCTCAAGGGAAATTTGATTGTGCAACTGCCACTGGATGTCGTGCGGGTGGCCATCCCATTGCTGATCTACTTTGTTGTGATGTTCTTTGTCAGTTTCTTTATGGGCTATCGCGTCAAAACTGGATATGCCAAAACGGCAACCCTTTCATTTACTGCCGCGAGCAACAACTTTGAACTGGCAATTGCCGTGGCCGTGGCCGTGTTTGGCCTGAATTCGGGGGCGGCCTTTGCCGCAGTGATTGGACCACTCGTCGAAGTACCAGCGTTGATTGCACTGGTCAACGTCGCCCTCTGGCTGCAACAAAAATATTTTTCAGCCCCAATCCCGACTTATTCAGCCCAAAGTCTTTAATTCCAAACCCTGAACCCTGAATCCTGAACCCTATATGCACCAACCACTTCGAACACTCATCCTCTGTACTGGAAATTCCGCCCGCAGCCAGATGGCTGAAGGGTTACTCCGCCACGATGGCGGCGCGGCATTTGAAGTCCATTCGGCTGGAACCAAACCGAGTCTGGTTCGCCCAGAAGCAATTGCCGCGTTGCGTGAAGTTGACATTGACATCACCAGTCACTGGTCAAAGTCGGTGAATGATTTCGCCGGGCAGGAATTTGACTACGTGATTACTGTGTGTGACAACGCCAAAGAAAATTGTCCTTACTTTCCGGCCAAAACCCGGCGCATCCACTTCAGTTTTGACGACCCAGCCGCTGTCACGGGGACTGACGAAGAACGCCTGGCTGAATTTCGACGCGTGCGTGATGAAATCCGTACCTGGCTCGCTGGTTTTATTCAGGAGGTTAAATAAGCAACTATGGAACACTTAGAGATTGCCGCCGCCATTTCACTGGCCCTTTTTTCAATCTTTGCCGCCGTTGACGGCATTTATTTGCACCTGTGGAAATATCGCCTTCATGCCCGACCAGAAACGGTTTTTGAGCATAAATTGCACACGTTGCGGGCATTTTTGTTTATTCCAACCCTGTATTTGCTGTTTGTGAATAATTCAGCCGGAATCGCGCTCTGGTTGGGGTTAGCGTTTGTATTGATTGGCTTTGTCGTTGAATTTTGGGATGTGTTGTCTGAAAACGAGAGCCGAAAAGAACTGGGCGGGCTGTCCTCAATTGAATATGCCACACACGTTGTGATTACTATTTTTCAGGTATTTGCCCTGGCGTTCCTTTTTGCCAGCAAACCGCTGGCTGCCTGGAGTCTGGATGCTGGTGTGCTGTTGCCGACCAGCCTGACACCATTTCTGAAACTGACCGGCACCAATACGCTGATTGGAACCCTGGCTATGGCCGCCCTGCACATCTGGCTCTTGCGCCCCAAATATCGTCAGGGGAACCGCCTGATTGTCGTTCGAACTTGCTGCTAAAGAGAATTGAGAAAGTGGTTAGTGGTTAGTGGTTAGTTCTTGGTTCTTGGTTCTTGGTTCTTGGAAAATATTGGTTCCAAAGCACTAAGGACCAAGCACCAGGTACTAACCGCTAACCACTTTCTTGATTCTTGATTCCGCCCTTGATAACAACCCGATTGGTATCGCGTAGTTTTTCAATATGTGCCTGCCATTGCTCGTCCAGCAGGGCTGAAAATTTCCCAGGAAAGGCTTCGCCGCTTTGTTTCGGGTTGTATTTGAGCCCTTTGGCGGCGGGCAGGTTTTTAAGTTCCTTCAACTGAAGCGTGTCACTCCGGTCACGAACTGCCGAATCCAGTTCAAAGCGGACAAAAAGGACTTCTGACCCGTCTTCGGTTTCGATTTCATCATCGGCTTCATAATAAGGACAGTACGCCGGGCTCAATCGAGCATAGTCCGCATCCAGAAACCGCTTTTGCTCATCCTCTTCGGCAGCCACAATCGTTCCTCGGGCAAAAATTCCGCATTTGTCTTCCTCCATCCAGTTGTCCAAAAAATAGACCTGGTCGCCAACTTTCACCGCACGGCACGAAATCACGCTCCAACGGTCAGTGTAAAAGTGTCCTTGTTCGAGATAGTTCGCCATATCCCAGTAGTCATAGAAAATATCAAGCTGATCAAACAAGATTCTGGTTGTCATATGATTCAGGGTTCAGGGTTCAGGGTTCAGGGGTTGGCTATTGTAACTTGAAATTTTATCCAAAGCCTGTAACTTGTCGTCTATTCATACCATCCATTGAGGTATTTCAACATCGCCTCATCCGTTCAGACAGGTAGATTGACGACTCGCTACTTCGCTATTTCACTCTTCTTATATGCGCCGATTGTTATTCAAGTCCAGCCAGGTCCCAATTTTCAAAGTTGACGAGCAATTTGTTCAGCTTGAAAGCACCGCTTCGCCCTGGACGGGACTGTGTATTGAAATCCATCGTCTGCCGCCGCTTGAAGATGAACCAGACCTGGTGCCGCATCAACACACGCTCAGCATCCATCTCAGCCAGAAGCCCTGCAATCTCGAATGGAAAATTGGCGGGCAGTTTGAAAATCGGGTGATGCGACAGGGGGATGTGTGTCTCTTTCCCGCTCACACAGCTCTTCCAGCCGGTCGGTGGGATCAATCGGTTGATATTCTGCGGGTTGCGATTGAGCCGCATTTTTTTGATCGAATTGCAATTCAGGAAGGAATGGCAACCACGAGCGAACTCCCGTTGCGGCGCGATATTGTGGACGCAAGGATTTTTAATCTGGCCCAGGTGCTCAAAGTTGAACTTGAAGACGATTGCCCCAACGGTGCAGTGTTTGGTGATTCGATTGGCACGGCACTGGTGATTCATTTGCTCAAAAGGTATGCCACCCGGCCGCTGGTGATTCCTAATTATGCCAGTGGACTCGAACCAGCCCAACTCCGCCGCGTAACTGATTTCCTGCGCGCCAATCTGGATCAAAAAGTGACGCTCGAACAACTGGCAGAACTCGTTGATGTCAGTCAGTTTCATTTCGCCCGACTGTTTAAACGGTCAACAGGACTTTCTCCGCATCAATATTTGATCAAACTCCGGGTCGAACGGGCGAAAGATTTATTGCTGAATCGGAATCTGAGTATTGCCGATGTCGCCCAGGCGGTTGGGTTTACGGATCAAAGCCACCTCACCAACCACTTTAAAAGCCTGCTTGGCATCTCGCCTGGAAAATATCGTTCCCGATAGCAAGAAGCTCCATTTTTTCCGCACAAACCTCCAAGACACGGGTCTGTGTCTCCCGCTACTGTTGGCATCGGGTCAGGCTCTCTGAGCTAACCCCAAAAATCCTATTCGTCAGAACGGATTTTTATGGCTCTTTGGTATTTGCCGTGAAAATTAGTATTTTGATGAAAATCTGAACCGGTAAGTTCTTTAGAATCAGTATTCGTTTTTGAGGTTTCATTCGTTTCCACGGGAAATACCAAAGAGCCATTTTTATTCTTTACCCAGAACCTCACAGACCAGTGACCAGGATGGGTTCCATCCTACTCACTGGTCTGATTTTTGTCTGGATCTGATGAACCTGGATTATGAAACACCTGCCAGATCGGCAACCTGATCCAGCAACTGTCCAGGAAGGCGGCCAAAATCGTCTTGAAGGCGTTCGATATCATCTTCACCCAGGTAATCGCCGCGTTGAACTTCAATAAACACAAGCAATTCCAGGCCGGGGTTCTCAATGCGGTGCGGCGCCAAAACCGGAATGTCAATCACCTGTCCTGGTTCGAGCAGTACTTCACCCCCATTGAGCGTGACTTTTCCAATTCCTTGCACCACAAACCAGTGTTCGGTGCGGTGCGTGTGTTTCTGATAACTCAGTCGCTTTCCAGGTAAAACTTCAATGCGTTTGACTTTATAGCCGTCGGCTTCGTCCAAAACTGTGTAGCTCCCCCAGGGCCGGCATTCAAACTTCGGGGAAGAAGTATCGGATTTCTCAAGTATCACAAATTGTTCCTCTAACTCAGTGGTGCTTTTCGTGTTGGGCCGGAGTGTGACGCGGTGGCCCGTTTGGATGTTGCTTCCAAAGCGCTGCATTATCAGGTCTTACGCCAAGAAGGTCAAGAGGAGGGGGGGAAGCCGGTCACCGGGGCAACGAATAACACAGTTTGGGGTTTTCGTCGTCCTGTGGTGATAGTTGAATTGCGGCAGGTCGGTTATGGCTTGCTTTGAACCTCGAAAACCCTGAACCCTGACAAGATGACAAGGTGAGTTTTTCATCCCTCATCCCTTCCGAAAACCCGGAACCCTACCCTGGCGGCTGCAACGATTGTGCCAGTCGCAGAAATGCCTTGCCGGCATGCGAAAGTCCTGACTTGCGGCGATGCACCAGATACAGTTTGCGCTCAACTTTCATTTCTTTGATCGGAATACCCACCAGTAGCTTGTGGTCAAGTTCGTTCTGAACCGCCAGTTTCGGCAAGATACAGACGCCGCTGCCAAACTGGATAAAGCGTTTGATGGCTTCGATGGAGGGAAGTTCAAGCGTGATGTTGAGCGGCGTTTTGTAGCGTTGAAATGTTTCCATCACTTTCTGACGATACGGAGAGACAACATTGTGCGCGGCAAAGGACTCCATTTCCAGCTCAGTAATGGACACCAGGTCTTTTGAAGCCAGCGGATGCGTTGGCCCGACGACCAGCACCAGTGAATCATTTCCGACTTCGATTGACTGCAATCCAGGCTCTTGCGGCGGAAACGAGATTACCCCCATATCTACTTCACGATGAATGATTTGCATTGGGATTTCACTCGCCCGGCTGCGCTTGACCTCGACTTTGATGCGCGGATATAACCGCCGAAATTCAGCCAGCACCGGGAGCAAATACATCACGGTATACTCATTGGCTCCGATTTGGAGCTTTCCCTGATGCAGGCTGCGGAGTTCCTTGAGCGCATTGGTGGCCTCGCGCCGAACATTGAGCATTTCCTGAGCAAAATCAAAAAGCAACTCGCCGGCGTCTGTCAGGCGACCGTCTTTAAATGCACGATCAAACAGGACTTCACCAACATCCTCTTCCAATTTGCGAATGGACTGACTGACCGCCGCCTGCGTCCGGTACAGTTTTTGGGCTGCTCGGGAAAAACTTTTCTCCTGAGCAACGGCTAAAAAAACCTCTAATTGAGAAAGATCCATACCCTGGTTGGTGCCTCCGCAACGCCTTGTTTCAACTCGGTCACTGGTGCTTGTAAAACTCTGAAGAGAAAAGGATTTTGCAAGTCTTTGAAGTCACGCTCACACGTGCTCAAAACCACAAAAACAATGCTGATCAGTATTAGTAAAAACTGAAGTGTAATTCAATTACACTTATATCATAAGCAATTCTTATGATATTACAAGAATTATAAATTTGACTATAGTTTTTTTTTCCTTTACCGTAGCCCTCGCCAATAAGTCATTCCGCCCTTCATCTGTTGAAGGGCTGCAATTCCCAACAGGGAAAGGCTTTCCAAAGCCCTGCCTTTGGCATTGGCTGACTCAATAACTAGACTGGGCCAGGTTGGGGTACGTAGGTAGAGGGGGAATGTGAGCCCAACCTTCGCCCTGGCTAGATATATCTGAATTATGAACATTGAAGTGCATCTCATTGCAGCGAGATAACTTTCTCATAATTCATTCTGTATTCGTACTTTTTCTTCAAACGCGTCAGGTCAGGCAATCTGCCGCGTGGCATTTTTTCCAGGAAATCCACTTCATTCGCACCCGTCTGAGTT
>CAZXCE010000410.1:0-7665 GCA_964639175.1 uncultured Clostridia bacterium
CTCGCGCCCCCGCAGGGGCGCGAGCAAGCAGTGTGGAGAGGGTGAGAGAACCGAACTTTCCCGGTGGTAGCTCCCAAAACCTCGCAACCGACCGGCTATCCGAACGGCAGCCTTTCAGGATGCTCAATCCAATGCACGTACTGTTTCGTCCTACTCGAACGTAATCAAAAAAACCACACGTGACAGGTTCCGGGCTCCTGGTTTTCGAACTTTGGTCCTTATTGTTTTTTAAACCCTAAACTCCGAACCCCGAACCCTATACCCTAAAATATGAGCTGCCCAAACATTACCCAAAATTTATCAGCTTTCGTCAACGACGAATTGAGTCAGGCTGAGTCCCGGCTGGTGGCAGAGCATTTGATGCAATGTCTGGCCTGTCGTGAACGCTATGACGAGATCAAGCTGGGGTCACACCTGGCCGAAGCGCTTCCCATGATGAAAGCGCCTGATGGAATGTGGGCCGAAATCGAACGGGCACTTGATGGGAAAAAGGCCAGACCGGCAAAAGTTTCAGGGTGGACCTTCATGCGAGTGTTGCGCTTTGCCTGTCTGGAGCTTTCTCCCGTGTTGGTGGTCATTGCAATGGTGATGATTAGTGTCGGACACCTCAAACGGCAATTTGAGGGACCCGTGGTGCAGGTTCGTTCTGAGCCGCGAGCGCTCTCGGACTTTGAGCAGTTTGGACGTGAACTGCACCAAACTTTGGGAAGCGGAACCCTCAAGCTCGATTTTTTGACCTCCGCACCGGGTGAAATTCGCAGATGGGTCAGTGACCATACCCGCCTTCATGCCTGGGTCGCCCTTGAACGACCCGTTGAAGATGGCGACTTTTACAAACCAGTAGGAGTGAAAAAGGTTCTCTTTAAAGGGGCTGACGCCATTTGTGTGGTGTATCGGGTAGGAACGCATCCCGTGACCCTGCTGGCGATGAATCAGCAGGCATTACCTGAACTTCCAAAGGAACGCCCGCACGTTGTGGATGTTGCCACCCGAACTGACCCTGAATCGGGGCTCAAAGTGATGTCATGGGCCAAGGATGGGCAGGCCTATGTTGTGGTGTCGGATCTTCCAGAATCAGGCCAGCAGGGATGTTTTATCTGTCACGCCCAGCCGGAACGCCGGGAACAAATCCGGTCGGGCTTTCAATCGGGGAGGAACTCAAGATGAAACGAAACCTTCAACTTTTGGCAATTGTGGTGATGGTTGGAAGTGGCAGTCTGGCTTTAGACTGGCACATCCTGGCTGAGAGACCCACGGTAGATGATCCAGGTGATAAGATCATCAAAATCGGAACCATGACGTTTGCTGCCAACTGGTTTCCACCGGTTGAGTCACCAACAGATCGATTATACAAAATTGGACGCGAGACATTTATTGCCCGATGTGCCAGTTGTCACAATGAAACTGGTGATAAACCCCTGAAAACTGGTCCCCCCTTAAATCAGCGAACACTTTCACGTGAAAAAATTGAAAAAGATGTTGCCGGGCGGTTGAGTTCTGCCACCGACGAGGTCCGGCAAGGGGTGGTCCTCTACATTGCCCAAATGAATCGCCGTGACTGATTCCCAACATCTCAAGCCAGGCTAACCCTGATTGTTCAGTTGAAAAACTGGATGCCGGGAATGAATTGTCGGCAATGGTGTTTTCAATATTAATCAAAATGTGAATCAATCAAGTAAATTAAAATTTAATTGATTGATAATATTCACTTTAGTTGCTTTAACCAAAAAGTGAATCCTTTTCACCAGTTGGTTAAAGTTGGTACCCGGCGTCATGCTCCGGCAGAATCAGTTCGTTTTTGAAGATTATAAGCTCAAGAAATAGAGCTATTTAGCTGGTTATTGACTTAAGTTGGAATGATGTCCGATCTTGCCCTGGCAAGCGGGTTTCATTCAGACAAGGCACCTATAAAGTATCAGCCGTGCCCTGACTGGCTCTGTCTGAGAGAGTCAGCCTTCAAGCGCTCATTAAACTCATTTGATTAAATGACTTGATCATTTTTTGATATGGACAGTTCCGTCCAGATATCAGCCTGATTCCATTCTGGATCACCCTCCACTCAAAATGTAAATGATTTTATTTTTAATTAAATCTAAATTAATTAATGTAGGATCCAAATAAGTCTGCTTCAATGAAAAATATAGTTAAACTATTGAATATAAAATATTTGTAGCTTTATCTGTTGTTTACCGGAATATGGTACGTCAATTGCTTTTTCTTATGTGAAATCAATTCACATCGTGCGTTGTTTGCGCACCACTCGCTTCAGTTCTCAGGCCAGACAGATTTATCTGCGCTACGGATGACACCTTCGTTCAAGAAAGTCGTCAGACCCTATCCGCCTCAAAATCTGTTTCATTCCAGCCGTTTTCTTCATCGGTTCAATGTCTTGCCTGAGGAATGATGCGCTTCATTGATACTTTCATCTGGGAAAGGCATTTGACCAAAAATGAACACCGTTAAATTTGTACGGCTCCGAAGTTTCATTCACCTTTTTTTCATATTGAACCTGATTGGCTCCAATGGAATGCTGGTTCTGGCCAAACCAGTTCAACGACTTGCCCAGTCAACGTCACCACGTGCCTCGGCGCCGACTGTTTCGCAATCTCTGCGGTTTGAACCAAACCTCGGGCAGGCCGATTCCTCTGTGCGTTACCTGACGCAAGGGCCAGGCTATTCGGCATTTTTTACCGGGACTGAAATTGTGTGGGCACTTCAAAAACCAGGGGGGGCTTCTCAACCTTCTCACTCAGAAGATTTATCATCCATGATGGATCAGGCACTGGGCGTGGCTGAAATTCCATCAATTGAATTTGCCCGGCTTCGAATGAAACTGGCCAATAGTGAGGCTGAGCCAGTGTTTGTGCCGCAGCAACCTCTGCCTGGAAAAAGTAATTATTTTAAGGGAAATAACCCTGACCAATGGCATCGCAATGTTCCTGGATTTGGCCAGTTACACATTACCGGGGTGTATCCGGGCATTGACATGGTGGTGTATGGCAATGAGCGTCAGCTTGAATATGATTTTGTGTTGTCACCCGGCGCCCGGCCAGAACAAATCAAACTTGAATTTGATGAGACCTCTGAACCTGTCCGGGTGGATGCGGATGGCAATCTCGTGCTGACGGCTGGTGGCGTTTCGGTTTCTCAAAAACACCCGACGCTATACCAGGAGATCAATGGTGAACGGAAAGTTGTTGAAGGGCGGTTTTCCATTGTGTCAGACACCCAGGTTGGATTCGAAGTCCCAGCTTATGATCCAGCCTATCCACTCATTATTGATCCAGTGGTTTCGGTCGAATCGTCAACTTATGTTGGCGGAAGCGGAAATGATAGTTTTTCGGGAGTTGTAACGGATACAAACCGCAACCTGTACCTGTGTGGGTTTTCAGCCTCTGCCAATTTCCCGGTTCAATCAGCCTTCCAATCCGACTTGAAAGGTCCCACCGATGTAACGGTTTTAAAACTTGATCCGGCGGGTGAGCTGGTTTACGCCACCTATCTGGGTGGACAGGGCGGTGATACCTCTGGCGATTTAACCGTAGATGATGAGGGCAATGTCTATTTGACGGGTATGACCAGTTCGACTGATTTCCCGGTGGTCAACCCCGCCCAGCGTTTTTCGGGCGGCGGCAATGATGTGTTTGTTGCCAAATTAAATCCAGAAGGGAACGAACTGGTGTTTTCAACTTATCTGGGTGGTCCAGTGAATGGTACCTCAAACCAGGAACAGGGGACCTCGATTGCAGTTGACCAGTCAGGGGCCGTGTATGTGACTGGAATTACAAGTTCAGCCGGGTTTCCAACAGTCAATCCCTTTCAATCAAAACTGGGTGGGAGCAGCAATTTTTCAGATGCGTTTGTGACCAAACTGAGCAGCAACGGAAGTCAGATTGTGTTTTCAACCTATCTGGGCGGAAGAGGAAATACCTCTGAAAATGGGCTTGGCATTGCTCCAGATAGCACTGGAAATGTATATGTGTATGGCCTGACGTTCAATTTCAGGTTGTCCTCGCTGGTCATTGATTTTCCAGTAACCTCCAATGCCTTCCAGCGTGAATTTGGTGGCGGTGGCAGCGATCTGTTTGTCTCGAAATTGAACCCTTCGGGCAATCAGCTTCTATATTCATCCTACCTTGGCGGATCTGAGGATGAGAATGCCACCTGTACGGTTGGTTCCTGCAGCAATCTCCTGACCAAAAAGCAGGTTGTGGTAGATGAGGCTGGCAACTTTGTGATTGCTGGTTTTACCACGTCGCCAAATTATCCGGTTCGGAATCCGATTCAGGGCACCTTTGGTGGCAGTGTGGATGCCGTTGTCACCCAAATTAATCCAGATGGGTCAGAAATTGTCTTCTCAACCTTTCTGGGTGGCAGCGGGAGCGATTTTGGATCGGGGGTTACCGTTGGTTCAACTGGCGACCTCTATGTAACCGGCGTGACTTTTTCCACCAATTTTCCAACGGTCAACCCAACCCAGGCCGCTTTTGCGGGGCCAGCCGATGTGTTTGTGACTCAAATGAACCGGAATCAAGGAAAACTGGTCTTTTCAACCTATCTTGGCGGAAAAGAGAACGATCAACCGACTGAAATTTTTGTTGATCAGGCGGATAAAATTCATGTGGTTGGGTTTACAACGTCACCAGATTTCCCGGTCCAAAACGCTATCCAGGATAAGTTCTCGGGCGGGCAAGATGCCTTTTTGACCACTTTTGCAGAAGTAGAAGCAACGCCAGATTTTACATTGACAGCCAGTCCGGCTACGCAGGTTTTGACTGCCGGTGAGACCAAATCGGTCGAAGTCGCTTTGCAGGGAATGAATGGATTTAACCAGTCCGTGACCTTGTCAACCACAACCGCGCCGGCTACTTCAGAATTAAAGCCCGCTCTGTCGGTTGCGTCAGCGCTTCCAGGTGCTCCGATTCGGTTGACGCTCAATGCTACAGCGGCTGCACAGCCTGGGAGTTATGAAGTGACGGTGACTGGCACCGCTCGAAATCTGGAGCGAAAAGCTGTGGTCACGGTGACAGTGGCCCAGGCCGCCGATACCCAATCCCCGACGGTGACTGTGAATAACCCGATGGAGGGCGCCCAGTTTGAATCGCGTCCAAATACACAAATCCAGGTTTCGTGGCAGTCAACCGATGATCGAGGTGTGGTGAGCCACGCTGTCGAACTCAAAGGGCAACGAAATGGAACGGCATTTCAAGATATGGTGGCAACCGGATTGCCCGGGACCGCCTCAAGTTTTACTCTGACGATTGCTGAAAATGATGCGTTCCTGCAAGGTCAGGTCATTGTTTCCGCCACTGATGCCGCCCGAAATACAGGAACGGGACAATCTGGAATCTTCTCAGTCACGGCTCCACCTCCACCCGATACTCAATCTCCAGCCGTGAGCCAGGTTACGCTGTCAAAGACGAGTATCAAGCGCAAAAAAGACCCCTCGCTTACGATTTCCTGGACGTCATCAGACAATGTGGCGGTTGAAAGTCACGATGTTTTATATGCAACCGATGGTGTTACATTTGATACCACTGTGGCTTCAGGTTTAGCTGGTACACTTCAGCAATTTACCTGGACTGTTCCTTCAACCCTTCCCAAAACCAGGCAAGGTCGGATCAAAGTCACGGCAAAAGACCAGGCTGGAAACCAGGGAGAAGCCATGAGTGAAAGCTTGAAAATCAAATAGAATCAAGAGAAGCCGGGCATGAAGAATTGAGACTGGTGACTGGTGACTGGAAGATATTTCCCGTCCCCAGCCACCAGGTCCCAAAAACAAAGCTATTTTTTCACTTTTGATTTTCCGGCTTTAGAAGCCGATTGAAACGCTGTTTCCATCTCGTGGAAAATTCGGGTTTCAAGTCCTTCTTTGTAGGTCTCAAAGGGTTTGTACAGGTCGAAATGGCCACGATCTGGGACAAGTTCAACCACCGCGTCACTTCCTTTTTCCCTCAGAAAATCCCGCAGGAGTCGGACAGCGCCTTCGAGATAGAAGGTATCTGCTTCACCACAAACAATGTGAATCTTCCCGGCCAGCTTCGGGCCAAGCGTTGCCCAGTTTTTCTCCAGCGTGAGACGGATGTCGTATTTTTGCCAGGCTTTCAGCACTCGTTGGTCAAATTCACCGGTTGTCCGATCAAACAATTTCATCGGCCTTCCATCTCTGTCTTTCGGGCTAAACACCCATTCAAATGAAGAGAGTTGCCCGCCCAGGCCATCAGTTTCAATTTCCTCTTTAAGCGTGTATGCCTCAATCGTAAACACAACTTGCCCGCCCATGCGCACGAGCGGATGAGGTTTCCCGTCAGCAGCCTGGTATAAATTATCCGTTGTACCCGGCGAGGCATTGATGCCTGAAAAGCTGCGAAAATCCACTGGATCAGGTGACGTTGACCAGGTGCCACCGAAAAAGTCAGGGTACGTGATTTGAAGCCACAACGTGCTCCAGCCACCAGAGGAATGGCCCGTCAGGAAGCGGGCGGCGGTTTTGGGAATTTGACGAAAGTTTTTCTCAAGGTAGGGAATGAATTCCTCTGTGAGTGCGCGTCCCCAGGGGCCGTTATTCACAGAGTCGGCAAAGACATGATGCCCCGTTACAAACGAAGCATCCAGAAAAACATGGATCATTTCGGGGTACTTCCCGTCGGTCATGCCCTTGAGCAATTTCGGTCCAGCATATTTGGCCCCAAAGTGGTTACCGCCGAACCCATGAACATTATAGACCGTCGGATAGGTTCGTTTTGGATCCTTCAGGTAACTGGGTGGCAGGACAACCCCGGCCCGGATTGTCATTGGGCGACCCCAAAAGGCTGACAACATTGGGCTTTGAAATTCAACCAGTTGAATCGAATCTGTTTCTTCGAAAAGAGGCCCCTCACCAATCCGGTCAGTGAGTGACAGTTCAACCGGCGCGGTGCTGGCGGGATTGAGATGGTCAACCGGCGTAATGGCGCTTACCAGATCACCTTGATCGGGACCGGTTGTGGGCGAAGTCGCGCTGTCAAACCAAACTTGAATAAAGTACTTCCCGGCTGGAGCTTTCGAAAATGGCTGGGGAAAAGCCAGGGCGGCATCCGGGTTTACTTCCAATGCCTGTCCAGGTGTTAGTCGCACAGGACCCGACCCGGCAACCTGAATTCTCGGGTCAAAATTTCCAATCAGGCTGTTTGGTTTTTCCGCCGATTGGACCATGAACACAACCAGCCGGCCCGGTGTTGATTTGGAAAGAAGTTCAGCCCTTGGTGTGATTCGAAATCGAATCGGTCCTGGTGAAGCAGGGGCGGTTTGGGCAGATGTCACAAGGGTGTTCACAAAAAACAGGTGAAACACCAGGAGAACTGAAAAGACGAGGTTTCGCATCATTGAGCTGCCTCAAGGTCTTGAGATTTTGAAGTGGCGAACCGAATTTTGAGGAGTGAGGTTGATCGTACAGGTTCAGCTTGCTTCAAACTACACCTGCTTCTGATCGTTCAGAAAAATTCTTGTTTTCCAGAGCTGGCAAGTTATAGAATTTCAGATCAAGAAACCACGGAATACACGGAAGACACAGAAAATAAATCCAAATTCTTCAATCATTTCTGTGACTTCCCAAAATAAAAACTCAGGAAATATTTATCTGAAATGCGATAAGTACCTTACCGAAAATTTCCAGACATTTTAACC
>CAZXCE010000411.1:0-7661 GCA_964639175.1 uncultured Clostridia bacterium
GTTAGAATTTATGTCTTTTTCGTCCTTTATGTCCTTTGTATTGCTCACCCTGAACCCTGAACCCTGAACCCTCAATCGTCTTGTTTACTCCTTTTCATTCCAGGAGACGGCACTCAGCTATGGAATACAAGCCAGCCTGGTTGTCAAACATTACTCACACTCATGTTTTTGCGGCGGCTATCGGCGTGGCCACCGTGTTGGCCTTCGGGCTGGCCGGGGTGTTACATCTGGTCCTGAAGTATCCCCCGCTGTCGCCACAATGGCTCAAAGCCTGTACGGTCAACCCCTATGATGTTGGCTATGCCGTCCAATCCCTCTTTGTGCCGGTCATTTTGATTTATGCGTTTAGTCGCACCGATTTCTTTCGCAAACTCATCAGTGACCCACCATCACACCAGGAAACACGAAAACTTGGAAGCTGGCTGGCGGCAATCCAAACCGTGGCCGTGGTGTATTTTGTAGGCATTGAGTTCCTTACCGGCGGCCATGGCACGGTTCTGGGCTATGTGCTGATTGTGTTTGGCGGGTTGCTTGGTGGCTGGCGCATTGGGCTTGGGTTAAGCCTGTTTACACTATTTTTGCGTGCAACGCTCAGTCTGTTGATCTCTCCACATCAGGAACTGGTCTTGCTCTGGCAAGGGGCTGGAACGGGCAGCCTGCTCAATATCAGTTTTTGGGGAATACTTGTCTTCAAGCATTTCCTCGCCTGTTCCTGGGGGATTCCGGCCCTCTGGGCCGGGTTGGGTACCGGGTTATATGCTGAAATTCTCAATGAACGCCGATTGATTCCGCCAGTGGCCTTCTGGGTTGGGCTGATTGTTGATTTGGGTGGGAGCCTGCTTTCCAGTCTGTTAAGTGAAAATCCAAAGCTGTTTTTTAACTCATTGATTCCCAATTTTCTGGTATCAGCATTTGTGATGACTACCGTGGCACTGATTGTGCGCAGTGTCCTGGCTGAAGTCTCTCAGCGACGGGTTGAAGCCGCTGAACTGGCGCGCACCCAATCGGAACTTCGCGCCCTGCGTGCCCAGATCAATCCGCATTTTCTCTTCAATGCACTCAACACGATTCGCTATTTTGTTCGCATTGACCCCGAGGCCGCCCGCAGCCTGTTACTGAGTTTGTCTGAAGTTTTCCAACGGGCGCTCCGCGCTGGTGAATTTGTCCAACTTCGAAGCGAAATCAGCTATGTCGAAGCCTACCTTTCGCTTGAGAAAGCTCGACTTGATAAACGATTGCGAGTGGTATGGGTCGTGCAGGGTGTCGAAGGCCAGGTTCAAGACTCTCCGTTGTTTGAGTACACAGTCCCAACCTTGATTCTGCAACCGATTGTGGAAAATGCCATTATCCACGGCGTCGCCAAAAAACCAGAAGGCGGGATTGTCCGCATTGGAATTGATCAGGCGGATGGTCATTTGTTGTTGCAGGTTAGCGATACCGGTGTCGGAATGTCACCTGAGCGAATCACTGAAATCCTGGGTCCAGATCAAAGCAAGACGAGTTCAATCGGTCTTCGGAATGTTGACCGACGATTGCGGGTGCTCTATGGCGAGGAATTTCGAATCGAAATCCAGTCTGAACCCAAACGCGGCACCTGGGTACAAATCAAGCTGCCGCTTGAAACGCGTCAGGCCGGATCGTTTGAATTGCGTGGCCGGTTTGATTCACTGCCGAAATTCCGGGTTACGGAACCGAAGATAAAGCTTTAATTCTGAGGATTCAGGGTTCAGGGTTCAAAATCGGAGACGGATGAAAATCTATGGTTCCCTTGCATAAGGGTAACTTATTGTAAAAGTTTGATTTCCCTGAACCCTGAACCCTGAACCCTGAACCCTGAGCGGTATTCGTACCTTTCAGTTTATCTTGCCCCCAAAGTTTGATACAAACTCAGACCAGGCACTCAACCCCCTTCACAAGGCAGGACTATTATGCGGATTTTGATCGTTGATGATGAAATGCCCGCACGCGGAGAACTCCGCTACATTCTGGGAACGCTGATTCCCGAAGCCATTTTCTCCGAAGCCACCAACGGCGAAGAAGCGTTGGAAATGATTGAGCGCGAGCTAATCGAAGTAATCTTCCTTGATATTAATATGCCTGGAATGAATGGTTTGGCAACGGCTGCCGCTATGCTTGACGGTCCCGAGCCCCCGCTGATTGTGTTTGCCACGGCCTATGACGATTATGCCCTTCAGGCATTTGAACTGGCAGCTCTTGATTACATCGTCAAACCATTTGACGAACGGCGACTGGTTCAAACCGTCGAGCGGATTAAACAAACACTCTATGAACGCGCCCTGCTGACCCGTAAACAAACGGTGCTGCGTGAATTCCTGGTCAAAAATGAAGCCCTCAGTGAAATGACCAAGTTGTGGGCTGAGCGCGAAAATGAAATCCAGGTCCTGGTTGATTACCGAAACATTCTCTGGATCGAAGCCGAAGACAAAATGGTCTACCTGCAAACTTCAAATCAGGAGCGGCTCCTCGTCCGCCAGACGCTCAAGGACCTGGAAGCCCGCCTTAGCAAACACAACTTTGCGCGAGTCCACAAAGGATATATCGTCAACCTGAACTATATTGCTGAGGTTGTGACCTGGTTTTCGGGCTCGTATGTCATTCGACTGGCTGACAAACCCCGAACTGAAATCCCAATGTCCCGCCGCTATGCGGCACAACTGAAGAAAGTGACGGGATTACATTAACTATCAGGGCTGAAGACTTCGAGCCAGGGCAATCGAAGGGATGAAGGGTGAAAGAAAACCAGTTCTTCAGCCCGATGGTTTTCAGTCCCACGCCCTCAGCCCCAAGCTCTCAGCCTTCAGCCCTTAGTCCCTGGCCCTCAAAAAATCATGGTAGATGGACAAATCAAAACCAAACTCCTGCAAATGCTCAAAGGCGAAGAACCAGAAACCGTCAGCGACCTGGCGCCGAAACTGGCTCGGATTCCATCTGAACGCCTGATTTTTATTCTCAGCATTGGCGCCGGCCTGGCCGGGATGTCACTAAAAACTGCCAAAGAATTTCTGACTGTTGCGCCTGAAGTCGGTCGGTTGCTCAACACCTTTGAACTCAAAACCTGGGGCGAAGCCGGGAAACGCCTGGCTTCAACCAATATTGACGCCGCTCATGATTTTTTTGTCGCCAGCCCGGAAACGCTGGCGGCCCTCCCGCAAAGCTACCGGTTGCGGGCGCTGACTCTGTGTTCGCGACAGGCATCGCTGTCAACCAAGGTCGCGGTGGATTGCTTTAAAATCATGCCCCAGGTGGTCGGCAGCATGGGCGATACGCCAACCCTGCAACGGGTTTTTACCATCGCCAACGAAGTTGCCCGCCATTCGGTCAAACATAGCTATGATTTGCTCCGGCAAGCCCCGCGCGTCACGGCGCACCTGGCCACCTTTGACACACCTGACGGCGCGATGACCAATCGTGTACTGGAATTGACCTCAGCCTTTGTGCATCGCTCAGGTGGAACTGCCGCTGAATTCTTCCTTGCCCTCCCGGATGCCTTTCATGACAACACCCGCACCAGTACGGAACGACTCCTCCACCACACATCGCATTTTCTGGACCGCAGTGGCGGACTTGCCCTCCAGTATTTTCGGGCCGGGAGCCGTGTTCTGACCCTGGCTGGTCACGAAGCTTTTGAAAACTGGACGCGATTCAGTTTTGCCATTTCGACCCAGGGCAACGCCACCAGCTATCAGTTTCTGCAAATCAGCCCCAAAATTGTTGGCGCCCTTGCCAATCATCGTGACCGCAACCAGACCGGAAAACTGGTTGTTGGCATTATGGAAGTGCTCAGCGAGATCAGCATGTTTAATGCGACTTCAGCGATTGCCTGTTTTAAGGCCAGCCCACAGGCACTGCAGCAGGCTTCGCTTGAACAATTTCGCACCTGGGCCTTCAAAGGCATTGAGCTGTATGGAAAGGATACCCGTAACGCACAGGCATACTATGGGTTGCAGTCACGGGCCAGTCGCGAAACACTCAGCGGTGGCGAAAGCGGACTGATGCTCGACCGGGTTTCACAGGTGCTCCGGATGTATGTCGAAGGACTCACCGGGAAAAGCCTGACGATCAGCCCGCTTTCGGCAATGCCCGAACAGGCACGGATCAGCGACGGAAAAACCATTTATTTGCCGTCGGTCATTGCGGACTTTCCGGATGAAGAAACCAATTTTCGGCTGTACAAAGTGCTGGCCGCCCACTCCGCCGGGCAACTCGAATATGGCACCTTTGTCGAAGACACCTCAGATCTGCTCGCGATTCAAACCAGACTCACCCAAGATTACCCGGCGCCGCCACGAAAACGAGCGGTGGTTAATTATGCCGCACTGTTAAAACTCTTTCCGCAGGCTGAACTTGCCCAACGGCTCTTCATCACCCTTGAAAACGGGCGGATTGACCGCCGATTGCGGCATGCCTATCGAGGCATTCGGCGTGATCTGAATTTTGTAGGTGAACGGCTGCGGGCGGCACGGCCTAAGATTGACAGCCTGCCACCAGCCGAAGTCTGGCACGAAATCTTATTTCAATTGATGCTCTGTGGCGGCCCAACTGATGATGTCCAGCGCGACCACTCGCTCCTGATTTCACAACTTGAAGACATCATAGCAGCCTACCTGGACCAGCCGGATTCGTCGGTCGCTGATACCGTGCAGGCAGTTCGCGAAATCTATCGCATGATTCAGGAGCAAAAATCCGGCGACCAGAAACAACCGCAGCTTCCTGAAAATTCAGACCAGCACAAAAGCGAAGAAGACGGCGGCCCATCAGATGAATCTGAACCAACGCCCGAACAATCATCTTTCCGAAGCGAAGCCGCCCAGGTGCCGCAAGGTGGTGCTTTTGATTTTTGGGCCGCTGAACGAACCGAAGCCTCGCCGCCACTCGAAGACGTGATGTCATCCATTATGCAGGACCGCGATACGTCAGAGCACCCACTGGAGGCGGGCGACAAAGCATTTTCTTATGATGAATGGGATCGCGAACTCCAGGATTATCGCCTCAACTGGTGTCGTGTCGTCGAGCGGCGGCATCCAGTCGGCTCGCGAATCTTTGTCGAAGTCGCCCGGTCGCGACACAGCGGGATCATCACGTCAATCCGGCATCAGTTCCAGATGATGAAGCCCGAGAACCTGCGCAAAATCTATGGTGAACTCGACGGCGAAGACTTTGAATTTGACGCGGTGATCAACAATGTGATTGACCGCCGGACATCGGGTTCGATCAACGAACGGATTTACATTCGCCGCCTGCGTCGCCAGCGGGATGTCGCGGTGTCGTTTCTGCTGGATATGTCGAGTTCCACGGCGCGAACGATCAGCCGTTTCCCGTCCATGCCCTATACCAAACCCGGCCAGCGCATTATTGACCTTGAAAAAGAAGGACTGGTCCTGATGAGCGAAGCCCTCGAAGCCGTCGGCGATGTCTATGCCATCAATGGCTTTACCAGCGAAGGCCGCCGCAACGTGATGTTTTATGTCATCAAGGATTTTCACGAACGCTATAGCGAGGAAATCGAAAAGCGTATCGGGGCAATGACCTATCAGAACAATACCCGGCTCGGTGCTGCCGTCCGTCACGCCGCCCACCGGCTGTCCACCCAGGAAGCGCGCACCAAGCTCCTGATTTTGCTCTCGGATGGCCGTCCGTATGACCATGATTATGGTGACGCCCGCTATGCCCGCGAAGACACCAAAGTCGCGCTTCGTCAGGCTCAGATGATGGGCATCACCAGCTTTTGCATCACGATTGAACGCGAATCAGAAAAAGAACTGGCCGATTTGTACGGAGAGGTGGGCTACACGATTATTGACGACATTTTGAGCCTGCCCGAACGCCTGCCGGGGATTTATCGAAGGTTGACGACGTGAGACGGGGGTTAGGGTTCAGGGTTCAGGGTTTTCGAAAGGGGAAATAACCATGATCCAGTGTTTTCTCTTCATCCTCTTTTGGGCGCTGCCTGGTTCCGTGCAACAGTGGGAATGTCATTGCCGGGAAGCAACTCCGGATGAAGTTCCACAAGGCGCCAATGAGTACCTTGAGCTTCCTGGGACACACCAGCCAATGATTTATGGCGTGGTTGATCTCACGTTGGTGGATTCAGCCGAAGGTGCGGTGGTTGAAGTCTATGCTCTCCCCAAAGATTTTCCCCAATCAAAACATCACGCAATCCCAAACACCTTCAAACGGATTGCGGCGCGGACAACTGCAGTAGATGGCCGATTTTGTTTCCCGAAGCTTCCACCAGGTCGCTATTTTTTGGTGGCGGGATGTAAGAAAGCGTCTCTGGGGATGAATACAGTCCACATGGTTGTGACGGTTTCACCAAAAGCTAAAACCAATAAATCACTTCGTTTATGGCTAACGGCAGGAACATGAGTTGATTAAAGTTTTAATTTCTCAGGTTGAACTATGTGGGTCGTTTGGTAGCCGACGACTAGCAAACTTGATTTTGTTTTCGGTTACCACAACATATTGATCTTGAAGGTTATCAGCATTCCCTTCCAACAAGACCCTGAGTCGTTCAATTTTGTTGGGACTGCGCTCATTAGATAACCGCAGAAAAATAATGCCGTGGTGTAGGGTTCCCTCACGGAAGACTATTTCCCCAAAATCTTTATCATTGGTAATTAGAATCCGATCCTCCTCATAAGCTTTCTTGATGACATCAGCATCATCAGTTCCCCTTGATTCGTCGTCAAAAACTGAATACACATCATGTCCTAACGAACGAAGCCAGCGTGCGACAGCAGGCCCAGTACATTCGTCCACCAAAAATCTCATTCTTTGAACCTCAATTTCTTGGTGGGAGGAGCTTTACTTGTTCAGGGAACTTTGAAGCAAACAAGTCACATGCTTGTATGTCTTCATCACAAATACCTTCATACTCTTCGAGAATTTCGTTTCGTGTTGCTCCGTGATCTAATAAATTTAAGATATATTCAACTGTTAACCGTGTCCCTTTAATGACTGGTTTCCCCACCATTACCCTTGGATTCATTGAGATTCTTTCAAGCAATTTCTGGTCAGCCAAAGGCAGTTCAGTTGGGTAAATACTTTCTCGGCTAATAGCTTCATCTGAAAGCGGGGGAGCGGTAGATAGGTGAGGACCATTCGCCCAGGCCAGGAATGCAGCCACTCTGGCTTGAGGCGGTGTTACGATTTGGGAATCAATTCTTGTCGTGCGAGTCAACTCTTCCAATGAAAAAGAACCTCGTGAGGATCTAGGACCTTGCCTCTCAAAGTTTCTCGACAAATGAGATATCACCCATGAATAAACTTGTTCGGAATTATCTAAGGCTGGCATTTTGTTCCTCACTTTCTTGAGCACCATATTCTTGGAGATTAACTCGACGTGGAGCAGCATCGGCGGGTAAGGACTCACCAACTAGGCGAATAACTTCCTCAACGCTCTGTGGCAAATACACCATCCCGGTGTACTGATTGACAAATACCAGTGCTAAATCACCTTCATCTCCTTGCCGGTTTTTATCAATCAGTGCCAATTGAACAACCCAATATTCCGGATCAGATGACAAATCATAGCCAATCACGTTGACTGTCAGGTTGGTTTCCGGGTTTTTCACGAGAAAGACGTGTGCCATCGCAATTTCAGCAACTTCGAGTGGCTTCACTTCCCCAGTCATAGGAAA
>CAZXCE010000412.1:0-7637 GCA_964639175.1 uncultured Clostridia bacterium
CCACCAGTTCGGCCTCATCGCCGCTTAAATTCGGTTTATACTGTCCGGAGTATTGTAGATAAAAGCCCGCAAAAATATCCGCCAAGGGATCCATCATCACCGAGGTTAAACCAAACTGGATAGTTGCCTGCCATCAGGTGCTTTTTGAAAGAATATATCGAGTAAATATTTGCAAACGGGATAGCTACTCCATCTGAAAAGGCATAAAAGCTCCGCATTCCCAACGGTAAAAGGCTCAAGTCATTGGTTTGCGGAGTGATCTCAACCATCAGCCGGGTTTCGCGATACATTTGATCCACCAGTTCCTGCATTGATTGAACCATAGTGCCTCAACTCTGCCTGACAATTGGCTCCAATGTATTGATCTCAAAGGCTTTTTGGAGTGCCATCTGGGTTGCGATTTGAAAAGCCATTTCGTTGCTGTCTACCTCGTGATACCGGCCAAATACCACGGCTACATCAAACAGCATGGCTACTTTTTCAGTTTCTATGTAATTACGCTGATATATTTCAATGGCGTCTTTGATGGCTGGACGAAACTCAGGCGGGATTTGATCCCCGGTGACATACCACCGTAACTGGCAGTTTTGATCATTCGAAACTGGAGAAATTTCAAGCGAAAGTACGGCAAACCGCGACGGGCACGAGATTTGTTTAATGTATCGGGCGGCACCAACTGTTTTCCAACGAACAGTTGCGCAGGGGAATTCCCGATCATTGGCAAAATCGAGCATTTGAATGACTTTGGGTTGAGGAGCGGGGATATAGCCGGTTGAGATGGCCCAGTCTTTAACCTGATCGGCCAGATACACAGAAAAATCCCGACAGAAGGTGCGTTCCGCTTCAGCCTGATTTACCAATTCGACCACTTCAAGAGTGGTGACATCATCTCGCTTGAGGAGCGCCAGCCAGTCGGTCACGATCTGATAGACCGCCTTTTCCCTCTCGCCCCGATATTGGAGCGAAACATAATCGCGTGCCATCTTTTCAACCAGATTGAACCAGAACGTCATGGTGTGTGCTCCATCAGAACGGGGATGGTGAGTTTGAGACTATGCAGGGCGCTGTTTTCCGATAGAATACCCCAAATCCCAAACCCTCCCCCTCAATCCCGACTATGTCTGAAAACATTTGCATTCGCGGCACCAACTGGGTGGGCGACAGCATCATCACCATTCCAGCACTGCGCGAACTCCGCCGCATTTTTCCCCAGGCACGCCTGACGCTGGTTGCCCGCCCCTGGGTCAGTGGCATGTTTGAAGGCACCGGGTTGGTTGACGACCTGGTGACCTATGACAGCCGGAGCGAGTCGTTTTGGACCTGCGTGCAAAAGATCAAATCCCGAAAATTTGACCGGGCGATTCTGTTCCAAAATGCGTTTGAAGCCGCGGCGCTGATGTTTTGTGCCCGGGTGCCAGTTCGCGTCGGATTCCCAACCGATGCCCGGCGGTGGTTGCTCACCAATGCCGTCCCGCTTGAGCCAGCGACGCATAGAAAACACCAGATTTATTATTATCTGGATCTGGTTTCCCGCTATGAAGAACATCTCACGGGTCAATCACAGGTCAATTTTAATTCACCGGCGTATCAACTTCGAATTCCAGCCGAAAAACGCGAGGCGATCCGCTTCACTTTGATTGAACGAGGATTGAACCCAGATCGGCAATGGATCGCGATTAACCCTGGCGCGACCAATAGCGAAGCCAAACGCTGGCCGACAGAATCGTTTGCAAAGTTGATTGACCAGTTGATCGAACGCGGTGATACGGAAGTGTGCCTGATTGGCGCGGCGAACGAAAGTGATATCTCACAGGCTGTGGTTGAGCAGTCGCGATACAAATCAACAATTCGAGTTCTGACCGGCACCACCAGTCTCGCCGAAAGCATTGCCTTTCTGACCTGGTGTTCGCTGGTGATTTCCAATGACACGGGACCAGCCTATGTTACCGCGGCGCTGGATCGCCCACTCCTGACGATTTTTGGCCCAACCGACCCGCATATGATCAGTCCGTTTTCGCCGCAGGCACATATGATTCGCAATCTGGTCCATTGTGCTCCCTGTATGCTCAGAAAATGTCCAATTGATCATCGCTGTATGCAAAACATCACGCCTCAGGAAGTTTTTCACCGGGCTGTCCAGTTGCTTGATGCAGAATAGGGCTGGGGGGAAAGGGCTGAGGGCTGGGGGTGGAGGGCTGAGGCATGAAGACCTGGTTTTATTTCATCCCTCATCCTTCATTCCTCATCCCTGGTTTTTTCAGCCTTAAATTTCAAAATTGAAGCCGTGTTCCTTCAATTGGAAATAGCGGGTTTCGTCAAAGGAATAGAGCCGGGCGGCCCGATGGGCAACATCTTTCTGGGTTTCATTGAGGTCAATCAGCAACCCCATGCTGAGGATTTTTTTGCGGAAATTGCGCTTGTCGAGGTCCTGCTTGAGCACAATTTCATACAGTTTTTGGAGCTGTGACAGGGTAAATTTTTTTGGCAGGAGTTCAAATCCAATCGGCTGATAGCGGAGCTTTCCACGCAATCGTTCCAGTGCCACTTGAAAAATTTTTTCGTGGTCAAATGCCAGTGGCGGGAGATCATCAACTGAAAACCATCGCGCATCGTGGGCATCGGTTGCCCCCTGGACGGTATGGTCTGACAGGTTGACCAGCGCATAATAGGCAACCGTGACTGTCCAGCCACGTGGATCACGGCCTTTGTCGGCAAAGGTGTAAAGCTGTTCCAGAAATGCCTGTTCAATCCCGGTTTCTTCCTGAAGTTCACGCATTGCCGCGACCTGGAGTGACTCTTCCGGTTTGACAAAGCCTCCTGGCAACGCCCAGTGCCCCTGAAACGGAGGCACACCGCGCTCAATGAGCATCACTTTTAAGTCAGCGACATCAAGACCGAAGACAACACAATCAACCGCCAAACTGGGCCGTTCATATTCGTAAGCAAATGACATAGGAAGAAATGACAAGATGACTGAATGACAGAATGACAAGATGACAACTGGCAGAATGGCGAAACGACGCACTGAAAAAATATCCTGCCTCCGCGATTTTATCCCTGCTTCTGGATTGCCTGCCGGGTCACAGGGCAATGCTATCTGCTGGAATTTTAAAGTAGCTGTGGCGCGCGATATCACGAATCTCAACGGTGATTTGAATTTGATTGTGTTCCACCAGCTCAGAAAAAGCCTCTTTGATCGCGGCCAGACAATGTTTCCCAATGTCTTGTTTGAGTTCTGGAGAGCGACCTTCCAGCAGCCGGAGGTCAAGGTGCACAAATGCCTGGTTTTGTGTTCCATCGGCTACGAAGAACTCTTCGATCCGAAGAGCTTTGCTTTTGCAGTTGCCGATTTTCACGCCGCCAACATTGGCCAGAATCGAGTGAAATTGAGCCAGCAATGGCTCAAAGCTGGTTTGGGCGGGTAGGTTGGCGGTGTAGTAGAGCGTTAAATGTGGCATGGGGAATCCTTTGGGAATGGCAACTGACAGAGTGATAACTGACAACTGACAGGGTGACAAGATGACAAAGGTAATCAGGCTGTCATTTTGTCATCTTCTCACCCCAGTCATCCGATCAGATCAAGTCACGCAGGGCTCGTAAAGCTCGACTGACCAGGGAGGTGCCCAGCGTGGTATCAGCCGGAGTGACGGTAACGGTGAGCAGGCCGGGGCTTCCAGCGCGCTCTTCTTCAAACATATTTCTGACACAGACGGCATAGTGTTGTGGAGCAATATTTCCCTGACTGTCTACGGTGATCGAAGTTGCCGCCAACGGGACAACCAGTTCATCTTTTTCGCGAAAATCAAGGGAAAACAACTTTACCTGACCGCCTCCGATCAACCGGGAAAGTGATTCGGGCAAACAGACCCACAACAAATCGCCAGTTTTATAGCCTCCTTCGAGTTTGACGCGCAAATCAATAGCATCACCCACCACAAATTGACGACCGGGGCGACCATCCTTTTCAAGTGAAATCCGCACCGGTAGACCAGCTTCAAAAGTGCTCCAGTTTTCCTCAACCAGGCGGGTGATCTCAACCGCAACCACACCATCAACGGCCTCGATGGATTCAACTTCTTCAGCCAGTTCAATCGCCTGAGCGGTGGGGAGCTCCCGCCGATTGATTTTCACCCTGGAACTGGTGCCGATGACCTGGGCGGCTTTCAACTCTGACATCAAGGCAATGGCGGCAACGGAGTCAACGGTTGAATACAGCGACCCCTGCTCGTTGAGGTGATTGACAATTGTGTTGGCCAGTTTCAACGCCTGGAGCCAATCGGTCCGATTGCCGCTCCGAAAAAGTGTGGCGGCGGCATAGGCAGATTCAGATCGTTCTAAAACCGCGCCGTAGCAATAGGGATTCATCGGTATATCAGTGATTTTTCCTTCTGAAACCCGCTTGCGTACATAGTCCAGGGCTTTTCCCTGGACGAGGCCATCTGAGTTGAACCGCATCACATTGTAGGCTTCTTCGCTGGATTTGGCGGTTTCAAGCGGCCAGTTCAACCGATAGGCTTTGGCGGCATCCGCAGCCATTTTTAGACCTTTTTCAATTCCCTGTTTGAGTGGTTTGCTTAATTTATTGCCGGTGCGCAGCAAATCCAGATTAAACAAATACCGCGCCGCTTTTGGTCCATAGTAATCGTGCGGGCTGTTTGATGATTCGGGGTACATTTTAAACCCGCGTCCCGGCAGCCACATTGATTCCTCGCGCCGGATGCCCGCCAGGATAATCGCTTCTGCTTTTTCGCGCTGCGTGCTGTTGCCGTTGGCCAGAGCATACATGCCACAGGCGGCGAGTAATTTGGCGGCGGTTTGTTCGCAACAGGCGTGACCATAGTCCGCAGTTGCTTCGACCAGTGCCGTAAATGGCTTCTCCAACCCCGGCAAGATGCGCATTGACAGAATTCCCTTGTCTTCGGCGCGACTGAGGGACTTGCCCGGTTCAAGGAAAACCAGTGACCGAGTGAGCCGACGAAAGACACCTGGTGCGTCTACCTGATGACGGGCCGTTTCGATGCTTTCAGTCGAAAGTTGCTGAAGGGTGGCGGTGTATACACCTGGCCCGGTGAGAAATGTCACTTCGCCACTCTGGACTTCCAAAATTTCACCTGGTTGAAGTGCTTTCCCGCCAAATGCCAGTGGGACGGGAACACCATTGCAGCGGACCTGAAGCTGGATGTTTCCGGCGGTTGCTCCAAAATTGAGATGACCAATAGCTGTGTCTTCCGGATGAACAAAAGCCGGAAGCGAGAAAGACAGATAGGGATCCTTTTTCGCTTGAAATCGGCTTTCGGTGGTCGCCCAATCAAGCCCAGAGATGACAAAAGCTTCGACGACATAATCGGCAAATACATCTGGAAGTAAAAGCCTCAGGCTCGCTTTTCCCTGAACGACCGGTACCAAACCGGCAAAGAGCACTTCGGGTTCTTTTTGGAGTCCAGCCGGTTCAGACTCAGTTTCGAGGTCAAATTCTTGAGTTTCGGGCAGGGCAAGTGTGCCAGTTTTCTCAAAAACATCCGAGGTCATGGTTTGAAACTGGCCGGTGTGCATCATTCCGCCGGGTGGCGCTGATACAGGTCTTGACTGGGGCATTGGCATAAAGGGCGGCATGGCCTGGGACATAACGGGTGGGGGAAAGGGGGTGCCGCCACGATAGGTGCCACTGGATTGTTGAACCAAATAAGCCAGTGTTTTCTCGGGTGTTCCGACCGAAAGTTCTTTCCCGGTTGCTTCAACAAACGCCTTGATGCCACCAGCCAGCCGACTGAGCGGTGTGTCGCTACTTAACAGGCGGGCATCTTTGACGATCATATAGAGGGCACTGGGACTGAGCGTTTCAGTGGTGACGTGGATCGTGATATCGGTTCCTGGCTCACATTGCAATGGGAGGAGGATTTCCGGAGCCAGTTCAACCGGTGCCAGGGTGGCCGCCCAGCCTTCCCAGGGTTTTTCATTCACAAACGCCCCAATGGCCAGCAGGCCGACCGGTCCCGGCATTTCAAATTCGAGCGTGGTCGTCCGGGTAATTTCCGCATAGGTGAACTCGCGAATGCCCCGTGCCTTGAGCCATTCATAGGATTCGTAGCCGTGCAGCGATTTCAGATCTTCGTCCGTTGCCAGATGGTGAAAATCAGTCCAGCCATCCTCAATTGATTGCCGCAACGCCGCAACCGCACGGGCTTTTTGTCCCTGTCGGGCATAACAGCAAGCGGCAAAGTAGGCATAAAACGGATGCGGTTTTTCAAATTGGGCCCGGGCCTGTTCAAAAATAGCCACGGAATCAGAAAAATACCCATCTTTGAACAGCGCTTCGCCACGTTGATAGGGTTCATCCGTGGCACCCGGATACGGTGCCGTTTCCGGGTTGACGGCATCGGGTCGAGGTTTTGGAAACGTCGGATCAATGACCAGCACGGTGAGGGCCTGGGCTCGCCCCAGAACCGTCAGGCGGGCACGGTAGGTATCGACGCGCTCAAGCGAAAACGGAGTGGTTGAATGAGCACCTTCTTCAAGAAAAATCCCCCGAACCAGTCGTGAATTCTCAGTGGGCAGCAATGTGCCGCTGATTTCGGTCCCAAGCCTGGAAAACGTGGTGGACTGGCGTTCGCTGGCGCGGCTTCCGACAATTGGAAGCGTCGCGGTTTTACCTGGGTCGGCAACCAGTTGGATGTTGATCGTATGTGGACCATTACCCATGAGCGAAAACGATCCTTTGACTTTGCCTTGTTCAGCCCGGACGGTGATTTTGGCCAATCGCCGGTTTGGCTCCATCAATTCAAGGGCAATGTCACCTTCAACCGGTGTCCCAAAGCTTTCCAGATTCAGCCCAAATGAAAATTGATTGTCGCCCGAAAACTTCTTGTGGTGAAAGGCGGCGGTGAGTGGTGAAAGGCGGTATTCAGCCACGGTGAATGAACAGCCCGCGGTGTCAGCGGTGGTTCCTTCAAACGCCGCTTCATAGGCTCCAACCGGAAGGTCGCGCAATTGAAAGGTGGCCTCTCCGTGGTCACCCAACTGAACCGCCTGTCGGGAAAATTCCCGCCCGTCCACCGAAATTACCAGATTGGCCGACGAACGCGGCGCCAGCGGGTTGAGGGCCAGCAAATTGACGGTATCGTGTTCGGTTCGATAAATCGCCTTGTCGCAGGTCACCGTCGCCAGATTCAACTCCGGCAGTCTGAAGGGTTTGAATTCAGCACCACCAATCTGAACCGGATGGGTTCCAGCCAGCGAAACAATCCGTGGTGGCACAACCCCGCTGCCCGTCAGGAGTTTGGCAATCCAGCCAAGCGTTGGATGTTCCCAGGTCTTTGGGGTCAGAAAGGCAAAGGTATTTCCGACGATGATTTCCTTTCCAATTGACTGGGCGGTGTTCCAATCCAGAATTGATGTGCGGCGTTCAAGCGACATAGCGGCCATACCTCCAGCAAAAAAATGAGATTGTGGAAAAGTCAGCTTATGAATGGAATGAACCAACGGGAATGCTGACGAGATTATGGTTCACCGGGCCAGGATTTGGCCACAAGTTCTTTTGGGAATCTCCGTTGCGGAAAGGTCGGTTTTCGCCCGGATGGGCGCCGGAAAGTAGCCGGTGGGCAGCCTGCTTTGAGGCGCACCCACCGGAATGCGGGTCG
>CAZXCE010000413.1:0-7608 GCA_964639175.1 uncultured Clostridia bacterium
CCAAAGCACCAAGCATCAGGCACCAGATACATTCTTCATTCTCAATTCTTCATTGTCTTATCGCGGATCCAGGCTTTTCATCATTTCACGGAAACGGGCAATTCGTTCTTTGCCATCGGGCATCCGTTCGATGAGTTGTTCCAGTTGCGAAAGATATTGAGGGCCAAAAAACTGGCGCAATTCGGTTAAAAACGGCTCAACTTTGGCAAAAACGGCAAGATGTTCACCGTTACAGTCCAGGAAGAGGTCTTCGTCCAGCGCGCCACGGTTCACCAGGGATGCCGCCATTTCCCAATAACTGGTGACCTGACGAAAGTAAGCGCCAGGTTCCGGGTTTTCCCGATCTGTTAAAATTGCCCGAATGTCATCAACCGACGATGGAAAGAACAAAAACAGATAATAGTTTCGTGCCTTGCGCATGACGTCTTCGCGCCGTAATTCATAGAGTTTCAAAATCAATTGAGCATCTTCGTGAGTTGCTGATTTCATAACTATCCAAATTCCTTCCTTTTTTTGTAGACCATGAAGTAGCAGTTGGTTCCTGGTTCTTTGAAAGTATTGATTTCTAACCACTAATCACATTCTTCATTCTTCATTCTTCATTCTCAATTCTTCATTCTCAACCCTTTGCAGCCGATCTGATGAGGTTATAATCGGTAGCATAATTGTGAAACTTGTCCCCACCCCAAGCTGGCTTCGGACGGAAATATTGCCTCCATGAGCCGCCACAATGCGCTTCACAATGGCCAGTCCAAGACCAACCCCCAGTCTGGCTTTTCTGGATTGGGCTTGATGATACGGGTCAAACAAATAGGGCAAGTCTTCGGCAGGAATGCCTTCGCCGGTGTCGGTGATGGTGATGAGGAGTTTCGTGATTCCGGTTTCGACGCCCTGACCTTGAACGGTGCGTGACTCAAGGACAATTGATCCGCCATCCTGGGTAAATTTGATGGCATTGGAAAACAGGTTGCTAAAGACACGTTCCAGTTTTTCGGGATCAGCAAAGACGGATGGCAGGTCGGGTTCAATACGATAGGTAACTGAAATATTGTGAGTTGCTGCGGTCACACGAGCTTCTTCAGCGCATTCCCTGAGCAGTTTTTCGGTGTCAATAAAGGATTTGCGGAGCGTAATCCCCTGTGTTTCAGAGCGAAAGACCTCAAGCACTTCGTTGATGAGTGCCAGTATTTTGTCAATGCTGCGTTCTGAAGCTGTGACCAGCGGCATCAGGGTACTTTGTTGAATAATCTCTTCGATTTCAAACAGTTCGAGCGTTGCTTTGACCACACTGAGCGGAGATTTCAAATCGTGGACAAGCATGGCGGTAAAGTTGACTTTGATTTGATCCAGTTCCTTGAGTTTGAGATTGGCTTCGGCAAGTTCATTTTTCTGAGCGACGACTTGAGCCGTGCGTTCAGCAACTTTGGCTTCCAGTTCCTGAGTTCGATGTTGCAGCACCCGCAACCGATAGCGAAACAACCCCAAAATTGCTCCTGTTCCTGCCAAAACGTAGACCACATAGGCTGGCCAGGAGCGCCAGGGCGCCGGGCGGATCTCAAATTGGACGGCAACCGGGCCTGTCACATTCCCGGCGTAGTCTTTGCCCCACACCTGGAAGCAATATTGTCCTTCGCCGAGGTTTAAGTATTCTTTCTTGAAATCGGCTGTCCAGGAGGTTGGCGATGCTTCAAGCCCGACCAGTTGGGTTTGAAATCGGGTGTCGCCCTCACGAAAAAATGAAAGCAGGGCATATTCAAAGGACAAATTGTTTTCAGTGTACCGGAGTGACCGAATTGCCTGGGAGGTCGCCGGTTGCCCACCAACCAGAATGCGTTCGAGAAACAGGGGTTTGGGCGAAGTATCTGGAATTTCTTTGGTTGGATCAAAGACAACTGCACCCGCAATCGTGCCAAACCAGAGCCGGCCTTGATGGTCAACCAGCGAGGCGCCGCGATTGCACTCGTTGCTTGGCAGGCCATCTTCAAGTGAAAATGATGTAACTGTATAATCTTGAAAGGAAGGTGATTGAGCTGTGAGCCGGAGAATTCCCCGGTTGGTCGAAAAGTACATTCGGTGGCGGGAATCTTCGCGAATCTGATACACCGTGTCGTTGGGTAGGGCCGGGATCGTGGTTTCAGAAAAATTCTTCCAGACCGGGGGCGAAGCTGACAGATCGAGTCGGGAAACACCACCGCGAGTGCCAATCCAGAGAAAGTGCGAACTGGCATCCGGGCGTGATTCGCACAGGCTCAGAATATGATCATACACCAGGCCGTTTTGGCGGGTATACACCGTCCACTGCTGGTTTTCAAAGCGGGCGAGCCCGGCTGTTGTCCCTACCCAGACAACTTTCTGGCCATTCTGGCTGGTTGTGGTCAGCAACTGGGTGACGGTATTGCTGGGGAGGCCAGATTCTGTAGTGTAGGTCGTGGTGGCGCCGTTATAAAAGTGGAGGAGCCCGTTACTTAAGCCAACCCAGACCTCTTCGGGTTGTCCTGGTTCATTCAAGACCGGAGACAGTGACATGACCCCACCGGTAGCCGGGTTGAGTTGGGTTGGGATCTTATGCCACTCCTGACCATTTAGCTCAAACAATCCGGCATTTGATCCATACCAGATTTTCTTTGTTCCATCCGCTGAGGTAATTTCACTCAATGCCCAACCAACATTATTGGGAATGACGGCATGGTTTTCGAAACTGGTCCACTGTCCATTTTCAAACTTTGAAAGTGAGCCACCGCGCCCGCCTCCAAACGAGCCAAACCAGAATGACGGCGGGCCGTCAGGCTTTACGCTTTCGAGGATGGAGAGCACAAATGGATTCGGAAGCCCGGCCTGGGTATCAATCGCAAGCCATTTTCCTTCAACCAGCCGGGAGAGCCCGCCGAGCGTACCAATAAAGAGAATCGGCATGGAGTTCCCGGATTTGATCTCCAAAAGCTGATACACAAAGTTATGGGGCAATCCTTGGCGGATGTCGAACAGGGTCCATTGTCCAGTGTGGTATCTCAACAGGCCGGCATTGGTTCCAACCCAGAGAATGGTCTGTCCCTGCGCATCAGTGGTTACCAGGGATGTCACAATATGGATCAGTTGATTTCCAAACAGGGATCCGGGCAACTCAATCGGTGTCCATCCTCCATCCAGATGCCAGATGGTTCTGCCAATGGTCACCCATAATTGTGTCATCCCTTTTTGATCGACGAGCGCAGAGATATTCAAAATCGGTACCCTGGAGGGGAGTTGCGGAAGCCCACCCCAGATCCATTCTGAACCTGAATTTTGATAGAGTTGACGGTTTCGTGTTCCGATCCAGATCTGAGGTTTTCCATCTGGGAGAGTTGCTTCACCAAATGCGGTGACCCAATCCCCTGGTTGTTTTGGAATGCTTTCCAGCGGGTGCCATTGTCCTTGCTCAAAGACAAGCACCTCACCACTGGTGGTGGCTACGACAAGCGTTCGCTGGTTTTGGGGGAGGATCGGCAAGACCCGTGCGGCACTGATCGCGGAAGTTGTGGACTGTGGTGGCGCAACCGAAAAATACTGCCAGGTGCCATCCTGCTGATTGAGACAGCAAACATCATCTTTGTCGGTGGTAAACCAGATTCGATTGTCAGGTGCCGGGCAAATATGCTGGATAAAATTGGAGGCGGCCTCTTTCGGGAGGCGAACCGTCGTCCATTGGCGGCCATTGTAACAGGCAGCGCCATCCTGGGTGCCGATCCAGAGATAGCCACGCGAATCAACCGCCAGTGCCTGAATGGTATTTTGGGGAAGCCCATCACGGTCGGTGTAGGTCCGAAAAAAAGGCCGTCCAAGCGCAGCCAGATCAGGGAGAGGGAGGGCTTCCGCTGATGGTGCCAGGCGTTCTGGTGGCACAGCCAGAGTTGTTAGCCAGTTGAAGCTGACCACACCACACAGCACCAAAAGCATGATGCAGATCCGGGTTCGGGGTCTCATGAGGATGAGCGGAAGTCGGAAAATAGGAGTATGAAATGGTACTGAAGGGAAAAGACCCTTTCATTTACCTGAAACCGTGGTGAGACACAAGAGGGCGGGGGTTTTTACCGACAGTTCAGACATCAATTTGGTGTTTGCCGAAGCCAGGAACCGTACCGAACTTGTTGCCAAATTTCGACTTGCCACGTATGCTTTCGCGCGCATTTTATTCGTCCCTTTATGCCTCCTGGACGAATCTATTTTTCATACCTGTCAGAACAGAAGGGAATTTTTTATGGGTCGTAAAAAAGTCACTGTTGTCGGTGCCGGCAACGTTGGTGCAACTGTTGCCGAACTGATTGCATTGAAAGAACTTGCAGATGTTGTGTTAATTGATATTGTCGAAGGGTTGCCACAGGGAAAAGCCCTGGATATGAATGAAATGGCACCGGTCGAAGGCTATGATGCGCTGTTGACTGGATCAACTTCATATGAGGCGAGCGCCAATTCCGATATCGTCGTCATTACCTCTGGGAAACCGCGTCGGCCCGGCATGAGCCGTGACGATCTGGTTGAAGAAAACAAAAAAATTGTGGCAGCCGTCACCGAGCAGGTCGCCAAATATTCACCCAATGCCATCCTGGTGATGGTTGCCAATCCACTTGATGCCATGTGTACCGTGGCGCAGCGGGTTTCCGGCTTTCCACGCAATCGCGTAATCGGGATGGCCGGCGTGCTCGACTCAGCCCGCATGCGGTTCTTCCTGGCCGAAGCTCTCAACGTGTCGGTTGAAAACATCACCGCGTTTGTGTTGGGCGGTCACGGCGACACCATGGTGCCGCTGCCACGTTATTCAACCTGCGCGGGGATTCCGATTCCAGAGTTGCTCCCAGCCGAAACCATCGAAGCGATTATGAACCGGACTCGCAACGGTGGCGCCGAAGTCGTCAAGTTGCTCGGCACCTCGGCCTGGTATGCTCCGGCCTCAGCTTCGGTTGAAATGGTGGAAGCCATTCTCAAGGACAAGAAGAAAATTCTGCCTTGCGCTGCATTGCTGGAAGGCGAATATGGCTACAACGGACTGTTTATTGGCGTTCCGGTCAAACTGGGCGCCAATGGGATCGAGCAGATCATTGAAATCAGCCTGACTCCAGAAGAAAAAGCTGCGCTGGATAAATCAGCCGCGGCGGTTCAGGAACTGGTTGATTTGTTGAAGTAGTCGCGTGAAAAAAGGGAAAGCCAGATCTCTTCAACTGGCTTTCCCTTATGATTTTTCCCAGGATTCCCATTTCTGGCTGTTCCTCAACCCAGTTGATTTCCCACCCATCCCCACGGGAGTCAGTACCATTCTCTGTCATTGATGCGCTTTCATTTCCACAGGTTTGGATGTTCGCAGCCTGTCTGCTGGAGGTGTCTTTGCCGGTGATATGTGAAGCAACGCAATGATTCGGAGCTACGGAGTTAAAGATGCCGCCTGAAATCTGGAGACACCTCTTTGAAAATGTATGGTTTACCTTTGGGGTTTCGGTGTTGACCGGGATTTTGGGGGAAATCGGATTTCGCTATTTTTATAAATGGTTTCGGGATTTTACTGAAAGCACTGAAACTGAGATTGATAATTTGTTGCTGGCGCGGATGCACTATCCAATGCGGATTGCCGTCTGGTTGGGGGCCGTGCTGGTGTTTTTGCACTGGCAGCCACAATTTTCAACCTCACTGATACGCAAAGTAATTGATGTGGTTGAGGTTGGACTCATCCTCTATATCATCGTCGAGACACTGGAAACACTCGGGATTGATTATCTTCTGGTGGAGCGGCGGCAGGTTGATATTCCCTGGCTATTGCGCGACATCGCGCGGGTCTTGATTTTCAGCATTCTGGGGATTGTGCTCATTCAGAATGTTTTTGGGGCGGATTTAACCCCGTTTTTGGCGACTTCGACCGTCATCAGCGTAGTTTTAGGGCTGGCACTTCAGAGTACCCTGGGCAATTTGTTTGCCGGTATTGCGCTTCACCTGGAGCGTCCGCTTCGACTGGGAGATTGGATCCTCTACCGCACCTTTGAGGGGAAAGTGGTCCAGATGGGCTGGCGTTCCGTCACTTTGCAAACCTTCGATGGGGATCTGGTCACCGTGCCAAATCACGCCATTTCAACGGCTGATGTGGTGAACTTTTACGCGCCAACCAAATTGCATGCTCGAAAGCTTCGAATTTTGGTAAAGCACCAGGTATCACCTGAAATGGTTGAGAAAGCTGTCGCACTGGCCGTCGAGCAGGTGCCGCAAGTTCTCAAGGACCAGCCCATCAAGGTCTGGCTGGTTGAATACTCACCGGTGGCGATTCAGTACACCGTCAAATTCTGGATCGAGGATTTTGCCTTTCACGACGATATCGAGAGCCATTTAATGAAGCAGTTCTGGCATGCCTTTGCCAAACTTGGACTTGAGCACCCGCTGGCGGTTTCGGTCCTGCTGCCCACCACCAAAGACGAGTGGTTGGGAATCAAGGCAGAATGAAGAACATGGCTGGGGGTTAAGGGCTGGGGGCTGAAGAAGGCAGGCTGAAGAAAACGGGTCAGACAACCCAAAAATCGAAAATCTTCAACCCGAGTATTTCCAGCCCTTAGCCCCAAGCCCTCAGCCCCAGGCCCTCAGTCCTGTTCTTCATTCACCTGGGTTTGCGCAAGACCGCCACTACGCGATGGGTAAACATTTCCTGAAGGAAGGGAATCGTTGCCAGCCAGACAAAAAACCAGCCGTAATATTTCATTTTCCAGGCGTGGTACCGCCGGTTGGCTTTGGTAAAGAGCGGCAAACAGGTGAGTGAATCAACCTGAAACCCGGATTGTCTGAGCATGGCGCGAAAAGAGCGGATCGTCAGGCCATTGAGCGAATACAAAATATGGCCAGGATAGAGCGCCAGCGGCTGAAAGGTCCCTTTTCGACTGGCCAGGATTTCGTCAATTGCCTTCAACAGCGTCGAGGCGGAAAAGAGCACACTGGCATAAGGCATATGCGAGACATAGCCTTCCAGGTGGGCACCGGTTGGATGATGGTAGGGTGGAAAAACAAGCCAGAATTCGCCACCTGGTTTGAGTACTCGAAAGCATTCAGCTAAACATTGCTGTGGGTTTTGAACGTGCTCAAAGACGTCATAACAAAAAATGGCGTCAAGGCTGGCGGATTCAAATGGCAATGATTCGCCGACACCAGCCACGAACGACACCTTCGCTGTCTCTTTGCGTCGGGCAAATTCGCGGGCACAATCCACAATGCGCTGGTCAATTTCAATCCCAATGGTGGTGCCCTGGATTTTCTGTTGAAAGGCCACTGTCCGCCCGCCAAAGCCGCACCCCAGGTCAAGTAATATTTTTCCCGTGGGAAGTGGCCTGTTTTCAAACAGTTTCAAAAAACCACAGGTGAGTTCGTCGTTAAATTCTTCTTGGGCCCGACCAAGGCCGCTTTCAAGCGTGAGTTGGTCAAGCGGAAGGTAATCGGGTGAGGGAAAAGCCGGAGCCAAACGAAGGTACGCTTTGGCCAGCCCCACCCACAGTGTATGGATAACCATGCTGGATTCCTGATGAAAAGTGAGATGTGCTACACCATGCCTTTATCCGAACGTCTTTGGCAAGTCTTCTTCAAGGTCAATGAATTTGTTCTCAATCATGC
>CAZXCE010000414.1:0-7565 GCA_964639175.1 uncultured Clostridia bacterium
CAAATGCCTGCCCTCCAAATGAAAACGGGAAGATAATTTTTAACGCTCCCTAAGCCCGCTTTCTTCAGCCTAATGTCTTCCGCCCTATGCTTCCGCCACCTGAAACACTGCCGATAGAAATCATCGACACACTGCACGGACAGACCATTGTTGACCCTTACCGCTGGCTTGAAAACGGTGAGGCAACGGCGGTTCACGACTGGACGGCGCAGCAAAATGCCCACTGCCGGTCAGTGCTGGATGCGTTTCCGCATCGCGAATACCTGCGCCAGCAAGTCACCAGTTGCGCGCAACTGGGTGCAATATCACCACCTTCGGTGTATGGGGGCAAATACTTTTGGACCAAACGGTCGGGGCTGCAAAATCAAGCGGTGCTCTATGTTCGCGAGACACTTTCTGGGCCAGATCGGGTCCTGGTTGATCCAAATACCTTGAGCGAACAGGGGACGGTGACCCTGGACTGGTGGTTTCCATCGCCGGATGGCAGGCGAGTCGCCATTGGACTCTCAGACAATGGAAGCGAGCTGAGCACGCTGTCAATTTTGGATGTCACCACTGGCGAGTACCTGCCGGACATCATTCCGGATACTCGATTTGTTTCGCTGGCCTGGATGCCTGACGGTCACGGATTTTACTACACCCGATATCCTGGTCGTGGGACACGACCAACTGGACAGGAACACTATCACCGGTGGATCTACTTTCATCGCCTGGGATCCTATTTTGAAGCCGACCCGGTTGTTTTTGGCCCTCATCGCAAACCGGAAGAATATTTTCATGTGCAGGTCTCCCCTTCGGGCCGCTATGTGCTGGTGACCGCCTCTCGAACCTTTGATTACCAGGACCTGTACCTGCTTGATTTACAGAGCGATTTAGGGTTTGTGCCGGTTGTCGAAAACATCAATGCTTCTTTTTTTGGTGAATTTGCCGGTGAATCAGTACTGATTCGCACCAACTGGAACGCGCCCCGGTTTTGCCTGATGAAGGTCAACCTGGCTGAGTTAAAAGCCCCCTGGGCAATGGTCATCCGCCAGTCAGCCTCGGTCTTGGAATCGTTTGCCGTAACTCACGGCCACTTTGTGGTGTGCTCATACCTGACCAGGGCTCAGTCAGAGTTACGCCTGTTCGATTTGGAAAGCTCGTTCACCTGTTCAATACCCGTCCCCAAATACAGCACCATCACGGGTCTGTCTGCCAGATGGGATTCAACCAAAATTTTCTTTAGCCTGACCTCCTTTGCCGTGCCGACCACGGTGTATTGCTTTGAGACTGAAACACAATCGCTCACCCTTTTTGACCAGATTGAGTCCCTGGTTGATCCGGCCAGCTATATCATCAAACAGGTCATCTACCCATCGCGCGACCAGACCAGGGTCAGCATGTTTATTGTTCACCGCAAACATCTCAAATTCGATGGGATGGCACCAACAATTCTGACTGGATATGGGGGATTTAATATCAGTCGGACCCCTGAATTTTTAGGGTCGCTGTTGACGTTGCTCGATGCGGGTGCCGTGTACGCATTGCCAAATGTACGCGGAGGCGGTGAATATGGCGAAGAATGGCATACAGCCGGGATGCGGGACCGGAAACAAAATGGGTTTGATGACTTTCTCTGCGCGGCAGAGTATCTGATTCAACACCAGTATACCTGCCCGGAAAAACTGGCGATTCAGGGCGGGAGCAATGGCGGATTGCTGGTCGGCGCCGCGTTGACCCAGCGCCCTGATTTGTTTCGAGCTGTGGTATGCCAGGTGCCGCTGCTGGATATGCTGCGGTATCACCATTTTTTGATTGCACGAACGTGGATTCCCGAATATGGTTGTGCAGAAGACCAAGACGCGTTTCACTGGCTTGTGGCATACTCTCCCTACCACCACGTCACGCCAAAAACGCCATATCCAGCCGTATTGCTTATGACCGCCCAGTCCGATACTCGGGTTGATCCACTTCACGCTCGAAAAATGGCGGCTCGACTGCAAGCGGCAACATCATCAGGGTACCCAATTTTGCTTCGCGTCGAATCTCAGGCCGGTCACGGCGTTGGGAAACCGACCGCCAAACGCATCGAGGAAAGTGTTGATGTGCTGAGCTTTATCGCCGCTCAGCTTGGAATTTCGTTGTAAGGAGTTCAGACCTTGATTTGGTATTTGAAAGCATCACAGGACAAGCCGGGACACGCCAGACGTTTCAGAGTGAGTTGGTTGGGATTGAGCCTGCTGCTGGTACTCACCCTCAGCCTCGCCACGGGAATGACCTCGGCGTATCAAGGAGGGGGAGGATACACATTGCAGGTCGGTTCAACCAATGACGAAGCGGCGGCTCGGGCCCAGGTGGCCCAGCTCAAAGCCGCCGGTCATACCGCCTATTATGTGCGTGCCGAAATCCCTGGGAAAGGCACCTGGTATCGGATTCGGGTTGGTCGCTTTGGGTCGCCAGCCGATGCCCAGCGGTATTCACGGACCCTGCCTGGGAAAAGCACCTTTGCCACGTCCTATGATGGTCCAAATGGGTCGCCAAATTCCCGTGTACCGTCCTCAGAACCATCAGCCGTGGCGAGTAAAACACCGACTCCAGCCACACCTTCAAAACCAAAATCCGATCCTGCCAAAATAGCGGCCAATACCTCTTCAGCCAAACCAGATGCGGGTAAATCACCGACGGGTAAATCAACACCCAAGGTTGATCCAGGGAAACCAGCCACGGGCACAACGCTCGGGAAAGCCCAGAGTACCTCCGTCAGCAAACCCACGTCTCAACCGAAAACGGACATCGCCACCAGCACCCCACCCAGGTCAAAGACGGTCGAGCCCAAATCTTCTGCGCCAGTTCGACCAAAAAATACCCAGCCGGAATTGAAATTGGAAACGCCGACGGTAGCACTGGCCAGCAAAATTTCCAGGCGTCCCCAACTGATAGCCCTCCCAAAGGAACCAGCGAAGTCAGCTCCTGCCCCGACAAATACTCAGTCTTCCACGCTGACAGCCTCTCGACTTGACCCGAAAAAAGGGACCTCCAAGCCTCAGGAATTGAATTCAAAAACTCCGTCAGACACCTCAGCTCGCCCCTGGATTGCTGAAGCCAGCCGCAAAGAAAAAGGTGAGGAATTAGCCTCTCTGATGCTGCCGAATTTGGGGAACCCGCTCCCGCCGGAAAGCGGCGTGTCCGGTGGGGTTGGTCTCAAACTGGTTGAAGCGAGCACTGCCAAAGCGCTGCTCGAAGCGGCCCCGGCCAAACCGCCCGCGCCCAAACTGGTCAAGCCCCATCCACCAATCAAGTTTCTGACACCGCTTTCCCCAACTCCAGCTTCATTCAAGGCCAAAGACCTCGGCGCATTGCTGGCACCACCTGAGGCACCACCAACCGGGTGGGTCAGGCAATATCCGACTCTTCGAACCGATTTGACCCGCGTATTTTTTGCCGATGCCGGGCATGGCTGGGCGGCTGGTATTCAAGGTATGGTGCTGTCAACCGAAGATGGCGGCGAAACCTGGAATTCACAGTCCATTGGCGCCCGTGGCGTTGTCAATGATTTGTTCTTTATTGATCGGCTCCGTGGCTGGGCATTGATCGGAGGCACGCTTGGTACTCAGGCACGGGACTTGCGCGATGAACAGGTCCTGTTGAAAACCGAAGATGGTGGCAAAACCTGGCAACGGCTGGCGGAGATGGATGCACTGGCGGTGTATTTTATCAGCCCCCAGATCGGGTATGCCGCCGGTAATTATGGGGCGTTGCTCAAAACTGAGAATGGCGGCAAGACCTGGGCCCGCTGTGGGTCGCTGGAGGCAACCCTCAATAAATCGGTCAAGCTCCAGGATGCAATCTTCTCTTTTACCAGGGTCAAATTCCTTGATTCCCAAACCGGCTGGGCAATTGGGAATTATTACGGCACGGGCACGGTCGAGGCTGGCGGTCTTTTTACCACTCAAGATGGTGGCCAGACCTGGGAAAAAGCTGGCCTACCGCTGACAGCCTCGCGAGCTGAACTGATGAATTTTCACTTCTTTGACAAGCTACACGGTTATCTGACCGCCGAAGCCTATCAAGGTGATAGTCGCTATTTGACGCAATTTCAGACCGCAGACGGCGGCAAAACCTGGGTTGAGCGGACCACGACCTTCCCTGGCTATCATGTAACCACGTTCGCCACTCCCTCCACAGGGTGGACGATTGGAAATCGTCCGTTGCGGCTCAATGGCCCAACATTTGAAACCGGGTTCTGGAAAACACAGGATGGCGGCCAGACCTGGAAAGAAGAAACCGCCCTGCCGGGAATGCGACTCTATGATGTGTTCTTTTTGGAATCAGGCGTGGGCTGGGCCGTCGGCGAGCGCGGACTGGTGCTCAAGTATGTCCCGCGAAGCTAGAGAGTAGGGTTCAAAACAGGTCTTTTTTCAACTCTTACTTCGCATCAAAAGAAACCACGAAGCAAATGGAACTGGATTCGGTTTGCTTCGTGGTTTCTTTTTTGAGCCTGAACAAAGGTGTGAAACCGCATCACAGGTTTAACCATTTGGTGAATGGTTTTTGCCATTGGTTCAAGTTATCTTGTGACAAATAAATGATTTAGTCAGTTTAACCTTTTGGTTAAAAGTTTTAATCTGAAGATGAAAAATTTGAATAAAAATCGAGAGAAGCTGTTTGGCTTAATTTGTATAAAGTGAATATGTACAATAAGTTAACCAATAATCAGAGTTGATTGAAGATCAATTCTTCCATGGTACGGTAATTGCACCTGGAGATTATTCACAACACAACAGCTCAGTTGTCTGCTCGCCGGAAAAACCGACTCCGGAAGGCCGCTTCACTCATTTTCTGACCGACATCATTGACTTCAAAAGATCTGGAGGAACTATGAAAACGAACAAACTCCTTTCCCGACACTTTCCAATCACCCATCTGGTTATTGGCCTGGCAATTTTAACGGTGGGAATGATCGCCTTTTTAACCTGGCAACCGGGACTTCAGGCCCAAAACAGAACGGATTTTGACCAGTTTTATCAGTCGCTCAGAGCTGGAGTTGGAACTGAAGTCCATTTCGCCAAACCGGGGGCATCACCTGCGGAAATCCAGAGTTCGGTCAAGGCGGTCGCACAATTTATTGCGCTCAGATCGGGCGAACACCTGAGTGAGGTAACCACATCCCGGCTTGTTTCAATGGAAGATCAGTACTTGAAAGGAACCACTCATGGAATCGTGGCACATAACCTGACGGCGATCATGGTTGATCTGGCGCTTGATCGGATTGGAACTATGACCGACAGTGAGATGAGTGAACTGGCAACGACTCTGTGTGGCTTCCAGGCTCCAGGGCTGCCCCCAAACATTGACCGGACGACTATCAGACCACGCGCGAACACGCTCACCGACATGACCAAAGATGAGTTTATCACCAGGGTTAAATTGTTGAGAGACAATGCTCTTGCACGAGATACAATCAAGCCATTTCTAATCAATACATTTCAGGAAATCGTTGATACCCGGATCCAGAGCCTGCAACATGCAGTTCCTGAGTTGTATCCGGCTGGTGGGCTTGAAACAGTGCGATTGAGCCCGGTTCAGTCACTGTTACTTGTTTATTGCATTTCGGCTGACGACTCTCTGTCAGAAAACTCGCAAGGAGGGTTACGAGCAAAAATGATGTCACTCCACGACGGATTGGCCAGAAGAGCAGGCTCTTATCCGTTACCAGATGGGTATTTTGCCTATGGCCAGAACGGATATCTGTATTCATCACCGATGTATGCGTTCGAGCCCCAAACCATTGGAAAAGTGCTGAACCGCCTTCAGTAAGCAATTCTCATCAACAAACCGCAAAACAAAACCGCGTGAATCTCAATCAAATAGACTCACGCGGTTTTGTTTTTGCAAGTATGGGTTGGGGTTAGTCTTCGAGCGGCGGGTAAGTAAATGGATGGTTGGCCAAAACAGCACGCATATTGACCTGACCCAGCAGCGTCTCAAGAAAAGTCCCAAACAGGTGATTGACTTTGAGGAGTTCTTCCAGATTGCGGGCGGCGACGACTTCTTCTAAAAAGCGCTCGTATTCGTCCCAATCCTTATACATTAAATACTTTAGCGTCGTGTCACGATAGACAGTGATTTGCTCAATGAGTGGAACGACTTTCGATTTATCGGAGCGCTCTTCAAATCGGCGCAAATGACACAGCAGCCGCCAGGTGTCGCTACGCAATCGAAGCGACTGCTCCAGTTTGGTTTGAAAGGTGTCAAATACCATGCTGCCGTCGAATTCGGGATCAAAGACCTGAGCCAGCGAAACGATGGATTGCTGGAAACAATCCCGAAGCAACCCGTGTGAGTTTTCAACTTTGGCGTAAATCGGCGGGGCCTGCCGAAGATGCACAAATCCAATCAATTCACGGCCAAACACTTTGCGCAATTCCATTTCGAGCGCATAGACCGTGGCATCAATCGCTTCTGAAACCAAAACTGGCAGGTCCGAGATTTTCATCACCCGCATGTTGAGAAACTCAATCAGCATTTCAGCTTCAGCATTGATCAAGGTAAAAATCAAAATTGAATCTTTGAGCGGGCGGTCCTGGCTGAGATCCGTCTGGATAAAATCGAGGTAGCGCAGCAGGCGATAAAATTCGAGGAAAATCTTGGCCATATCCTGCCGCAGCAAGTCATTTGAGATGCCTTTGACAATCACTGACAGCCGCTGGTTTTCAATCCGGTCATACTGCGGCTTAAATTTATAGATCATCAGCAGATCAATATACCGGCAGCGTTTGATTTCGCGGTTGATCAGTTTCCCCATGCTGGTAAAGGATTGAAAACTGACCGATGACAGCCGGGTCAAATCATCAATCAACACCCGCATATCAGCCAGGCTTTCCGTCAACAGAGCCAGCGAATCTTCGGGGGTTGGCTGGGTCAGCAATCGTTCCACCAGACTGTCCATGGTGTGAACTCGCTTGAGGTGACCTTCGATGTAATGATTAAACCGTTTTACACCGACGCTATCGGCATTCATGATCTCGCCACAGAGATAGCTCATCCGCAGGGTTGCATTCCGAACAATCCGCAATTCTTCGGTAAAGTCGCGCCGGACAATATCCTTGAGTTCTTGCTCTGACAGCGGATGGTTTTTGATGCGAAAGAATCGGTCAAAGCACTTGATCCACATTTCCAGTTCAAACAGAAATGCGGTTTTGTGCTCCCTCCCCAGAATATCAAGCCAGCGATTTAAAGAAGTTCGGCTGCTTTCATATCCTGGTCTGTCAGCCCCTTCTTGTGTTTCGATAAAATCGCCGGGTTTGGTTCGGAGTAGCGGATCGCTCATGACTTGCGTCCTAAATCAATGTGAGATGGTCGGGGTTTGATGGTGGCGAATGAGGTGCAGAAAAGCTCGATGGTTATACTCTACAAGCTGTCAAAACTCAAGAATGAGTTGGACTTTCCAGCCAGGCTTGTTTTCAGGTCAGGCACGCCGTTTGCTCAGGGAAGAGTTGAGAATGAAGAATGAAGAATGAAGAATGAAGATAGTTCTTGGTTCTTGGTTCTTGGTTCTTGGTTCTTGGTTCTTGGTTCTTGGTTCT
>CAZXCE010000415.1:0-7559 GCA_964639175.1 uncultured Clostridia bacterium
CCTCTGTGTCCTCTGTGGTGAAAAAATGATGAAGTTATTTAATTTTCATTCCTTACCATCTGACAAACCCAAATGTCAGGACTCCACTTATCCGGACGGGGCGATTATTCAAAAGTACCGGTTCGAACTTCCATTTATAGGCAGCTTCAAACGCCGCATCATAAAACTCAGGGGGACCGCTCACGGCACTGACATTGGTCACATCACCGTCAGATGAAATATCAACTCGAACTTTGACAGTTCCGGTTATTCCAGCATCGCGTAACTCGGGTGGGTAAACCGGTGATGCGCTGTGCAGTGTTCGGATTGGAGGCATACTGCTGGGTCGCCGGTTTTCGATGAGCACATCACTCAGCCCACCTGAAGTCGTTTGTGAGGCGTGACCAGTCGTGACGGCTACAGAAATCATCAGCAACCAGGCTGTTATTTGAATTCGACACCAGATTCCACGGCGCATAAATTCTTATGTCCTCCATTTTAAAGCTTTCTCATGACTTTGGTTTCCCAAAATCCGGGTATCATTGAACATACATTCTCACCTGTGCATCACACTGGCAAGTTTTCAGACACCATACCTGGCAATAAGCGGAAAGACAATTCGTTTTCCCTGCCTGACCGACAATGAGCATTCCTTAAACCTATTGTGAAAACCGGAAAGTCAAGATTCCAGTTACTTTTACAGGTTCATTATTCAACAACGTAGGCTTAAACTTCCATTGCAATGCAGCCTCAACCGCAGCCTCATGCAATTCAGGTGGTCCACCTTCCGCTTTCGCTTCAAGGACATCACCAGTCTGTGAAATCAGGATTCTCACAACCACATCGCCTGAAATTCCAGCGTTGCGTGCTTCACGAGGGTAATCAGGGGTTACTTTGTAGATAGCATTCCCGCGAATAACTCCCTTATAGCGCTGGTATTCGGCGTTGGATGGGTCAGTTTGAGCGGTGTCGGAAGGGTTTTCTTTTGCTGGAGCTTCATCCGTTGTTTTTTTCACGTCACCGGGTACATCGGTGTTTTGTTCAGGGCTGGGGATTGTCTTTTGGATGGGCGCTACCTTTTTACGTTTTGATTGAGTACGACGACGTTGTTTTTGCCCAAAGCTGGTGGCAGTTACCAATCCAACCTGCAGAGCCTCAATCACAAGCAACAGGCACATACAAATCAAAAACTGATACCGCTTTTCACAACGCATACAACAGAACTCCTGGGTTGAAGATTCGATTTTTCAAAAGCTAACAAGCCAATGTACTTGCAATTCAACAGGTGCATAACACTGCCAAACTCAAAATACCTTACCGGGCGCTCTCCGAAAAAACAACCTTTTTTTGACGACAGAAGGCATTCCCAAACAAGGAGTTGCGGTTATAAATCTTCAGAAAAAATTATGGCCTTCACACAAAAAAGGAAAGATGGTTTTCAAAACCACCTTTCCTTTTTATTTGGTTCGAATTTGGTAGACAACCTGATATCAGTTCTGGAACGTCGGCTCTGGTTTTTCCGGTTCTTCTTCTGGTGCCCACGAAAGTGCCTGGGGCAGCACACCGACCGAAATATAATCCGGGTTGTCGAGATTGAGCGATTTGCCCAACTCTTTCGGGTCGGTATCAATCGTTTGCTGCCACAACCGATGGCCCAGCAAAATCAAGGACGTACCAACCGGCGCCGTGTATTCATCAGGTGTAAAATTTGGGTTCAGGCTCGGGGCCGGATGCGACATCGGAAAGATATCTGATGGGTCTGTTTCTTTCCGATTTCGTTTGGAAGACTCACCCTGGGAAATCGGCATTTGCTCAACCAGCATATCAGTTGTTTTGCGTTCAAACCGGGGCAGAAAATCAGACAACTTTGGTCTTTCCAAACCTGAAAACCGGAATTGTTTCACACCAGCAAACGGCTGATTTGAAAAAGCCGCGACAAGCTGGATTGGCTCAGTTCTGACGGGTTTAACCCACAAGGCAGGGGTTATCCCAACCCAGACGGCCACCGCGGCCCCAATACCCACCAAAATCGTGGTGGTTGTAATCACAGTTACCATTGGACGAGGCAATGGTGGCTTGATACCAGAGCGAAGTTGTAGCCGACCGGTCTTCATGGCGTGTCTCCGTAATCAAATCTTTCTCAACAGTATGTGGTGGAAACTTAATTTGTGAAACTACCATGAGGACTTCAGATGAACAAGCGAACTGAGAAAATAGCGAAGGAGGAGCAAGGCGATCTTCCTTCGCTACTTCGTGATCAACTCAATACTTTACCGAGCAGCCATATGACTGGGTTGCGGGAACGGAAACGGGTTTGCCAGCCAGGGCTTCGTCGAGGGCGGCCTGGACGAAATTCTTTCCATTTCGATCATCAATCGCACCGGCATAAATCAGCTTGCCGCCTGGGTCAATCACAAACATATGCGGCGTGGTTTTGGCACCAAAAGTACGACCGATTTTTCCATCTGAATCCAGAATCAACGCCGTTGGGGCCGCATTGCGTTCTTTGAGCACCGCCTTCCCCTGGTCAGGGGTTAAATGACCTTGTTTTCCTGGCGCCGAAGAATCAATCGTCAGCCAGATCACACCCATGCCTGTATAGGCGCGCTGTAAGTTTTGCATTGCATTATTGGCATAATGTGGCCGGACTGCCGGACACTCAGGGTTAAACCATTCCAGAACTACAAACTTGCCCTTGTAATCTGACAACCGATGGGTTTTGCCGCTGGTGTCTGTTCCAGCAAATGCGGGCGCCGCAACACCGATTGAAGTTTCAGAGCTGGCAACGGCGCCGTGATTGGCCTCTCCGTGGCTATGAGCCAGTGTATGGCATCCAGTGAAAAACATGGTGGCAAACAAGAAACATGAGAGTGTCAATTTGGACATGGTCGGTCTCCTTTAGAAGTAATTTGTTGTCGTTGGTTAGTGACTCAGGATGATGTCGTATGTACATTCGAGCGCACCCTGATTGTTTCGAACCGGCTGTTTCACAACATAGTTTGCCTTTTCATCGCGCATTTCTTTGTAAAAGGCTTCAGTCAGATTTGGGTCACCGGCAAAAAAGATTTCAGAGTACTGTTTCGGCTCGCCCTCACGATATACGGCAAAATGAATATGAGCCGGGTTGCCGCCGTCAGGGTAAGGCCCTGGTTTAATCGTGTGGAACTCATATTGCCCCTGGGCATTGGTTTGAAGCCTGGCCCGCAGTCGAGGCGGAGCCTGGCCAGTACCTTTCGGGTTATATAACCCCTGAGCATCGGTGTGATGCACTTCAACCACAATCCCAGCCACGGGTGTTTTCTTATCGGCTCGCAAGACTCGGCCTGAAACGTGAAGCCGCTCTCCAGGCTCATCCTTGCCAGCGATCACGGTTGTCCAGGAGAGTTTTTCCGATTGCGGTTTGGTTTGATCATTCGCCTGACTGGCACAACTGATCACACCCACCAATCCCACAAAGACCAGGATGCGAAGCATCAGAAATCGTTCTTTCAAGTTGTGAAACACAGGAATTTTCATTTGGTAACCTCATGATTCTAATACCAGTTGGTGGTCAGTAGTCAGTAGTTCGTTTAGCTCCTTCGCTCCTTGAGCTATCTACCTATCTCGCTCTTTCGCTCTCCCGGCTATTTCGGCTCCAGAATGATGTCAAAGGTGCCGGTCTCAAGCGTTGCACCTCGAATAGACTGTTTGTGAAGGTCAATCATCAGCGATTCACGCCAGGCAAAGTCGCCTTGCTGATACTTATCTCCTTTGAAAAACAGTTGGGTCACGAGTTCTTTGTAATTGGGGTGTTTAATCCAGTAATGGATGTGACTGGGGCGCCAGCGAGTTGGGCCGATCTGGTAGGCACCGGGATGGATGGTTTCAAATTCATAATACCCTGATTCATCTGTCATCAGGCGAGCCCGATTGCGAGTCATTCCCTCTTTCGGAGGCCGTCGTTCATCATTACTTTCAAAGTCATAGACCCCACCGGCATCAGCCTGCCAGACATCGAGCAAGGCCATTGGCACCGGCTTTCGAGTTTTAAAATCCCAAACCCGGCCTTTGACCACCAGCACCGTGCCTTCAGCCAGCGGAGGCGAAAGCTTGGCTCGATACGGAGCGCCAGCAATATAAAACGGGCCCTGGTCCACAAATTCAGTTGCCGCCCAGGCGCCTCCAGATTTGATTTTCTCCGAAACTTCCAGATGCTCTTTGTAATGATCTAAATCATCCGTTTTTTCAGTCGGAGCCAGGCCAGGCGGCATCAACAGGTCTGGAATTCCAACGGAAACCGCGCCAAATAAACCAAGTTGAAAAAAATGCCGACGTGAAAATGTGTTCATACGGGACTCCTTCATTTTTCCAATACCAGTTTGTAGTCAGTAGTCAGTAGTCAGTGGCGTGCTAAGCTTCTTTGATTGAGTTACTTGACTGCTTTCTAAAACAAAATTTTCATCGCAAAAGGGTACAAGTCAGCAGTCAGTTGCCAGAGCCGGTTTGGAAAGATTTATGCGGTACTCCTGACCGACAAAATAGTTGAAAATTGAGTACCAGCCGTGATGGATAAACTACATGCTACTTCACTATTTCACGGCTGCCCTACGGCTTATAAATCCAGGCGCTGGTGGTGCCTTCAAGTTGTTGGCTATAGCCACCAGCGATCAGGACTTCGCCAGAAGGAAGCAAAGTGGCGGTGGCATAATAGGTTAAAATCCCCAGATCCCCTTTAACTTCAGAGAAATACCCGGTGTTTGGGTCATAGAGTTCGACACGTCGGCTGGCACCTGCGACAAACACTTTCCCGTTTTTGAGGGCCACGACCGCGTCTCTGATCTTGTAGCGGGCCGTGTTCATATTGCCCGTTGGGGAAAACTGGCCAGTGGGTGGGTCAAAGAGTTCAGCGCTCGTGTACTGACCGTTCCACATCATTGCATTTGAACCACCCAAAATCAGAACTTTGCCATTGGGCAACAACTGAGCTGAATGTTTAAACCTCGGAACTGACAGGATGCCAACCGGCGAAAAAGTTTGGGATGGTGGGTCAAAATATTCAGCCGTTGCTATCGGGTCTTCGCGGCGAACCAAACCCGTGGCCCCACCAACGATCAACACTTTGCCATTCGGAAGCAACGTTGCCGTGTGATCAGTGCGCGGTGAACTCATCGAGCTTGCCAGTAAGGTGAAAGTCCCTGAAATCGGATCGTAGATTTCGGCATTCGCCAGCTTGTCGGTGGCAGTTTGCCCGCCAGTGATCAAGACGGTTCCATTGGGGAGCAGCGTCGCCCGATGGGCCAGCCGTGGGAAATTCATCGTTCCGGCTGGTTCAAACTGTCCGGTGAGCGGGTCAAACAGTTCAGCGGTGGACAGGGCACCCGAAAAGAAGGTTTCGTCTGAGCCGCCAGTCAGCAGGACTTTTCCATTTGGAAGTAACGTGGACGTGTGGTTGACCCGCCGGGACACCATGCGACCAACGGTTTTGAAGGTTCTGGTCCGTGGGTCAAACAACTCAGCACTCTCCTGAACCGTCCCCATGCGCTCCATTCCACCAGCAATCAACACCTGCCCGGTGTTCAGCAATGTCGCTGAGTGGGCATAGCGTGGGGCATGCAGGCTTTTAACCTGGGTTATGGCCCCGCTGGCTGAACCGTCAACCACCAACCCCAATGCCGCAAAATCAATTTGTTCGCGCCATTGATCCAGCATTTTTTGATCCAGTCGGAGCACGCCGTCCCTGGTAATGGCTGGCGGATGTGGAATCAATTCGGCGAGTCGTGCATAGACACGTTCGCGCTCAGCACCCGTCACCTGAGCCAGCAAATGCCAGAGCGTAATGCCGTCTTTGCGTCGCGCTTCGGTCAAGATGATATTCAGTGCCGGTGTTCCGCCTGATTCAAAATCAAACCGATTGAGCGAAACCCGAAACGCCTGGCTGGCATCGGCCAGAAATGGGGTGCCAGGCCCCTTGCCGCGTTTGGTAACACAGGTTGCCCCGGCTGGAACGAGCGATTCGCGTCCATTGAGCATCAAGGCGACCCACCCGGACGTGACCTGCAAGGTGCTGTCGCCGTCTTTGTTGACTTCGAGGGTGTACGCACATCCCAAATCAATCGCCACCGCCGACGGGGTATCCACGAAAAATACCCGTGGCGGAGCATAAATCCGGGCGTGCATCCGGCCTTCGTCAAGGGCAAGCCGATGTTCGGCCTGACCAGCCTGAACCAGCTTGATGCGGGTGTTTGGGTCAATTTCGACCGAGCCAATTTCTCCGACGGTGATTTTGGCGCGGGATCTGGCATCAGTTTCTAGCCACTGTCCAGGGCCAAACCGGGCCGTTTGGGCAATTTGATGTGCGTCAATCACCGGGTTGCCTTCGAGGTTGACAACCTCCCAAAAAACCGCTGGCGAAGACCCTGGATGATGCAAAAAGTGCCCGACGCTCCACCAGACCACAATCAGACCAGCCATCGCCACCCCGACGGTTGCGACTTTCCACCACCCAAATCGAATCGGATTTGAATTTGAACGGGGGACAGGTCGCCAGACTGGAACCAGGTCGCTTTCCGGCAGGGGAATCCCAATCTGGGAAACAGTTCGGGAAGCAAACGCCAGAGTCTCAAGTTCTTCGCGGCAAAATTCGCAGTGTTGTAAATGGACTTCCAGCGCGGTCCGGGCTGGAAGGTTCAACTCATCATCCAGCCACGGCGAAAATTGCCGCCGGTAGCCCCGGTGGAGCACTAAGTGGATGAGGTGTTGAAAAAAGTGACGTGCATTCATAGCGGTAAAACTGGGTTCCGGGTTCCGGGTTCCGGGTTCCGTGAAAAAGACATAAAGGACATAAAGGACATAAATTCGAAAACCCGGAACCCGGAACCCGGAATCAGATTTTTCCCCGCAACGGGGCTAATTTCTCAGCCAGTAATTTGCGTCCCCGATTGAGACGCGAAGCTACTGTTCCGGGCGAACATCCCATCCGTTCGGCAATCTCGTCATAGTTCAGACCTTCGATGTCCTTTAAAATGATGATCATGCGAATTTCGGGTTTGAGTGTCAGCAAGGCTCGTTGAACGTGGGCTTGAAGCTGTTTTTCAATCACTGCCTGTTCAAGATGAGTATGTGTCGAAGGTAACTCCAGGAGTTCGAGTTCAGTATCAACCTGGGTTTGCGGGCGGGCAGATTCGCGGGCATTCAGGCAATGGTTGACCGCCAGGCGGTAGAGCCATGTCGAAAAGCGCGATTGTCCGGCAAACTGGTTGAGTTTTTGAAACACGCGAAAAAAAATCTCCTGCGTCAGGTCTTCAGCTACCGTCGCGCCAGTCATCCCCGCTGCCAATCGGAAGACACGCTGGTAATAGCGTTCATAGAGCAAAGAAAAGACTTCGCCCTTACCGGCCAGAACGTTGGTGACCAGTTCTTCGTCAGTTCGTGATTCAGTTTGCGGTTTTGATTGGCTTAAAATGTTCACTCGACCATTTTGACAGGCGCGAGTTCAATCGTCTTCCAAAATTTTTTCATGAAAAAGGAATGACAGGGAAAGAAACAACCTTCGAAAACCCTGAACCCTGAACCCTGAACCCTGAACCCTGAACCCTGAACCC
>CAZXCE010000416.1:0-7549 GCA_964639175.1 uncultured Clostridia bacterium
GGTTCGCTTTCCTTTTGGCGGCTGCAAATCAGCGGCTGGTTGTTTTATGGCGTGATGATCTATGTGACCTTCCTGACCGTCGCGGCTGAAGGCACCTGGCTCAGGTTGTTTTATATCAAGGCGTTTCGGACAGTCATCGGTTTTACCCTGACCAGTTTGCTTCGTCTGGCATATCGAAGCGTCCCCGACACCTGGACGATGCGCCAGGTGTCGGGGTGTGTTTTAGGTAGCTCGGTTATCGGGGCTGGATTGTGGATGCTGATTGAATTTGCCGCCCTTGAATTGATCTATGACAGCTTCAATTTTTGGAAATCCGTGGCTGGATCCCAACGCGTGGTTTTGGATTACTCGATCACACTGATAGCCTGGAGCGCGCTCTATTTTGGCTTAAAATCCTGGCTTGCGTGGCAGAGTGAGCACGACCGGGCGCTACAGGCACAGGCGCTGGCCCGCGAAGCCCAACTGGAACTGCTGCGCTATCAACTCAACCCACACTTTTTATTTAATGCGCTCAATTCAATCCGGGCTTCGATTGATGAAGATAAAGCCCGATCAAAACGACTGGTGACTGAATTTTCTGAATTCTTACGGTTTTCATTGCTCAGCGGCAATAACCCAACCATCCGGCTCGAAGAGGAAATCGAAGCCATCGAAAATTACCTTGCCATCGAGAAAATTCGGTTTGAAGATAAGCTGCACGTGATAATTGACATTGCCCCGGAGGCAAAAGGGTTTCAACTGCCTGCGTTTTTGATTCATCCGCTGGTCGAAAATGCCATCAAGCACAGCACCATGAACCGGTCAGCACCCCTCCAACTCAGGATTTCAGCCAGAATCGAACGTGACAAACTGGTGATCGAAGTTGCCAATACCGGGCGGTTGCGGCCTGTGGCAACCACCAATGGCACGGGTGTTGGGTTAAACAACATTCGAGCCCGGCTGGCGCACCATTTTTCACAGGGGAGCCGTTTTGAGTTGCGTGAGGATGGTGACTGGATCCGAGCGATCATTGAAATTTCACCTGTGAGCGAACGTCACCATGCCTGAAGGATTGAAAGCACTGATTGTTGATGATGAACGACTGGCCCGGCGGGAACTCCGATCAATGCTGGCTGAATTTCCACAGGTTGAAATCCTGGGTGAAGCTGAATCGGTTGATCAGGCGATTGAGTTGATTCAACTCCACGATCCGGATGTTGTGTTTCTCGACATTCAGTTGTCTGGCGAAACCGGGTTTGATGTGCTGGAGCGCTCGCCTGGTGGCTACAAAGTGGTGTTTGTGACTGCTTTTGACAGCTATGCCATCCGGGCATTTGACGTCAATGCCCTTGATTACCTGCTCAAGCCAATTCATCCAACCCGACTGGAGCGGGCAATTGATCGGCTGACCAATCCCGAAGCACCACGAACGGCCCCTCCGGTGCGTCCACTGGCCTACGATGACCGCTTGTTCCTGGAAGTTGATGGTCAGTCCCGGTTTCTCAAGGTCAATACCATTGTTTGTATTCAGGCGGCATCGGACTATTCTGAAATTTTTACCCTTGATGGGCGTCGGCTAATGGTTTTGAAGTCCCTGCGTGAGTGGGAAGAACGCCTTCCTGAGCAATATTTTGCGCGCATTCATCGCTCAGCGATTATCAATCTGGAGTTTATTGACCACATCGAGAACTGGTCACATCGGGCCTGCCGCGTTTTTTTGCGGAGTATGGCTGAACCGCTTGTGATGAGCCGTCGCTATGTGACCCGACTGAAGTTAAAATTTGGATAGCTGAAGACAAAAAAAGGCCCAGAACACTCGTCACTCAGGTCATTTTGATCTGGATGACGGATGTTCTGGGCCGAAATGCTTTTCAAGAAGCTATGCGTTCGATAAAGGTAAGCGAACCTTGCAATGCCGCCTCTTACGGAGGCAGGCAGTCAGATTGGATTTAGGGGGTGGGGAAAAAAACGTCATAAGACCTGAATTGATAAAATTATTGCGAAGAAAAGAAGAACGGACGCGGAATATTTCTACGCACCTCAAAGGTTGCTGTCCTGTTCTACCCCAAGTAATCCGCGCCCGTGCTGTGTTTTTCTGCTGTTTCCTGAGAGGAGGAAAACTACATGCTCGATGGCTTAGATATATTCAAACGGTGTGCCAAAGGTTGAAAAATAAAAGACTTTGTATGTAAATGCTTATATTTCTATAGTTTAGTGCTTATCTGGAAAAAATGGCCGCCTTCAATCTTTCAGATACTTAAATAACTCTGTTGCAATTGAGTGTCTCAAATTGTTTCATATGCCTCAATATGAACTGATGCCTCTGGTTTTTTCTGGATCCAGGGTTCGGTGGCTTGAAATTTGCATAGTTCATAAAAAGAGATGTAACCAGAGACTGGATCATCCAGGGTCTGTTGCATCTGGTCAGGAACCTCTGGCTCGATGGACATGATGGTTTCAGCGGGCACAAGGTTCTCATTGTGAACTCTTCGCACCCAGGTGCGACGTTCGATTTTTGTTGCAAAACAAGCAGTTGTTTCACCCCTGAACCCGGAGCCCAAAGCGACACGTTCAGCAAACCAGAAAGCATCTCAGCCAATGGAATTGGAATTGAATCGTCTGTTTGGAAGTTTGATGACCAAAGGGGATAGCCTCTATCTCAGTAACCGATGCTTTCCATTACACGTGGTGTCATTTGTGGAGGCCGTTTCGCAAAGATTTGGGTTTCTTTCTTTTTCGAATGGTGATAATTTCCCACTGACTTGTGAATCCCTCACAAGATTCTCAAAGATGCTTACTCATCATTCACTTTCACTTCATCATATTAACTTGAACTTATCCGGTTGCCTCTCGGAAGGGGCGAGGTGTCCTTTCCTGGTATTGGAACAAGGAGGAATTTTCTTGTGGAGACCAAAACTCAATTCGAATCACCCCAACCTTCGTCAGTGATTCCAGACTATGTGACCAATCCCAAGCTCAAAGCCTGGGTCGAAAAAATGGTGGCGCTGTGTACGCCCGATTCGGTGTACTGGTGCGACGGTTCAGAAGAAGAATATGACCGGCTCTGTGAACAGATGGTCCAGGCGGGTACTTTTAAGCGATTGAACCAGGAAAAACGACCCAACAGTTTTCTGGCCCTTTCAGATCCGAGCGATGTGGCCCGGGTTGAAGACCGGACGTTTATTTGCAGTTCCCGCAAAGCCGATGCTGGCCCGAACAACAACTGGGCAGACCCGAAGGAAATGAAAGCGACCTTAAACGGGTTGTTTTCAGGTTCAATGAAGGGACGCACCATGTATGTGATTCCGTTCAGCATGGGACCGCTTGGTTCGCCAATGGCTCAAATCGGGATTGAAATCACCGATTCGCCCTATGTAGTGGTCAACATGAAGATTATGACCCGTATGGGCCGCAAAGTGCTCGATATTTTAGGTGATGGCAGTTTTGTCCCCTGTCTGCATTCAGTCGGGATGCCATTAGAGCCGGGGCAGGCTGACATTTCGTGGCCGTGCAATCCGACCGTGAAATACATCGTTCATTTCCCGGAAGAACGGTCAATCTGGTCATACGGCAGCGGCTACGGCGGAAATGCCTTGCTTGGGAAAAAATGCCTTGCCTTACGCATTGCCTCCGTCATGGGACGTGATGAAGGCTGGCTGGCTGAGCATATGTTGATTCTGGGGGTTGAAGCGCCAGATGGCGAAAAAACCTATGTTGCCGCTGCCTTCCCCAGCGCCTGTGGAAAAACCAATTTTGCCATGTTGGTGCCGCCTAAGGGGTTTGAAGGCTGGAAAGTGACGACGGTGGGCGATGATATTGCCTGGATCAAGCCGGGTCCAGATGGCAAGTTGTATGCCATCAACCCTGAAGCCGGGTACTTTGGTGTGGCCCCAGGGACTTCGGTCAAGTCCAATCCGAATGCCATGGCTTCGATTGAAAAGAACACCATCTTTACCAATGTGGCGCTGACCCCAGATGGTGATGTGTGGTGGGAAGGCATGACCGATGAGCCACCGGCAAGCTGCCTTGACTGGCAGGGCAATGAATGGACGCCAGATTGTGGACGCAAAGCCGCCCATCCAAATGCCCGCTTTACCGCACCCGCCAACCAGTGCCCATCAATTGATAAGGATTGGGAAAGCCTCAATGGTGTGCCCATCAGCGCCTTGATCTTTGGTGGTCGCCGTGCAACGGCGATTCCGCTGGTGTACCAGGCGGTGAACTGGAACTTTGGCGTGTATCTCGCTGCCACCGTTGGTTCCGAAATGACAGCCGCGGCCTTTGGAAACATTGGGCAGGTTCGTCGTGACCCAATGGCAATGCTGCCGTTCTGCGGCTATCACATGGGCGATTACTTCAACCACTGGCTGCAAATCGGTCGTGGCATTCCAAACCCGCCCCGCATTTTCTGTGTCAACTGGTTCCGCAAAGACACCGACGGCAAGTTCCTCTGGCCGGGCTTTGGCGAAAACATGCGCATTTTGAAATGGGTGGTTGATCGGGTTCATGGGCGCGCCTATGGCACCGAAAGCCCACTTGGATGGATGCCACGCCACGAAGACATTCACTGGGACGGCATGGAAAACTTCTCGGCTGAACAGTTTACGGAATTGATGTCGGTGGACCGCGAAGCCTGGAAAATGGAAATCTTGTCCCACGAAGAATTGTTTGAAAAACTCTATGACCGGTTGCCCAAAGAATTCATGCTCATGCGTGAATTGACACTTTCAAGTCTCTGGAGGTCGCCGGAACGGTGGGAATTGGCCCCGGAGCGGTATCACGAAGCCCACGCCGCTGATTAATCCAGGTGAACAATTTTTCCGGTGACTGTACTGCCACCAGAAATGATGATTTGCCTGAGCACTGGACTTCGTGAAGCACGTCTTCACTATGACACCCGATAGGAAACAACCTTCCTGTCGGGTGTTTTTTCTGGAAGAATGAAGAATCTTTTTAGTGGTTAGTGGTTAGTGGTTAGTGGTTAGTGGTTAGTAATTGGAAATCAATACTTTCCAGGAACCAGGAACCAAAATATCTTCAGCCCATCTCCCTCAGCCCTGAGCCCAAGGATTTTTCAGCCCGAGAAAAAGGATCCTGCCCATGAAACACGATGATGATGCCCACTTAATCGAGGTGGATTCCAAAACGGTCTTTGCCATTACCCGTCCTGACGACAACCTCTTCTATCTCTATTTTATCTATAGCCTGCTGTCCAATATTGTTTTCCCCATCGTTTTTCTGCCGCTTTATTTTCGATTCAAAACGCTCCGGTATCGCTTTGATAATGAAGGAATTGCCGTTTCTCATGGCATTTTGTGGCGGCAAGAAACCTATCTGACGTACTCACGCATTCAGGACATTCACGTTTCCCGAAACATTTTTGAACGCTGGCTGGGGCTGGGAACCGTCCAAATCCAGACGGCCTCTGGGAGTTCCAGTGCTGAAGAGGCCATTGTGGGAGTTCGTCAGTACAATGAAATCCGAAATTTCCTCTATTCCAAAATGCGGGGACAAAAAGTAACCTCCGCCGCTCACCCTCAGCTTGCTGTCGAACAATCAGTGGATGACATGCTGGCGGGGATTCGGGATGAACTTCGGGCCATCCGGGAACTGGTGGAGGGAAAACGTCATGTATGAATGGTGGAAACGCATCGTCCTGGCCTTATTGAAAGTCGAAGATAAAAAACCACAGCCATTGCCCGGTCACCGGGAAGGCGATTTCCTTGAGATTGTGCGTGCCTGTCCGGCATTTTGGGATTTCCAGTTGCTGACCTGGCGGATCTATCTGGCGGCCATGGCAGGGCTTGGCACATTTTTTAGCTGTATTCTCTTTCTCGTGAACCCCTTGACGATCTTTGTGATTATCCCGCTGTGGATTTTCCTGGCCATCAAAGCGGCTCTGATTTATATGACCATGCGGCTGGATTATGAAATGCGGTGGTACGTGATTACTGATCGGAGCGTGTTGATTCGCGAAGGCGCAATGGATGTCCGGGAAATTTGCCTGACCTTTGCCAATGCCCAAAATGTGTTTGTCAGGCAGGGACCATTGGAACGCTGGTTTGGGTTTTCAAACGTCGAAATAAATACCGCTGGCGGGAGTGCTGGTCCCCATCAGGGAGGCGTTCAATCTCACCAGGCTGTGTTGCGCGGTGTCAGTAACGCTGAGCACTTGCGGGATTTAATTCTTCTGAAATTAAAACAACACCGAACCGCTGGTCTGGGTGATCCAGATGATCACGAGCATCACGACCTGAAACACCCGGCGCTGAACCTGGTTCTCGTCAAAGAAATTCTGGACGAAGCCCGTCAATTACGAAAGGTATTGGAAACTTCGAACCTTACCTGAATCCAACGTCACCCTTCGGAGGAGATATGAAAAAGGAGATGCCGAAAGACCTTGAAGCCTGGGGGAAAACTCGTGAAATGGGAAGAACCAAATACATTCTTTTTCACGGGGTCCTTTTTTGGGGAGTCCCCATGTTTGCGATCATGACCTTTTTTGTCAACAATCGCCCTGATCGCCCACTTACCCAGGGCATGATCCTGACTTCTGCCCTCGTTTGGGCGCTTGGCGGAGCACTCTTTGGCGTAACGACGTGGTACATCAATGAGCGCCGGTATCAAAAGTATGCCGAGCAAAGCAGTGAAGCACTGGAGAAATAAGGAGAGCGAAATAGTGAAATGCTATATTTCGCTACTTCGCTTTCCCTGAAGCCGGTGTTGCTGGCTCAATCCGCGTTTGATCAGAAATGGCTGGAGGGCCTGGCTCAGTGACGGGAAAAGATTGGCCAGTTTGGCGAGCCAGCCACGGGTTGACGGGATCAAGACCTCCACCGAACGGCGGGGAAGTACCTTGTGAAGAATGACCTGACGAATGTCCTCAACGGTCAGTGGTTTGGTCCCAGAAAAAACGAGCGCTGCCGCGCGGGTATCGAGTTGCAGGTCGAGCATTGGGGTTTGGACGGCATCCGGACAGATGACCGTGACCGAAATGCCATATGGTTTTAGCTCCTGGGCCGCCGCAATTGAGTAGGCGCGAACCGCAAATTTTGCGGCTGAATACAGCGCAATTCCTGGAATCGGTGCCACTCCGGCCAGTGACGCAATATTGACGATGTGCCCTGATACCTGTGATTTCATCACACAGGCTGCAGCCAGCGTGCCGAAAATAACGCCCTTGGTATTGATGTCGAGATGGCGATGGACGTCCTCTGGCGTCTGGTCAGCGATGAATCCCGGTTTGATAAACCCGGCGATATTGAACATCAAATCAAGCTTTCCAAATGTCTGAATTGTTTCTTGCAGGAGCCTGTCCCACATTTCAGGCTGGCAGACGTCAAGGTGACGAATCCGCACCCGCTCGCCGGCAATCCCAGCTTGTTTCATCTGCCATTGCAACTCTTCAAACCGAATGTCGGTGACAACCAGCGAATCTCCGTTTTGAAAGAATGTTTTGGCCAGATCAAGACCAATCCCGCTGGCACATCCAGTCAGAAAGACAACTCGGTTGGTGAGTACAGGAATATGGGACATAAGTACCTTACCGAAAATTTCCAAACATTTTAAC
>CAZXCE010000417.1:0-7542 GCA_964639175.1 uncultured Clostridia bacterium
GGTTTTCGTAGGGATGACAAATGAAATAAATCACCTTGTCACCTTGTCACCTATGACCTGTTTTAAAAAATACAAACGTGGTCGAAATTTACAAACCCGGAACCCGGAACCCGAATGATGCTTGATTCCCTCTCCCGCTCCAGACCATAATCGCCAACCGTTTTCCCCCAAGTTTGTGTATCCCTTCCAGGTTGTATTTCTGGCAACCCCACATTTTTGTTCACGAGGACTGCTATGACCGCAAGGTACCGTTTGACGAACCGGCTCCGCCAACTCGGCCTGTTCTGTTTGCTTTTGACGATGTTTCCTGTTTCGACGCCTGGTGCACCGGGACGAGGCTATAAAACGAGAAAATGGAATCAGGACATCATTTATTTTCTGTTGATTGATCGCTTTATGGATGGCGACCCGGCTAACAATATCCCACCCGGAAGCGATCCGGAACTCTATGACAAATCACAACAAAACCTTGACCGGTACCACGGTGGCGATTTGCGCGGCCTCGAACTGGCGCTCCAAAACAACTATTTCACCGATTTAGGCGTGACTGCCCTGTGGATCACACCGCCTGTGCGCAACACCTGGTATTCAAAAGTTGAGGACAAAAGCGGGTATCACGGATACTGGGCACAGGATTTTCTTGATATTGACCCGCACGTGGTCAGTCGAACCAAACTTGGTGGTGGTGAATATCCTGACACCCACGAAGGCCGACTGGAACACTATCGGGATGTCATCCGGTTGGCGCATCAAAAGAATATCAAGGTGATTCAAGATGTGGTGATGAATCACGCCGGCCCGGTTTTTTACTATGATGTCAATGGGAACGGTCAGTTTGATCAGGACTATACCGACAAAAACAACAGCGAGTGGATTCAACCCTTTCTGCCGGATGGCCGCCATACCAATGCCAAATGGGCTGACGTCGGAAAATGGAACCTGGCCAAAGTCAGCCCGGCGGCTGGCGAAGTGATCAAGTTAGCTGGCGCGCGACCAGTCAAACTCAACACTTCTGGTATGTTTCAGAGTTTTGATGCCTACACTCGCAAAGGATACCGCGACGGCAGCCTTGGGAAATCAGATGGTGAAGAAGTCGAATGTGATTTTTTTGCCCTCCGCGATTTCTGGACGTCAAAGAAGAATCCGGTCTTTGACAAACTGGTGGATGAATTCGTTGAAATCTACGGGTTTTATATTCAAGAGCTGGGCGTGGATGGATTGCGCATTGACACGGTCAAGCACGTTCATCACGAATTTTGGGATGCGTTTTCAGAGAGGTTGCGGAAAAAACTCCCGGCGGATGTTGCCAGACGCCTGATTCTCTTTGGTGAAGTGTATAGCGGCAATCCACGGGACCTTGGCAAATACACCTATCGAGCCGATGGCACCGCCCCACCGAATCTGGATTCCCTGATTCATTTTCAGACCAATTATGCCATTCGTGATTTTTTGCGGGTGGATGGAAATGGATACAAAACACCAAATTCGCTGGCCCAGATGATCGAAGATGCCTATGTCACGAAAGATAACAGTGGACGGCCAATGTATAACCCGAAGACTGGTCTGGATGGGCTTTCCGCGCGACAGAAAATGGTCAATTTTGCCGAAAATCACGATGGACTCAACCGGTTTCGAGCCAATGGCGTGAGCGAACAAAACAATCTGCTCGCTTCGGCACTGGTGCTCACGCTGGAAGGGATTCCCTGTTTGTACTACGGCACGGAAGCCAGCCTGATTGCCAACAGCAAAATTGAAGGCGACAGCGAAGCCGGGCGGTTAACATTCTGCAAGCCAAATGACCTGGAAACCCTCAAGCAAACCCGGAGCAACCAGAGCTTTGTGGTGCTTTCATCCTTGATGAAATACCGCAAATCACTGCCAGCGCTCGAAAGCGGTCAGATTTCAACGCTCTGGGCTGATTCCCCAGAAAGCCCGGATGATGACGGAGTATTTGCCTTTGCTCGCTTCATCCAGCGCGGAAGCTCCATTGCCACCAAAGACAGCGTGGTGGTGGTCGTCAACGCCAATGAAAAAGAGGCCAAATCGGCGGGAACGACTCAAAAACGGGTCAAGCTGGTCTCTCGCGATGGCAAACCATTGGTTTCAAAGGGGGCCAAACTGGTTCGGCAACCAGTCGCCGGGCAGGATTTGACCCGCAATCTGCCGGTTCCAATCGAAGTTGATTGGAGCACTGGGGTACCAGAGGTTGTGCTCAGCGTGGCCCCAAAATCAGTCAATGTGTTTAAAGTGAAGCCCCGAACCAACAACCTGGCCCAGGAGAAATAGAATGTGTTTTATTTCTCCTGGTTGGTATCGGATTTTCTAACAAACCTGCAGTTATTTATCCCTTTTCTCACTCATTTTCCCCTGGTGAATTCACTATGACTCTACAACTTAGACGAATTTTATTTGCTTTGTTTTTCATCTCAGGCTTTTGCGGATTGTTATACCAGACAGTCTGGTTGCGACTGGCCTTTGCGACTTTTGGGATCATCACACCTGTCCTTTCAGTGGTGATTTCCGTTTTTATGTTGGGGTTATCATTAGGATCCTGGGCTGGGGGAAAATGGATTGGAACCCTCACACAAAAAACAAAGAGTTCAGCCATTCTTTACTATGGTTTGGCAGAACTGTTCATTGCTATTGGTTCAATTACGGTTCCATGGCTTTTTGAAGCAAGTGGGCGCTGGTTACTTGGGGTCGGCGAGTCAGATTCAGCTCGCTATCTTCTTTATTCCGCTATCGCATTAAGTTTATCCATCCTTCCCTGGTGTATATGTATGGGCGTTACGTTCCCATTTATGATGGCATATATTAAAGAGCGCACTACGACCCAAAGTAAAAGCTTTAGTTTTCTCTATCTGGCCAACGTCATTGGAGCAATGACCGGAGTTTTGATTACCGCTCTGGTCTTGATTGAGCTTCTTGGGTTTCGGCATACATTATGGGTAGCCGGAGTCTCAAACTTCCTGATCGCTGTGGTTAGTTTCGGGCTTGGAATCTCTGTTCGGGAAAAAGATGTGGTGGAAGAACTTCCAACGGATGAACCAAAGCGAAGCGAGCCGACTGAGGTTGTTTCAGAACGGCTCCTCCTCTGGCTTCTTTTTACAACTGGGTTTAGCTCAATGGCCATGGAGGTGGTATGGACTCGGGCATTTGCTACAGTCTTATCAACCCAGGTCTATGCCTTTGCCGCGTTGCTCTTTGTCTATTTGCTGGCGACCTGGGTTGGATCACTCCTGTATCGAAAGAATATTGTCTCGGGTCAGGTTCAAAAATTATCAAGTTTGGTCGTATTCATAACCGTCAGTGCGTTTCTTCCCCTTTTGATTAATGACCCGAGACTTACTCCGAGGGTGGTTTGGACCTTTGGCAACCTCCAGGCATTTCCAGCGTTGATGAGTATTTTTCCATTTTGCGCCTTTCTTGGGTATTTAACCCCTAAACTCATTGACGATTATGCTGCCGGTGCGCCAGATCGTGCCGGGACTGCTTATGCAGTCAACGTGGTGGGATGTATTTTGGGTCCTCTGGTTTCAGGATATCTGTTATTATCCTGGATAGGAGTTCAGGGTACCCTCATCATCCTTGCAGTGCCGTTTTTACTTTTTTTGGGGTGGTCATTTCAGTTTTTAAATCAATCCTGGCGGATGTATACGAGTACTGTCATTGGCATTTGTCTGGTGTGTTCGTTGTTTGTCGTACAAACTTATGAAAACCCTTTTCAATCCGATCCAGATATGCCTCAACAAGTGAAACGCGACCATCTGGCAACTGTCTTAAGTGCCGGAGAAGGGCTATCCCGAAAGTTGTTTATCAATGGCGTTGGGATTACCTCACTGACTCCTATTACCAAATTCATGGCTCATTTACCCATGGCGTTTCATCCAGGAAAGCCCGAATCAGTGCTTACCATTTGTTTTGGAATGGGGACTACCCATCGGTCTATGCTCAGTTGGGGGGGGAAGGCCACAACGGTGGAGCTTTCTCCGGCGGTCCGTGATTCGTTTGGTTTTTTCTTTACTGATGCACCAGCAGTACTTTCAAACCCAAAGGGGAACGTTATCATTGATGATGGCCGACGATTTTTGAATCGAACCAATGAACACTATGACGTCATCACGATTGATCCACCACCGCCCGCTGCTGCTGCCGGGTCCAGTTTGTTATATAGCGAGGAGTTTTACCAGTCACTCAAAAAGCATCTAAAGCCAAATGGCATTGTTCAGCAATGGTATTTTGGTGGTGAGCCGATGACAATCAATGCCGTAGCCCGCTCACTTGCCAATACGTTTCCTTATGTTCGGGCATTTCCCTCCATTGAAAACGGTGTCGGGTGCCACTTTATTGCTTCAATGTCCCCGATTCCAACGATGACAGCTTCTGAACTTCTGGCTAAGCTACCGGGCAATGCCAAAAAAGACCTCATTGAATGGTTTCAACCGGAAATTACTGACAAACAGGTTGAGGCAACCTTTAACTTTATGTTGAAAAACGAGATTCCGATTACAAAGCTGGTTGATCCAAATCCTGAAGTGAGAATTACGGATGACCGTCCTTTTAACGAGTATTATTTTCTGAGAGTGATGCGAAACCCTCAATAGTCTATCAGTATTTGATGCGCAGGCTTATGAAAGAGGAATTCAATGCGACAGTTTTCTGGTTTGCTCAGCCTGGTGTTTTTCATTGCTCTTGGTGCCTGTTCAATCAAACCACCGACCCAACCAGCATCCAATTCCAAGCCGGAGCGAAAACCAACTTTGTCAGAGGCCAGACAAGGGTTCAAAACCCGGCTCATCAAAACGGAAACTGAGAATGAACCAGTTGCCGTGCCTCCAAAGGCTTTATTTCAGATTGTTTATTATGAGTCGCCTATCGGGAAACTGGCGGCGTATGTGAGCCAGCCTCCGCCGGATAAACAGAAATATCCGGCGATGATCTGGCTCACCGGTGGTTTTAGCAACAGCATTGGCGATACACCGTGGGCGCCAGCGACTCCAGATAACGACCAGTCAGCAAGTGCCTTTCGCCAGGCCGGGATGATCCTGATGTTTCCGTCGCTTCGGGGTGGAAATTTGAATCCAGGGTACAAAGAAGCCTTTTACGGCGAAGTTGACGACGTGTTAGCTGCGATTGATTATCTTTCGAAGCAGGAATTTGTAGACCCAAACCGAATTTACCTGGGCGGACACAGCACCGGAGGCACACTGGCCCTGCTGGTGGCGGCTTCGACCGACCGGCTGCGAGCGGTATTTTCGTTCGGACCGGTTGAAGACGTCTGGAGTTATGGCCCGGATTCATTGCCGTTTGACACCACCAATGATCGCGAACTTGATCTCAGAGCCCCCAAACTCTGGCTGCATTGCATTAAAACGCCGACCTTTGTGTTTGAAGGCACGGTCGGCAACTGGGAGTCGCTCCAGGCACTGGCGCGGTCATCTCAAAATCCGGTCATGCGGTTTCATTCCGTGATTGGGGCCGATCATTTCAACATCCTGTCGCCTGTAACGCAGGTGATTGCTACGAAAATCAAAGCGGATACAGCAGTTATCACCAATCTGGAGTTCCAGGATAAAGAACTGAATGAGCTTTTTATTATCAAATAATGCCAGTTCGTAGTCAGTCGTCAGTCGTTAGTAGTTCGCTAAGTTTATTTGGTTGAACCACTTGACTGCTTTTTGATGCGAAGATTTTATTGCCTATTGGTATAACACTTGGGACATGGGAGTGGAGAAAATCTGTGGGGTTATTCCTTCTAAAAGTGAACAAGTGGACAAGGCTGTGACGTTTTGGTAGAAAGTCTCAGTTCAATCCAGTGTTGATACATTTTTGCAGTTGAAGACTGCCTCTTTAACTTTTTGAGGGACCGGCTATGCGGTATTTGCTTGTGTTCTTATTGATTTCTCTGGCTGAAGCGGGTGTCACGATTAGCCTCTATCGAAACACTGGCCTGTACCCGTCATTCGGAATTATTCTCATGTCGCTGGTGGCCGGGTGTTTCATCGAAGTGCTGTATAATCAGAAACACAAAAATCCACTTTTTGAAAGATTCCCACGAAAGATAGACTCATATGAGTATTATTTTGTTTTTGCCCGTCAGATAGTTTACCTGGTCTCGATTGGCTTACTCTTTTTCCCTGGAATTCTCACTGATATTTTGGGAATGGCTTTGTTGTTGACACCAGTTCAAACGCGGGTTGTCAAATATTTAGCTCAAAAAAACTGGGAAGAGTTTCAACAATTGCCCCAGTCAACAAAGTTAAATTTAATCAGAAAGTCAAAGAGGCACTAACTATGGAATTTCTTTGGGTGTTACTCGGAATCGTCTTCTTTTCATTAGCTGAAGCTGGTCTGACCATCGTGATGTACCAGAAACTGGGGTTATCCTGGACTTTCGGGATCCTTCTAATTTCAATCATTATCAGCGGAGGGATTGAATACCTGTCCCGGAAACGGTGGAAAGAAAAACAAAAGCATTCCAATCCGCAGGTATTGATCGAGGTTTTGGAAGAGGAAGTTCAAAACATCATCTTTATGTACATATTTATCCTTTTGCTTTTTCCTGGGATGCTCACGGATCTGTTTGGCCTTCTTTTACTGGTTCCACTGGTTCGAAATCCAATTATTCAGTCAATGTCACGTTCCATGCTCAAGGATTGCGAGCAAAACCCAGGGCTCGGCGATACATTCTTTAAAATGAATAAGAGGAAAAAAGAACGATTGCACAACCCATAAATTTTGCCCACGAAACCTGAAAGGTACGTTATGTGGAAACTCTGGTTATTGCTGTTTACCGTGATTTGCTCATTTGCAGAAGCTGGAATTATCATCTGGTTGTACAATCATTTGGGAACCTCCTACACATTAGGAATTGTAATTGTTTCATTTGTCATTGGTTGTTGTGCTCAATACCTGCACTTTTATATTGCCAGGCCATATTTGTTCGAGTTTACAAAAGAGGATTCTTTAGAATCCTCTACCTCTCTGGTCATTTCAATGGTATTTATAGGCTCGGTGTTATGCCTTTTCTTTCCAGGTATTTTAACCGACGTGCTTGGAGTTTTAATTCTTATACCGCAGATTCGAAACCCAATTATCATTCGTCTGGCACAAGATTTATTCGAGCGTAGCCAACAAGCTACTAAAAAATTTGGAAAGCCGAAGGAATTTTCTCAATAACAAAATAACGTCAGCTCATTCATCTGATTGAGGTTTGGCTTTGATCATTTCCAATGCCCGCTGGTATAGATCCCGAAGCCCAAGTTCTTTCACCCAATTTTCAAGGTAATCAAAATTTTTAGTCTGATGGCATGTTCTTTCACGTGTCGGTTTTTGGATTTCATCCTGAAAGGATGGAGCAAGTTTAGCCGGTGGTCAGCGTGGCTTTGAACGCGCCACCACCGGATTTGGTCAATTCCAATGGGTTCTCCCGCACGACCCGCGCCCCAACGGGGCGCGGGTCGTGCGGGAGAGAGGGGAAATCTAATCTTGTTTCCGGTGGTAGCTCGCAAAGCCTCGCAACCAACCGGCTATCCGAACGGC
>CAZXCE010000418.1:0-7541 GCA_964639175.1 uncultured Clostridia bacterium
CGAAAGGGGATGTTTGAGAGTTTTTTTACTCTCAAGAGTCACAAGTGGGAGGAGTTAAATCCTTCCACTTTCACTTCTCACAATATAAGGAGCGGCGTTTCCTCTCGGCTCTAAAAAACCGAGTATCCACGCCGAAGATAGGATGAAGGAAAAGATTCACCCAAAATACAATGAATGCACTGTGACGTGTTCCTGTGGGAATGTCTTCAAGACCCGTTCCACGAAGAAAGAAATCCGGCTGGAAATTTGCTCAAACTGCCACCCATTTTTCACCGGCAAACAGAAGCTGGTTGACACCGCTGGCCGGGTTGAACGCTTTAACCGCAAATACGGCAAAGCGCCCGCGGCCCCACCTGCCGGCGCCTAGCTGCCGAGCCCGTCTTCATCCAGAACCACCGCCAGCCCCATCGTCATTCTCACTGATCGGTAAGGGTGACTCTCGAAGCGAATTGCGGTGGTTTCTTTTTTGTCTGGCTTACACCCTGAAGTTGACAACTGGTGTAGGCAAATTGGTGGAGGAAAGACGATGCTCGATAAACTCAATGCCCTTGAAGAGAAATTTGAAGCGCTCACCGAGCAACTCAATGACCCAAATGTGGTCAATGACATGACCCGCTATCCCAAACTCGCCAAACAACATCGCGAGTTAAGTGTGGTGGTCGAAAAGTATCGGGAGTTTCGCGCTGTACAAGAGGGAATCGAATCAACAAAGACACTTCTGGACGAATCTGACGATCCGGAAATGACGGAAATGGCCCGGGAAGAACTGGCAACCCTTTCCCGCCGCGTCACTGAGTGTGAGCAGGAACTCAAAACCCTGCTCCTGCCAAAAGATCCAAACGACGACAAAAACGTGATTCTGGAAATCCGCGCCGGTACTGGGGGGAACGAAGCGTCGCTGTTTGCCGGGGAATTGCTCCGCATGTATTCCCGCTATGCCGAACGGCAAGGGTGGAAAATGCAGATTTTGAATACTTCAGAATCTGAAATCGGCGGCACCAAGGAAGCGATTGCCGTGATCGAAGGTGACGTGGTGTATTCGAAACTGAAATTTGAGTCCGGGGTTCATCGCGTTCAACGTGTGCCTCAGACCGAATCCTCAGGCCGAATTCATACTTCGACGGTGACGGTGGCCGTGCTACCTGAAGCCGAAGAAGTTGATATTGAAATCAACCCAAAGGATTTACGGGTTGATACCTTCTGTTCCTCAGGTCCAGGTGGGCAGTCGGTTAACACGACCTACTCAGCCGTCCGGATTACGCACATTCCAACCAACACGGTGGTTTCGATCCAGGATGAAAAATCCCAGATCAAAAACCGTGAAAAAGCCATGCGCGTGCTACGGTCTCGATTGCTCGAAGTCGAACAGGAAAAACAGCAGAATGCCATTTCTTCGGAGCGTCGGTCACAGGTTGGAACCGGTGAGCGGAGCGAGAAGATTCGGACCTATAATTTCAAGGAAAATCGGGTTTCTGATCACCGTATCGGAATGACGATTCATTCACTTGATCTCTTTATGGACGGTGATCTGGGGGATGTCATTCAAGCCCTGATTACACACCATCATGCTGAAAAATTGAAACAGGAACTGGCCGAAGCAACAGTGTAATGCTGGTGCCCGGCCAGTTGCCATTTGGGTACCTGGGGCGGTGAACTTCATTCTTTCACCGCTCCAGTCACCAGAATCCACATCTCAATTCTGCCAATGAATGACATGCCCAGACTGATCCTGGTGGTGGCAGCAATCATGGTTGATCAGGAACGCGTTCTGATCACACAGCGGCTCCCCTCCGGACGGTTAGCAAACCAGTGGGAATTTCCAGGCGGCAAGGTGAACTGGGGCGAACCCCCGGAGGTTGCCTTGCGGCGGGAAATCCAGGAGGAACTCGGGCTTGAAATTGAAGTCGGAGCCCCCGTGCATTTGATTCACTATGCACTCGACACCCACCAGGCGTTTGCTGTGGCCTTTTATTGGTCCCGAATTGCAGGTGGCACCCTGGAATTGATTGGGTGTCAGGATGCACGTTGGATTGCAGTGAATGAATTTCCAAAAGTGGATTTTCTGCAGGCCAATCTCCCGGTCGTGGAGATACTGCAGGCCAGGGTTACGGCTCTGGGATCACTTTCACCCACTTTTTCATTCATTTCTTGTTCCCGCGACGGGAATTAAGCCTGATCTTGGAAAAGACCTTTTACGGTTGGCAACTTTCTGAACATGGGGTCTGTCTGGTTGATGACTCTGGGCTGGACAACTGGCTCGCGCGGGTTTCTCAAATCCGACTCTGGTTGGCTTGTGCCCGGACTCAAAATTGTCATCCACAGGATAGCTCCCCCAACCGAAATTCATTCCAGCCGGTGGAACGGTCTGGCTGCAACAACTTACTGGCCTGCTTTCACAACCGGCTGGTCTCAATGGCTTGAGGTCAAATTGGTTTCGAGACAGGTCGTGTGGCGGAGTTGCAACTGGTCGGATCATTGTTCCCTTGAACCAGGAACCTCCCGCAATTGGGTGTACGGTGTGCCATTGTCTTGTTCTTGTGTGGCTTCCGACCTGCCCCAATTGCCTTGAGCGTGCCCCTTTCGCTCAACTCACACCCAAAATTTTTGATCCTGACAAGCTTCAACCCGTCAATGGGGCTTGAATCAAACCACTCTTCTCATTTTTGTCGAAAGGAGTTTGATGTCACAGGTGGCTCTGGAAGAGCTGACATCTCAACACTATGGAACTGGCAATTATCATTGGGATTAGCTTCGTGGCCCTCGCCTTCGCAGGCTATCTCATTAAAGATGTACTCGCGCGCGATACTGGCACGCCCGAAATGCGTGTCATCTCCGATGCAATTAAAGAAGGTGCCGAAGCCTTTTTGCGCCGTCAAAACACAACCATCGTGTATATGGCGGTTGCGCTTTCAGCACTGATTTTCATTCTGTATGCGTTTGTGCGGACCCCAAATGCAGGCGATCCGGTGACAGATCCAAAAGTCCTGGCTTTTTGGACAACGCTGTCCTTTGTCTTAGGGGCAGCCTGCTCAGTAGGTTCCGGTTATATTGGGATGTGGATTTCCATCCGCGGCAACATCCGAACGGCTTCAGCCGCGACCAAAAGCCTGAATGGTGCGCTCCAAACCGCTCTGCGGGCCGGTGCGGTTTCTGGTCTGTTTGTGGTGGCGTTGTCGTTGTTTGGGGTGGTTGGCCTGTTTGCCCTGATTCGCGCCCTCAATGTGGTGCCTGACGTGGGCAAGATTCCGCTTTTAATCGCGGGCTATGGGTTTGGCGCGTCGTTTGTGGCGCTGTTTGCCCAGTTGGGTGGTGGTATTTACACCAAAGCGGCGGACGTCGGTGCTGACCTGGTTGGTAAAGTCGAAGCCGGCATTCCGGAAGACGATCCCCGGAACCCGGCGGTTATTGCTGACCTGGTGGGAGACAACGTCGGGGACTGCGCCGGTCGTGGTGCTGACTTGTTTGAATCAACCGCGGCTGAAAACATTGGGGCCATGATTCTGGCGGCTGGTCTGTACCGCGCCAATCCAGCGGCCTTTACCGCCGAGCAACTGCTTGGCGTGTTGTTGTTTCCGCTCGTGGCTCGCGCCTTTGGGCTGCTTGCTTCAATCGTGGGAATTATGTCCGTCAGTACCAAAGAAGACGGCGACCCGATGGCGGCACTCAACCGGGGCTATTTTGTGACCTCTGCCCTGGCGGCAGCAGGCTTTTTCGGTGCGGCCAAATGGTTGCTCGCCAACCGGGTGGCGCCAGATGCCTATATGTATTTCTTTGGTTGTGGCTTGATCGGGATTATTACTTCGATTGCCTTTGTGTATTTGACCCAGTACTACACTGAATACAAATACCGCCCGGTCAAATCCATTGCCGAAGCTTCAAAAACCGGCCCGGCCACCAATATCATTATGGGAACGGCAGTTGGGTTTGAATCAACCGCACTGCCCATCATTGTGATCTCAGCGGCCATTATGGGTTCTTACTACCTGGGTAAAAACTCCGGGTTGCAGCATGCCGGTTTGTTTGGCACTGCGGTTGCCACGATGGGTATGCTCGGCACCGCTGCCTACATTCTGGCGATGGATACCTTTGGCCCTATCACCGACAATGCTGGCGGAATCGTGGAAATGTCCCAGCAACCAGAAGCCATCCGTAAAAAGACGGACCGGCTGGATGCCGTTGGAAACACCACCAAGGCGTTGACCAAAGGGTATGCCGTGGGTTCAGCCGCCCTGGCTGCCTTCTTGTTGTTTTCAGCTTATATGGATGAAGTGACCAACTACGGGTTGAAACTGGAACGCATTGACCTGGCCAAACCTGAAGTATTCACTGGTGCTCTGTTGGGCGCCATGCTGGTGCTGCTTTTCTCAGCCATGGCCATCAAAGCAGTCGGTACGGCTGCTTCAGCGGTTATTTCCGAAGTGCGTGAGCAGTTCAAGAAAAAGCCTGGCATTTTGAAAGGCACTGAAAAACCTGACTACGGCCACTGTGTGGATATTGTGACCAAAGCGGCCCTGCGCGAAATGGTGCTGCCAGGGTTACTCGTGGTTTTGTCGCCCATTGTGGTTGGGGTGCTCTTTAAGTACCTGTATCAGAGCCAGGGTGGTGGTTTGGTTGATCCAGAGGTGAGCCGCCTGGCCACTGGCGCCGAAGTCGTTGGCGGGTTCCTGATGGTCGGCACCATCGTTGGAATTCTGATGGCACTCTACCTCAACAATGCGGGCGGTGCCTGGGATAACGCCAAGAAATACATCGAAACCGGTCAGTTTGGTGGCAAAGGCAGCGATACCCACAAAGCAACTGTGGTGGGCGACACCGTTGGTGACCCATTCAAGGATACGGCTGGTCCATCGCTTCACGTGCTGATCAAATTGTTGTCAACCATCACGCTGGTGATGGCGCCGTTGTTTATCTAATACCAGTTTGTAGTCAGTAGTCCGTAGTCCGTCGCTCACTCTGTTTATGTGATTGAACGATTTGACTCTTTTCTCACCCAAGGACTGCATGGCACATTGGTCAAAGCAGGGGAATGTTGAACCAGAAGTAGAAATCATCAGGTTGAGGCGTGTTGGTTCCACCTGAATTCTACCGTGTTTCAGTTTTCTTCCCGAATTTTGAAGGAATCATCTACCCAGCCAGGTCACACTGCGGTCGGCTACCGCTTTGGAAACTGGCTGGGTCTTTTTGTATCAATTTTCGAATGGCACGAACATGAGCACTGCATCTCGTTTCAGTTTGAATCAGGGAACAATTGGGTTTGGACTGTTTGGGTTTCCAGTTCGAATTGAGTGGACGTTCTGGCTGGTGACATTCTTGATGGGGGCCATGCGCCAGCAGGGAGCACTCTACGTGGCCGAATGGACGGTTGTGGTGCTGGTCTCGATTCTCATTCATGAACTTGGCCACGCGTCCTGCAGTGCCTTGTATGGGATGAAACCGGAGATCAAGCTCTATGGTATGGGAGGGCTGACCACTTTTACTCCGCCTGAACCCATGCCTCCGTTCAAAAATATACTGATTGACCTGGGTGGACCAATCGCCGGCTTTTTATTTGCCGCACTGGTCATCGTGGCTGCCCTGGTACTGCCTGGTTGGCGTCAATCTGAATTTGGGAAGGAGGTGTTGGCTGATCTCTTGTGGGTCAACATTGGATGGGGGCTGCTCAATCTGCTTCCGGTCTGGCCGCTGGATGGAGGTCAGGTGGTTTGGGAACTGGAGCGAATGTTCTCGCGCAAAGCCACGGGGATCGTGACCGAGATTGTTTCATGTGTGGTATGCCTCGCCTTGATTGCTGTGGCGCTTGGAACTCAATTTCGAACCGCTGTGGTCATCATCTTATGGTTTGGCTTCCCAAACTTTCAGGCCCTGTGGAGTCGTCTCCAGCAAGGGCGGGAAAAAGGGTTATGGGATCAACTTGATGAAATCAAAGGACATATCGAAAACCACCAGCCATCCCAGGCCATCGCCCAGGCGCTGAACCTGTGGGAACAGGCATCGAGTCAGGATTTGAAACAACAGGTGTTGTGGCTGTTGATTGACGCCCATTTTGAAAACAAGACTTTCGATGATGGATGGCTGTTTGTCCTGCGATATAAGGTTTTGTTTGGTCCGCTCCCTGACTATGAAGGTGCCTATCTGGTTGAACTGAAGCAGCCGGAAAGAGCCGTTCGCATTCTCAAACCGGAATTTGAAAAACATCCCCACTCCTGGGCCACCAGCTACTACCTGCTGGCACTGACACAGCTAGGACAGGTCGCAGAGGCACTTGACCTGTGTCAGAACCTGACCCCGCCACAAGAAGTCATCCGGGTGTTGGCCCTGCTTCAAACCGAAATGTTTTTTCAGGGAAACTATGCGGATTCGATCAAAATCGGAAAGCGGGCGCTTGAAGTGGGAGGACCAGGAAACTTTGCCTATAACATTGCCTGTGCCTGTTCCAAACTTGGCGAACTGGATCTGGGAATTGAATGGCTGGTGAAGGCCATTGATCTGGGATTTACCAGCCCGGCCAGTTTTGATGCCGACCCGGATATCGAATTGCTCCGGGAATCTCCCGGCTATGAACGTGTGGTACGAGCATTACAGACGGCGGTCGAGAACCCCAAAGACGACTAATCCAGGGAATTCATTCGGTATGGAATTTGCCCTTTGATCATTCAGAAGATAGATCAAGTGCTGCAATAGGCTGAGAGTTGAATGTAAATTCTTCATTTCCAGTTGGTTGCGTTTTAATTGATCTTGAGTTGAATCAAAAATTGATCCAAAGGAAACTACCGAATTATATGAAGAAAGCTGTGTGTCTGCTGTTCCTGATGTTTGCTCTCCATCTTGGCTGGTTCAATCAACCGTTGCTGGCACAGGACGAGCCATTGGCTGAACCTGAAAAGAAATCCTGGGTGGAATCAACCGGCGCCCGGCAAGTTATGGTCGTTGATGCCGGGCTGGCAGCACTCAGAAAAAGCCCAACGTCACAGGGTGAACTCAAACAACGGTTGCGGGTTGGGCGCAAGCTCTACGTTTTGTCACAAACCCGAAATCGAAATGGCCAGGTATATTATTGGGTAGCGGTCACCCGTCGGACACGTGGCTGGATTGATGCCCGGGCCCTGGTGCGGTCTGGAACCCGTGGGGATGATGGCCGGCTTTGGAAGCTAATTTTGGCCGAGTCAAACCACTTTGAGCAGTTGCGCCTCTGTCAGATATTTTTCAATTTATTCAAACAATCCAAATTCACTCCCCAGGTGCTCTGGCAACTGGCCGAGACAGCACAGGTTGAAGCCAAAACCCTGAATTCCCGAATTCAGCGACGAGCAAAGGAAGCTGCCACATCAGAAAATGCCGATCTGGCCACATATGTTGAAAATGATGTAGGGCTGGACCGTTACAACCGCCTGGGCGTCATTTTCCTGTTCCACCCCGAAAAGCAAGAACTGGTCTATGACGGATGGGCACTGCGCCAGCTTCAAAAACGCTTCCCGAAATTTAAACCCCAATGAAGAATGAAGAATGAAGAATCAAGAATGAAGAGTGAAGAATTGAGAATG
>CAZXCE010000419.1:0-7520 GCA_964639175.1 uncultured Clostridia bacterium
GCCACCGCTTCTCTTGCATAATCGCCAACTGGGCCTGACGCAACGCCGCCGCTGGTGTTTTTCCCTGCTTCAGAAGACCTTCATAGAGGCGCTCCATCAATTCAGCCGTGGCCTGATCGCTGACACTCCATAAGCTAACGATGATGCGCGGCGACCCGGCATACATAAACCCACGCGTGAGTCCGACCAGACCTTCTCCCTGAAATTGTTTCCCAAGCCCGGTTTCACAGGCGGATAAAACCACCAGTTCCGCATTGAGATTCATATTATAAACGTCTGAAAGTAACAAAAAACCGTCTTGCTCTTCTCCCTTTTTGTTCACCAGCGACAGCGCAAGCCCTGAAAACTCTGGATTTTGGAGGTTCACAAACCCATGGGTGGCAAAATGAATCATCTGGTACTGATTCAATTCCTGGCTGGCGGCAAATTCCCGATTGGCTTCAAAATCCATCGCCAGCTTGCCCTGGGTCGGAGCAATCAACGAATACAGCGTTTTGGCTTCTTTGCGGGTTCCAGGTAACCGGGTCAGTAACATTCCCCCAGGTGAAGGTGCATCCTTGGTTTTTTCAAGCGAATTCAGCACTGTCAGATTTTGAGTAGCAATCTGAGTGGACTCGGGTTGATCGGGTGCTGGCGATGGACTGACGGTTGAAGCAACGCGCACATCTTCTTTGGAAAAGACTGGATCCGCCAGGATTGCCAGCTTTTTCGGCGCCGGTTGACGAGTTGCAGTCTCCTGTCTCAGAACCGCCAGGGTTGAAGCCGAAGGCAGCATCACAATTTCATTGTGTTCAATCAAATAAGACCATTTCGGGTTCGGCGACTGGGATTCAGTCGCTTGAGGAACCGGCAACGCGGCAAATGGAATCAAGTGCAGGGCACCATCCGGCACAATCACGATTCGTTTTGTCCCGAGCTGGTTTCTCACTGGCCCCAAAATCATTTGACTCAAGGCCAGCATGGGATTCATTTCGAGTTCGGTTTTTTGAGTTTGGGCGGTACTGTCAGTTAACAACTTTACGGCAGATAGATTTCGCACCGATGGTTCTTTCACCGAAACAGATTCGTATGCCTTTTGAGCCAGATCATTGACGACTTGCTGTTTTGGAAGCTCGTGTACCTCAATTCCAGCCTGTGAGACAACCCATACATAACTCACATTGTTGCCAAGATAATATTCTAAAAGGATTGTCTCCGGCGTCAGTACCTGTGCCTGGATTTGTTGTAAAGACAGCGGTTGGGGTTGAGTCAGGGCACTGTAGCGTGGACTCGACTGTCGGATTTGATTTTGAACTCGCTGGTATTCTTCTGAATACCGGGCAATTTCTTTTTCAGCCGACTGCAGAACTTCGACACTGGTCTTTCGAGTTTTAAGCGACACCAAACGATTGGATTTATCCCGCAGCAACTGCTTCAGATTCCGTTCCTGTTCAAGTAGCGTCGGATCAACCCCCTGACGGATGTCAATCCGGCTCTCATTCATCAAATCAATCAAACCACGGGCATGGGCTCGTTCGCTGGTCTCAAAGGCCGTAGCCAGTAAGTGGGCGGCTGGTTGCTGCTGGCGGGAACGAATTAACAAATCAACGTAAATGTCATAATACCCTCGGACAACGCTAAAGTATGACGTTCGAAACTGGTCACTCGTCACATTTGACCGAATTTTTTCAACCAGGTGCAAGGCACGCTCAGCATATTGAACCGCACTGGCAAGGTTGCCCCGATCACGTTCAGCCAGGGCCATCCCCTTAAGTGCATCCGCAAGCTCAATCTGGTTATTTAACACCTGACGGATATCCAGGCTTTTTTGCAATAAGGCGAACTTTTCGTCCAGGTTTTTAGTGACCATGCCTTTTTGAAAATAATAATTTGACTGGGTGACCTGATCTCCAACCTGAATGGCAATCGCCTGTGCCTGATCAAAAAGCTCCATGGCCCTGTCCTGATTGCCGGTTTGAAGCTGAATTTTCCCCAGCTTAAACAAAATCCGGCCCTCTTGAACTTGATTTTTCATCTCTTTGGCCAGGATGATTGCCTGTTCATAATGTTCTGTCGCTTTGGCCATCTGGTTGAGATTTAAGTATATCTGCCCTAAATTTATGAGACTTTGAGTGAGGAAGATCCGATCTTTTTCAACGCTTGATATGTCAACAGCCAGCTTGAAATGCTCAATTGCTTTTTGAGCCTCTCCCAGATCACTATAGATTTTGGCGATATTGTTGTGGAGAATTCCAATTGGCCGTTGATTCTTTTGTGCTTTCTCGATAGCCATGGCTTCGAAATAATATTCGAGCGCTTTTTGTTTTTCACCAAGGTCATCATATACCCGCCCCGTGTTGTTTAAGGTAGCAGCCAGCTCAGCCTCGTGTTCTAACGCCCTCAAAACAGGTATTGCTTTGCGATACACTTTCAACGCTTTTTGCTTTTCGCCAAAGCGGTTATAAGCGATTCCTATCGCCATATAGGCAGTGGCAACCAAACTCTGGTTCCCTAACTTTTCATAGAGCCCGAGTGCCTGTAAGTAGAGATCAAGTCCTTTTTGATCCTCGTTGTTTGATAAGGCCGCTTGCCCCATAAGTTCGTAAACGGTTGCCAGATTGGGTTCATCATTGATCGAAGAATACAACTTCAATGCTTCCTGAAATGCTTCCTGGGACTTTTGGATTTCGCCAGCAAACAGCCAGATTTTCCCGATTTCTATGTATGTATTGCCCTGATCTAAAACTTGATTAATGGCCTTGTATTTCTTCAAGGCTTCGCCATATTTGGCAACCACCTGATTCAGGTTATCGGTTTTCCTGGGGTCATACAATTTTTGCGCTTCATTCAGATACGTACTGGCCTCGATCAGAATTCGATCCGTTTCGGTTGGTTGCCGTACATCCATTTCGATCAGGTAGTCACCAGGTTGGAGTAATTTTTTGGCAGTAAGTTCCAGCCGATACACCCCATCCACATCAATCAGAAGGCGTATTATTTCTTTACCCGCCCCAGCACCTACATCACTGTAGACCAACCGCTTTCCATCAGGGGCAAAAAACTCAGCCAAAAGATCTACTCTTTTTTCAGCGACTGACAACTCCAGAAACTGCCCGGCTTTCAGGTGAATCGCGTAGACGTGTGATTCTTCACTTTTAAGGCTTCGCTCAACCGGCGTTCCTGGCTGGAGTTCCTGGATTGGCGCCGGCGCCGGCGGCGTTTCCTGGATGGAAATTACCAAGGCTGCCGTAACTGGCTTCACGGGTTGGAATCCAAGACCGGTCAACACCACCAGCAAGCAAACAAGAACAAAGCGACGACCTCGACGGGTGTTCATTGGGCACACTCCTGATATGAATGACGGGAAAATGAAGAATTGAGATGAGTATTGGGGGGCACCCAACCCTTGACTCAGGGTTGGGTTTGTAGCGCAGATGTCGTGATCGGAGGGACTATCGCATTCCAACTATTCAGAATCAACTGAATCTGGTCCAGGATTTGGGGTTCCGGGTCTGGATATTCACCTGGGATTGAGAGGAAGTGGTGCCAAAAACAGATCGTTTGTCCGATTAAAATCATTTCTCACCAGATCAGTATGAGCGCTTGAAAACACCAGGAAATCGCCCATTGGACTGATGGCGGCCCAGGAGGCGCCGTAATTGGTGGGCTGAACGGGTGGGACGCGAGGATAAGTGATGAGCGATGTGGTTTTCGTCTCTACATCAAACAAAAATATATTTGAATCAGATCGTTGAGAAATCTGTGGCTGGTTGGCAACCAAATCAGTCGCAACACTTTGAAAAACAAGCCGTTTTCCATCAGCACTGAGCGCGATTCCAAATGATTCATGATTCCCAGCAGTATTTTTGGTTCCATAGCTGCGACTGATCAGGATGTTCTGACCAGTCTTCCGATCATACAAAAATATATCGTAAGAGTGGCTTCTTTTGTCAATCTGGTTCTTGCTCAGGTTTGAAGCCAAACTTCGATACGCAATATAGCGTCCATCAACACTTATCATTGGAGCATGCGAGTCGCCATCTCCGGTGATAATGACCGAGGCTTCAGTGTGACTGACAAGCTGGTTGGTTCTGGTCTCCTGGTCATACACAAACACATCATATCCGTCGAGTGTCTTTTTGTTCTTATCTATCTGCCAGGCAATGAGATTGGTGGCCTGACTGATATAGGTAATATACCTTCCATCAGCGCTCATTGACGGGAGCCGGCTGTCGTTGTTTCCACCGGTTTGAGCTGAATCGCCAATGTGGCTGACCAGCCGGGTGATATCCTTCACCCGGTCATAGACATAGAGATTAGCAGTGGCAGAAACCCCAGGCGGCTGACCTTTGATCAGACCGAGTGACCGACTGGCAAACGTAATAAACCGACCATCGGCACTGATGGCGGCATCAATCGCATTTCCCAAACCAGCCTGGAGCGGATCTCCATTCAGGTGGCTCACCAACCTGAGCGCTTTGGTTTCCCGATCATAGAGAAATACCTCATAGCCTCGATTGGGATTCTTAAACCCGTCCACCAGATTATTGGCAGTGCTCGAAAATACGATATACCTGCCATCCTCACTGATCGAAGGCGCCTGATACAGGGCTCCAATGCCTTTGTCGGAATTTCCAGTATCAATCAGTGAGTCAAAAGCATGACTGACCAGGTCTGTGGTTTGGGTTGTTCGATCATAGAGAAAAACATCCCAAAACGCCCCGTTTCCATCCTGTAACCCGGTGACCAGATCGCTGGCTTCGCTCAAGTAAACCACATACCGGCCATTTCCGCTCAGAGCTGGTAACAGAGATCGTCGTGCTCCAGTCATGCCAGGAAACCCAGGCTTATGACTAATCAAGTGGGTGGTATGTGAAGCCCGATCAAAAAGAAAAATATCCTCTCTATCGGTCAAACCACGATTGACATCAATTTGTCCTGGTACAAGGTTGTTGGCGGTACTTGTAAAAACCAGAACGTCACCACTCTCGCTGATCGCAGACGACGAACCATCTCCCCAGTATCCACCCCCGGTAAAACTACTCCCGTCCGCCGTCGCTCCCGCCTCGTTGACAGCCCGGAAAGTTACCAGATGGTTTGTTTGCCCAAGTTGAGAAAATACATACAGATCCCAGTTGCGGTTTAAGTCATTGAGGCTGGTTTCGAGATTAAAAGCCAGAGTCGCGTAATAAACAAATTCTCCAGTGGTACTGAGCGCAAGGGAAAACTGGTCAAGATTCAATGTAGCAAAATTTTGTGCCACTTCAGTTGGCGAACTGGCCGAATGACTGATCAGCGTGACAGATTCGTCCAATCGATGAAACAGAAAAAGATTACATTTACGGCCTCCCAGACCTGGGTCGTACTGCCCTGGCACAAGATTGGTGGCCAGACTGGCAAAGGCGACACTGGTTCCGTCTGCGCTGATCACCGGGTTATAAGATCGAGCATCTCCAGTAAAAAGCGATGAATAGGAATTACGGCTCACCAGGATGGTCATTTGAGTTTCTCGATCAAAGAGAAAGATATCCTCATTTTCCGGCCTGTCCCCTCGCGCAGGGTCAAGTTGTCCATCAATCAGATCAGCGGCATAACTGCTGAAAACCACATACCTTCCGTCCGCACTGATACCTGTGCCAAATGACTCGCCACTGGCAGTGTCAGTGAGTGACAAACTCTGGTGGCTGACCAGAAGCATCCGGCCTGTTTCCTGTTCATACAAAAATACATCGCTGCCCCGCCCTTCATTATCCTCAGCCGAACCGTTGTTATGGTCATTCTGGTCTGGTATCAGATCCGAGGCACTGCTTGAAAAGAGCAAATATCTTCCATCAGCATTGAGTATCGGAGCTGACGAATCTCTGACAAATCGTTCATCCGGTTTGCTTCGTGGATGACTTACAAAATCAATGTATCCGGTTTCCTGATCATATAAAAACACATTCTCTTCCCTGGGATGAGTCTTCTGATCCGCGACAAAGTCCATACCATTGCTGACAAAGGCAATCATCTTTCCATCCATACTGATGGTGGGCGTACGGCACGACCCGGTGGCTGGTGTATCAAATGAATTCCAGCGATGGCTGACCAGTTTGGTCGTGTCAGTGATCCGGTCATAAACATAGATCGAGCCGGCTTCATACACCACAAACCGTCCATCGGCACTGAGTGTGGGTCTTCGAGAATTTTTGCCATCAGCCGTAGCTGGTAAACCAGGAAGGTGATTAACCAGAGTCGTCACCCCATTCTCACGATCAAAGAGAAAAACATTTTCACGGGGGCCTTGGGATCCGTCCTGGTACGTTTGCCCAAAAACCAAATCGGTGGCTAAACTCGAAAAAACGACAAAGTTTCCGTCAGCACTAATCGCAGGACTATATGAAGAATTGTTGCCAGTGATATTCCAAAGAGACCCAGCATGACTAACCAGGATGTTGGTTCCAGTCAGCCGGTCATATAAATATACATCCGTACCAAAATAATAAATTGAACCGTTGCGAGAATTGATCTGATTTTCGATAAGATTATACGCCTCACTGACAAACACCAGAAATCGGCCATCCTGGCTGACTGTTGACCCAGACGGGACTGAAAGCACACTTTTCCCTTCTGCACTATCAGACACCGCATCAGCCATTCCACGGGAAATGAGCTGGAGATCCATTGCGCCTTGCCGGGGTGAGAACTCATCTGGTTCCAGGGATGAGGTTGAATCCGCTTTACCCGGAAACACAAAAATCATCACTCCACACACTCCCATCAACCCAACGGCCATCAAGAAGGAAAAGACGCCGGATTGCAGATAGGGCCTGTTTTTAGAGGTTTGGAAATTGCCGGAATAAGGCTTGCCACAGCCACGCCATGGCCTTCCCTGACTCAAACGCGCCCAAAACCGATGGATCGCCATGTTTGCACCTCGATAACAACTCAAATCACTTTCAGAACATAACCCCGCTTCAGCAGGAGGCTAAATAATTGCAATACCATAACTTCCCCAAACCATAGGCCATAAACCCGAAATGAAATTTCCAGTTGTTTCCGGATAGGGAAGGTTGAGCCAAACTGGATTCCGATTGTGCGTCAAAACCTTCAAAACGTGCAACCATTCAATTGAATTTCCTCTGATTGTGGATCAATCAGTCAATTGACACAGCGTCAAAATAAATGGTACTGATCCACAGCACATAACTGAAATTTCATGAAATCTCCACGTTTCCATCATTGGGTGAATGGTGTCTTCACCGGCTGGCAAAACCTGGAATCGGAAGTCTTTGTTGAAAGACACACTTTCTCATGAATGACCGGCCAGCCCTTTGTATGAAACAACCTGTCCGTCTTTTGAAATGATTGAAGCTCATATAATCCCGATGATCTCAGTTGTGCGAACTTTCATCTCATTTGGACTAAATATGAAACAGACTCAACCAACCCAACCTGAAAAAACCACAACCCCCCCTAACTCAAGTTCTTCTAGCGAAGAACTCCAATTAAGGGAGCGTTAAAAATTATCTTCCCGTTTTCATTTGGAGGGCAGGCATTTG
>CAZXCE010000420.1:0-7509 GCA_964639175.1 uncultured Clostridia bacterium
TGCCCCCTTTTTAAAACTAAAAAAGGGCGAAAAAACAACGCGCCGACACCCCGCCGCACTCCAATCTGAGGTCAGGTATGAAAAAAGTATCGCAACTGGGATTTTTTGTGATTGGGCTGGTCGTCCTGGGAGTGGGGTTGAGTTTTCCGCTCCTCACTGGTCAGACGGCTGGGTTGAACGCCAGGGGCGAGATGGTGGCCCGGCAGGGAGCACCGGTTTTGTCATCAATTTCCCCAGCCCAGACTGCAAAAGGAACGGTTCCGAGTAAAATCAAAATCAAAGGCTCAGGGTTTGTTTCCGGTTCGATAGTGAAATTCAGCTCAACTCAGATTACTGCTGCCAAATTCAAAGACGCTTCAAAGATCGTCATCAAAGGTGCCCCAACTGAGCTTTTCCAATCAGATATAACTTATAAAGTGACCGTGATGAACCCGGATGGGAAGGTCTCAAACAGCATTGATTTTGTCGTGGGCGCCGGGTCATCAACTGCGACTGCAACTGAGATTGAAATCGTGGACCCGGAAACGCTGGTCGTCAACACGCCCAATGACCTCACCTCCAACACGATTTCGTTGACGGTCAAGGTGCTTGATCAAAATGGAAGCCCGATTCCAAACCCTCCGATTACGTACCGAAGTTTAAATCCTGAGATTGCTTCGATTAGTGCGACCGGAGTGATTACAGGAATTGCTGAAGGGGCGGCAACCATTGAATTGACCTCCGGGAACGTTGTCAAACAGGTTTCCTGTGCGGTGAACCAGGTTACCAGCACCGTTTCCGGAGTTTTTGGCGAGGCTGACCTGGAAATCCAGGGGAGCACCCGGCGGAATTTTGTTTCAGATTTTCAGAAACACACCATCAAAGCTGGTCAGACGGGGCAGGCACTCTCAAATTTTGTCGGCAAAGCGGATATCCCAGGAAATAGTGATGGTTCGGCATCTGGAGTATTGTTAAATGGACCGCTTGGGCTGGCAGTTGGTCAGGCCCTGTATGTTGCCGATATCAACAATCAGGCCATTCGACGACTGGACCCGCAATCGGGAAATACTGGAACCCTGATAACTCTGGCTGATGTCAAACGAGTGGCCAGCGTGACAAACTGGGGACCGCGCGATATTTCGGTGGATTCCAATGAAGATCTCTACATTACCGATGCTGTCAACCATGTCATCTGGCAGGCTGATATCAATAATACCCCTGTCTCGCTGAAAGTGCTGGCCGGAACGATTGGCCAGCCGGGTTCAAAAGATGGCACTGGCACCGCCGCCCAGTTTACGACGCCACAACGCATTGATCTTGAAAGCAATGTGTTGAGTGTGACGGAAGACAGCAATCTGGTGCGACAAATTTCGCTCCCCGGCGGCGAAGTCAAATCAATTTCCTCTACTTCAGGCCGAGCCGAAGAGATATTGGCGAGTCATCGGCAAACCCAACGTCCTAAAGCGATTGCGACTGATTCAGCCGGAAATTTGTATATTGTGATCGGAGAACGGGTTCGTGTGTTGAGCATCACCCGTGACCAGGTAACCATTGGAGATTTGGCGCCCCCAGGGACTTTTCGAAATCCAGTTGCCGTTGCCGTCCTCGAAGATAGCGTGTTTGTACTTGATGCTGAACGGGGCTCAATTATTCGGGTGAAGATTGGAACGCCGACCATTTCGAGCCTTTCCCCAAATCCCATACAGGCTGGCCAGGTAACGGAGTTAACTGTGAAAGGGACAAATTTTATTGTTCCGACTTTTATCACAATTGGCCGGAATCCGTTTGTTTTGGCCAGAGTGGTCAGTTCCTCTGAGCTACGGGTTACGGTTCCTCCGGTCCCGTTTGGCGGTGAATTTCCATTATTGATTCATAACCGTGGAGGAGAAGCCTTGACCACCATCACGGTGACAGGTGATCCGCCACCGGCAACCATTGATCTGTCATCATTTCCAACCAGCCGAACGATCAATGCCGGCCAGTCTGCTTTCTACACGATTGGGTTGCGAACGAGCGACGATGTGGGGCCCGTAACCCTTTCCGTTGAAGGATTACCGGCTGGGGCCGAAGCGCAAATTGCTCCCAATCCAACCTCAATGAATGAAAGCCTGATGCGGGTCACAACTTCAAGTCGAATTGTGCCAGGAACCTATGTCTTGACCCTTACTGGTAAAGGCGCCAATGGTGGAAGCGGATCAACCACCGTCGCACTCAATATCGGCCTGGTTACGACCCAATCAGTGACGCTTTCGGCCAATCCAACCACTCAAACTGCCGTTCGCGGAGTCGCCGCCGTGTATCGAATTGCCATCAATCGGATCAATTTCCCAGATTCAGTTGAATTAAAAGCTGCCCTGATGAATGGAAATGTGACGGGGTTGAATTTGCAATTGGCGCCGCAACAGACCACTTTGGATTCAGCCATCTTAACCACCGTCGCGTTGCAGGCTGTACCGGCAGGCACCTACACGATTCGAATTACAGGAACCGCATCTGGAATAACCATCCAGCCGATTGATGTGACTCTGGTTGTGAATTGAAGCAAGAGCAAGCAACGTGAAGGAATGAAGAGCGAAATAGCGAAAGACAAAGGGTTTAAGAACTGATCAAGACCAACCTGAAAATCAAACTGAAGGGACTTCGCTCCTTCGCTACTTCATTCAGAATACTATTTCAGCAAAAATTCTTCGCCGCGTTTCATTACCACGTCCACACCTGGAGTCCGATCTTTGAGAGTTTCATAGGTGCTGGCTACTTTGCCTCCATCGTCTTTTCCATCAGTCCCGGTAAACCAGATCACAGGCTGGCCTTGTTCCAGGCGATATCCAACGGGTTGTCCTGTGGTGAGATTGACCGGAACTGCCTGGCCGGTTTCATTGAAGGCCATCTGAACCGTTTCTGGATAAGTATTGTGTTTTGAATAGTACTGTTCGAGGACAGCCAGGGTTTGAATAGCACTCGCAAAAGTCTGAGTGCGATACAGCGTGCGAAGAGAAGGTTCAGGATTACCCAGGGTTGGCTTTGCCAGATCCAGGCTGGCCTTTCCTGCGAGTGACCATTGAGTTTTAATCTCCCATTTCTCCCATTCGGTTTTGGTTTGAGAAGCCGCTTCAAAATTCCAGGCTCCTAAGCTGTGGAGATAATCTTGATTGATTTCAGACTGGAGTTCAAAGAAGCGGAGATATGTTGCTTTCCGAAGCCCTGGCATAAATGCAATGATTCTGGCTGGGTAAAACTCTGACTTTTGATCAAACACAAGCTCTGGTTTTTCAATGAAAGTTTGGTAAATGCTGTTGGTGAGGAAAGCCGTTTCCTGCTTCAGTACCTGCACTGGTGTTGCAACCCGATTTTTACACATCGCAATTTGATTTGCCATCAACAGGCATAACTCAGGCTTGAGATGATATTGGCTAAGAAGCCCAAACCAAAACCGGAGCACAATATCCTGACATACGACTGAAACAAGATGGGCCATGAGGTTAAGGTTGGGCTCAGAAAGATCAGTTGCAAATCGATAGGCAGCCAAGCTTAATTCAATCGCCTTTTGAGATTCGCCAACTTCGTACAGTCGCCGGGATTCAGCTATGGCTAGAATGACCAGGTTGCGGCTTAATAAGTAGTCTGGTGCGTTCTCCCTAAATGTTTCAGGGACTGGTAAGTATTGAGCTTTTGAACGGCGGGCACCCTCTGTTAAGTGGTAGAGTGCTTCCTGGTTGAGCTTTAAGAATGGTAGCTGCGTGGTAGTGGATAACTCCCACCAACCATATTCCCCCAGTTCTCTAGGAAAAGAAGTCCGTTGATCGGTCGTCATTCCCAGCTTTTGAAACGCAATTCGATACTCTGTCCATGCATTTTCTTCAACCGGAAGGGCTATTGGGGTAACGAATTGGACTTTCTGAATTGAGCCGATTGATGGAATAAACAAGATATTTGAGATTACAACCGCCAGGATGAGTGAACAGGTGCCGAGAACCTGGAAAAACCGGCGAGAGATAACCCATTTAGGATACTGTACCTGGGGCAGAACTGGTTGTGTGGGAGATTGAAATGATAGACCTTTTTCTCCGAGGACTTGACGGCCTTTGAAATAAAGAAGGGTGTTGGTGGTCTCACAAACCGGAAAGAGCCAGACCACGAGTAAAAACAAGCTGGTTATACAGCCGAAAGTTGCTATTACCCAGGCCATAACAGCCGAAACATGAAATAAATATTCCAATGATTGGGAAATAACGCTAAAACTCAGGATCCCAACCAGGCCAGCCAGACCAATCAAATTCAACTGAGTGATTCGAAGATTTCTGGTAGTCTCACCGACTGTGGTGGAAAGGCGGTTGGATCGTTTGAGCCCTTCAATGCCGGTTGCGCCTTCAACCGCATACACTTGATTCCACAACCGGAAACTTGTATCTGATTTTGTTCGGCGTACTTTTGAGGTGGCCCACTGTACCAGGCTCATCATCCGGGCAATCACACAATGGATCAAAAAGCGACCTGGCGATTGCACAACGGGAAGCTGCTTCAGGGAAATTGACGGCACAAGTTTGGGTTGATTGAGGGCCTGGGTGATGGCTGCCGAGCTCAATTGCCAGCCGAGCCAGAGCACTACAAAGGGAAAAGCAAAGAGCAAATATTCAACCAGTTTTTGACCCGGAAAATCAGCTTCAATGCCTTGCATAAGAAAAGAAATGGCCAGTCCGGCCAGCCCGGCAAAGGGGAGATGGGTCAACACTGTCAGTTTGCGGAAAAAAGACGCATTGTGTTGGAAGATCAGGCCGGCTTCTGACTTGAGAGCGTTTTCTCCGCCTGCCTGCAGCTTGAGGTTTTCCGCAAATGCTTCTGCTGTAACTGGTCGGTCATCTGCTGCTTTGGAGAGCGCTAAATTCACCGCCTTGACCACACCGGGTGGAACATCCTTGCGATATTCAGAAAGCTGGGGTGCTGGATTGAATTGATGCGCGGTGATTAACTCCTGGAAACCGCCCTGAAACGGCAGCTTTCCCGCCAGCATTTCAAAGGTGATAACGCCCAGGCCGTAGATATCACTCGCTGGCGTAACTATTCCCCCAAAGCATTGTTCTGGCGACATATAGGCCGGAGTTCCCATCACGGTGCCAAATCTAGTCAACCGAGCGCCGAATGTTTGGGATAGCTGATGTTCCCCAGTTTTTTTGCGAGGCTGGAGCCGGGTTTTATCTGCAACAAAAGCCGCTTTTTGAGACGGCTGATTGGGTCCGGTCAGAGCCAGGGCATCGGCTTTGAGCAATGCTGCAACCGGAGATTCAAGGATTGTCGGAACTTCATCCGCCATGGGCGACCCATCACCGGACAATTGAGGTCTGGAAGCCGATTCGAGCGACGCGTCAGTTCCTGGTGTCGTCACTTCCCGAATTTTGGCGATGCCAAAGTCAAGCACTTTGACATTCCAGCCGCCTCTTCCATTTGGTTCTAACCAGATGTTTTCAGGTTTTAAGTCACGGTGGATAATCCCTTTCTGGTGGGCATGGCTGACAGCCAGACAGGTCTGTTCCATCAGATCCAGCGTGAGGTTGAGCGGAAGCTGGTTCTGGTCTTTGAGGAAGGTTTTTAACGTCATTCCTTCCAGCAACTCCATCACCAGATAGGCCATCTGGTCGCCCTGGTGGTGGGCGATCCCAAAGTCGGTGACGTTGACAATATTGGGGTGGCGAAGCCGGCCAGCCGCTGCGGCTTCCCGTCGAAATCGCTCCAAAAATTCCTTGTTTCCAGCAAATTCAGGGGCAATGACTTTGAGGGCAACCTGGCGTTTGGTGTGCAGGTGTCTGGCGATAAACACTGTTCCCATCCCACCGATGCCAAGCTGTTTCTCGATGTGATATTTCCCGTCGAGGACTTCACCAATCAAGTGGAACAACCCGGTTGAACCAGAATGGCTTCTTGTCTTATCCAGTTCAAGGAGTTGTCCGGCCAAAGCCGGCGATAGTTCTTTTTGGACTTCAGATTCAACTGATTCAAAATAAGATTGGGCGGTTTGGTCTAAGCGAATCAGTTCGAACACTTCACCAATGAGCGAGACATCATCTTCGCAAACGGCTCGTAAATAGGCTTCTCGATTATCTGGGCTTCGATCAATGACTTCATCAAAGAGTTTTTGGACTTTCTGAAAACGTGCCAGCGGTGTCACAGTGGTATCCTCCAGTTGATTGAAAAATGAGCTTTCATTCAAGGAGTCGTCAAAGCGAATCAAAATCCATCAAAAAAAGTGAAAGTAAGCAAAATTGTGGATAGCAAAATAGCGAAATAGTGAAAGATAAAGAATTTAGAGGTTGACAGAATCAGCCTGAGAATCAAGTTAAAGTGCTTCACTCCCAAGTTGTTTTCGAATCCAGGCTTTGGCATGCCGTTCCCGGCGTTCGACTGTGGCGCGACTGAGTTGGAGGACTTCGGCGACTTCATCAACCGTCATTCCACCAAAGTAGCGTAAATCCACGATTCGGGCTTCTTCCGGGTCCAGGTTGGCCAGTTTTTCAAGCGCCCTATGCAGCGCCATCCCATCAAAATCAGGTTGTCCCTGGGCAAGTTCAATGTCTGCGAACGAAACTTGCTGGAATTCTCCGCCTCGCATTTGGGCGTGTTGATAGCGCCAGTGATCAACCAGGATGCGACGCATTTCACGGGCGGCAATCGCCAGGAAATGGGCCCGGTCATTCCATTCGACCGAGTGTTGATCAATCAAATTGAGATAGGCTTGCTGGACAATCGCGGTTGGATTGAGTGTCTGGTCTGCCGGATTGGCCTGACCCTGGCGAAAAGAAATTGCCAGTGCAATTCGGCGTAACTCGGTGTAAACCAACGGGATCAATTGGTTATAGGCATCAGCATTTTGTTCCTGCCGCCATTGCTTGAGCAAGAGGGTGACTTCGCCCGAATCATGATCTGGATTCATCGGCCTGACCTTTCTTGAAAAAGTGAATGGTCTCTTTGGAGGCTACACTATCTCACTCATATTGAAAAAACGAAACTGGTTGCAGGTAAAAGACACCAGAGCCCTGTAACAACGCACAAACGGGCAAGTGGTATCAGATCCGTGATTGCAACCATCTCTATTCGAATGTTTCCTGCATCTGGCGTTGGAGCGTGTCATTTGGGCAACTGTATTTGTAATTATATTTGAATCCTGGATTTCATTGTGAAAGCTGGTAATTTGTTTATTTTCAACAGTTATTGTTTGAGATGGACGAGAGATTCTGGAATGGTTTTTAATTTTTGTTTAACGGGAAGGGGAATGAACAATTTAATTCTTTGTAACAACATCAAAGATTGTTCAACTCAGCAAACCGAAGTTGAAACGCAAAAGCAAGGGGTGAGTTAAAGGCCAGCGACCTGAAGACTGAAACGCCAGGGTGCATACGATATGGCAACGATGAATGCTATCCAGAAGGAAGTGATTGACCAGACATAAAATGGATTGATTTCGGCAGGATCCGTCGATTTTCAAGGTATCGAAACCAATCATTGAGTTTATATAAAATTGTTCTTAAATCATAAAATTTA
>CAZXCE010000421.1:0-7488 GCA_964639175.1 uncultured Clostridia bacterium
TGCCCAGAAAAATGGGGCATGCCACTTCTCACTCCTCCAGAGTTCAAGTTGGGCCGCTCGCAACGCCGCAGCCGGTGGGAGTCCTTCTTGAAAAATCTTCTGGTAAAAGCGGGTCATCAAGTCGGCGGTGGCTTTATCGCTGACGCTCCAGAGACTGACCACGACACGTTTGGCACCGGCATACATAAACCCACGTGTCAGCCCAACCACACCTTCACCTTTAATTTCCTGACCCAGACCAGTTTGACAGGCCGAAAGTACCACCATCTCAGCCGGAAGCTGGAGATTGTAAATGTCGAGTGCCCGCAAAAAACCATCCTGAGGCTCACCTTGTTCATTCACCATTGAGAGCAGCAGGGCCGAAAACTCGGGGTGTTCGGCGTCAAGCCAGCCGTGCGTCGCAAAGTGGATGTACCGATAAGAACGCAACCGGCCTTCTGAAATCAGGGTTCGATTCACTGAGAAATCAAGCGCTTTGAGTGTGGTTGTTTCGCCGGCCAGATTCAAAATCTGGTTGGCTTCGTCACGGGTGAAAAACAGGCGTGGAATCTGGAGATTACTTTTTGAATCTGAGGTTGGTATGTCTTCACTGCGTCCAAGCAATCGGGTGGCGACATACTCGCTGGCCGTGTTGGTGGCTGGTTCAGGTTGCTCTTCATTTTGTTTTGGTTGTGGTCTGGCGGCAGGTTCAATCGAATGTACCCGGTCATCATCCGTGCCTCCAAAAACTGGATCGGCCAGGATGGCAAGCTGGTTCTGTGCAGGTGGCCGATTTGCCGTTTCACGCCGCAACACGGCCAGAGTCGAGGCTGAAGGCAAGGTCACAATTTCGTGGTGCACAATCAAGGGTTCGGTATATTGGGTTCCGGGTCTGGTTTTGTTGAGAGGTGGGCTGGGAAGACACAGGGTACTAAATGGAATGTATTGCAGTGCTCCATCCGGAATGATCACCAGCCGTTTGTTTCCAAGTTCCTGGGCTGCGGGACCGAGAATCATCTGACTGAGTTGGGCAGCCACCTGAAAAAACTGCTGGTCAGCCTGGCTGATACGCACTTTTCGCTGATCGGAAACCTTCTGCAGATTCCGAGATGCCTCTGATTTTGAACTCTGAGTGGACGCTGAAACTGGCTTTTTTTTGGTCCGTTCAAGGAGGACTTCACGCACCTGCCGCGCCTTTTTTTCAATCACCTCTCGTGGCGGCAAGGTATAGGCTTTGACGGTTGTCGGTGTCACCACCCACAAGTAACTGGTTGTTTCACACAGGGCAAACTCAAGCAGGAGGGTATCGGCATCCACCACCTGGGATTGAATTTCCTGAGCCGTCAGTGGCTGAGGTTGAATCAGGGCAGCATAGTGTGGGCTTTGTGTGCGAATTTGATTCTGGATTTCCCGATATTCGGTTTTTAGCCCATCAATTTCCTTTTGGAGTGTGGCTTGTTCTTCACTGGGGGCATGTCCACTGAGCAACTCGGTCAGACGTTCCAGCTTTGACGCCAGTCGAACTTTGAGTTCCTGTTCACTGGCAAGCAATTCCGGGGCAATGCCTTCGCGGATATTGGCCTGACTTTCTGTCAGCAGTTCAAGCAGGCTGCGGGCGCGGGCCTGTTCGTTGGTTTGCAGGGCAGCAAGGTGATGGCCAGCCGTCGGTGATTTTTTGTGAAGCCGCATCAGTAATTCGATTTTCAATTCGAAGTAGTCCTGAACGGTAGCAAAGAAGGAGGATCGTAACTCATCGCCCTGGACATTTTGACGGATGGCTTCGGCGACTTCAATCGCTTTTTCAACCCGTTCGAGGGCTTCTTGATAGCACCCCTGGGCACTCAGGGTGCGGGCGAGGGCAAAGTGGGTAGATGCTTCACTGCGTGGATCCTGAACTTTTTGAAAGATGGCCAGCGCCTGGGTGAGGTATTCCAGAGCTTTGGGCCAGTGATCAAGGTTGTGATAGCCAATTCCCAGGCGATAAAGCGAATATCCGATATTGCGCGGCAGGCCAGTGGCCTGATCCAGTTTGTGACATCGGTGATAATACTCAAGCGATTTGCGATAGTTGCCGGTGTCGGAATAGATGGCCCCAAGATTTTCCAGGGCTGCGGCTTCGGTAAATGTATCGTCTACTTTTTTAAGCAGGACCAGTGCCTGCTGAAGAGTCTGAAGTCCTTTTTTGTAGTCCTTGAGGGTTGTATAGGCTACTCCAAGGTTGACCAGAATACGGGTTTGGGTCAAATACGCTTTCGTTTCACGAGCTAAAGTCAGCGCTTGCTGGTGGAGTTCAAGACTTTTTTGGTACTGGCCGAGGCTGTAGTAGGTTAACCCAAGTTCGTTGAGGGCAGTCGTTTCACCAAACCGATCCCCCACAACCTGCCGCAGTTTGAGTGTTTGCTGTGCAAAGCTCAATGCTTTCTGGTATTGACCCAAATTACGAAAGATCCCCGATAGCGCCTGCGCCGCCTGACTTTCACCAAGCGGATCGTTGATTTCGTGAGCCAGTCGAAGCGCCGCTTCCATTGATTCAATGGCTTTTGGTGTTTCACCAAGCTGATACAAACACTGGCCAATATTGAGCAATCCGGTATTTTCGTTGAATTTGTCATGCAATTCGCGCCAGACAGGCTGGGCAGCCGTAAAGGCCGCCAGTGCTTTGTGGGATTCGCCTAAATCACCATACACCACGCCCAGATTGGTTTTGGTCAAGGCTTCAACCGATGGATTCTGAATTCCTTTCAAACGGTCAGCTGCTTGATTGAGGATTTCCAGAGCTTTGAGGTGATTGCCCTGAGTGTTGTGGGTCAGCCCGATATAGTTGAGTGTTCGGGCTTCTTCAATCCGATTATCCAGAGCCTTCCAAAGAGCGGCCAGTTCATAGGCAAGCTTTAGCCCCTGTTCTTTATCGCCCAGGGTATCGATTGCAAGAACTCTGAACATCAACGTTTGGGCTTCGAGAGATTTGTCGCCACTGGTCTGAAACGCCTGTTGTGCCAGATCATATTGAACCAGTGCCTGTTCAAATGATTCTTTGGTGCTCTGTTGATACAACTGCATGCCCTGACCAAAAGCCAGCTCACCATCCATCCGTGCCTGATCCCGACTGGTGGCCTTGCGCACTGGTTCAGCCTGGATTGTGTATTGTCCAGGTTCAGCGGCTGGGTCGGCGGGCCGGACTTCAAGTCGGTGGAGGCCGCTGGTTGCCGCAACCAGAAAAATTCGTTCTGGTCCCTGCCTTCCGTCTGGACTATCAAGAAAAAATACCTGTTTTTCTTTCGGGTCAAAAACCGTGATCAGAACGTCAATTCCTTGTTGCTCAACCACTGCCTGCCAGTACTGACCGGCTTCGAGAAACACCTGATAGGTATGGACTTCACCCACTTTCAAATCACGGGTGTGGGGTTTTGACAAATCTGAAGGAGTCTCAGCGGATGATGAAACTGACTGTGGGGGTGAACTGGTGGAAGAGGCTGGCACCTGACAGGTTGAGGTGAGGAAGTGAGTGGTGCTTCCCAGGATGGTTGGTGGGATGAGAAGCACCACAAGGAATCCAAGGTACATTGTGACCAGGCGGGGGAATATCAGGCGAAGTCGCATACAGAACTCTCCGGAAAATCATTCAAGTTTGAGTTCGCCACGTAAAAAGGCGCGAACTTTTTTCATGTCTTCCCATACTTCGCGTTTTTTTTCAGGAGTTCGGAGCAAATAAGCCGGATGAAATGTGATCATCAGTGGCGTGCCTCGATAATCGTAGAAATTGCCGCGAATTTCACTGATGCGTCCAATGCGGGAATCTCCGAGCAGTGTGAAGGCTGCCGGGGCGCCGAGCGAAACAATGATTTTTGGTTTGATGATTGCCAGTTGACGGTGCAGAAAGCCCTGGCAGGCATCAATTTCGTCACGTTCCGGCGTTCGGTTTTCAGGTGGACGGCATTTGACCACGTTGCAGATATAGACATCTTCCCGTTTCATGCCGATGGCTTCGATGATTTTGTTCAGAAGTTGACCCGCTCGCCCGACAAACGGCACGCCGCTGGCATCTTCATCTGCACCGGGAGCTTCACCCACAAACACCAGTCTGGCCTGTGGATTTCCATCGCCGAAGACAATGTGGTGACGGCCCGTGGCCAGTTTGCATCGCTGACAATCGCCAATTTCATCACGGATGTCCTGCAAACAGGTATCCTGTGGTTCAGGTGTGGGTTCTGCCGCTGCCGGCGCTGGTGGTTCGGGCTCCGCATCAAACATATCAAACAATGAGACTTGTGGTTTTGATTTGGCGGTACTCTTCGTCGAAGCCGCTGGTGTGACTTTGATCAGGCGCATGGTGGGAATCTCCAGAACTGGTTCAGATGGCGGTGGGTCTGATGGTTCAACAATAGGGGAGGCTGTCACGGCAGTGGATGCGCTCACCGGTTCGGCTTCCGCCGGAGGTCGCGTTGGTGGTACGTCCACTATTTCAGGTTCGGGAAGGGAAACGGGTTCATGAAGTACGTCACCACTTCCCGCAGTCTGAACCGGTTCGAGCGGCGTTTCCTGAATGGTGACTGGTTCCAGTGGTAGCGGAGCCGTTGGGGGTTCTTCCTTCAGCAAAGATGTCTGAGGTGGTTGTTCCTGGACTTTCGGTCGAGGTGCCGGTACATCAAGCGGGATATCGGCGGCACCGCCAAGGTGTGACACCCCCAGCGTTTTCAGATACCGGATATATTCGGCGGTATCGCGGACAAGTTCGAGTACGTCAGGGTTGTTGAGGTTTGAAGCAGACACGGTCTGGCATCCTTTTCGGGTTCTAGGGTTCAGGTTCTAGGGTTCAGGATTTAGGGAAACTCATTTATATCAGTGAGTTAGCTCTCTACTGAACTGAAAATCTGATTTCAAAATGGCATCAGTCGTTTTATTTTTCACGCTCCGTGATGCTCATTTTTTCCAAGCTCAGCCAAAAATTCATCAAGTGACGAAACCATCACCACAGCTCGCAGCAGGTCAGTGAGTCGCGCCTCATCATCTATGGACTGAATCCTGTCTGTTGTCGCTGAGGAAATTACACCAAACCGGGTGTTGAGAAGGATCAAAAGTGATTCGATTTTGGACTGAATTCGACCTTGGACCAGCCCCTGGGCTTCACCCTGAATCCTGCCGCGAGCTTCGCCACGAGCTTCGCCACGGGCTTCGCCACGAGCTTCGCCACGGGCTTCGGCCATTCGTTCAATGTTGGTGATGTAAGGCATATGATGTTGCTCCTCATATTCTTCTAAATCTGCCTGAAACTTGCGCTCAAGTTCTTCAGGCAATTGCATAAACCAATCCACAATGCGAAACAATTTTCGCACATCTTCAGCCGAATAGCCTCGCTCATAGAGTGACCGGACAATTCGAAATTTCCATTCGCGTCGGGTTTGATCTTCGTTTTTGGTTTCCATCGTTTTGAGATGGGCCAGTACAACTGGTGCAAACCGATTTTGACTTTGTTCGAGCCCTTCAACATGCAGATTGATCAATTTCACTGTTGGAAACCGAACGGCCATTTCATAGCCCCAGAATGACCAGCCAAACCGGTTTGGTTTCCAATCTGGCAATCCGTCACCCAATACCACCAGGCTCACCACTTGTTTATCAAATTCATCATAGATGCGGGCGTCAAATCGAAAGATCCGTTCGGCAAAGTCAGCTTCCCACTGGCTCTGAACCTCGATGTGGACCAGTACCCATCTCTTTTTTCCATCAAGGGTTTGTACCTCTTTGAGTTTATCAGCCACCTGCCGACCCTGTTTGGCAGTAGCTGTGACTTTCTGGAATTCTTTGTCACGAGATTGAGGAGGGATACTCCAGTCAATTCCGTCATGGACCATTGGAAACAGCAATTCCAGAAAATCCTTAAAATATTCATCAAGTGCTTCTTTCCAGGGGCTGTCATAGTCGTCACGGGAGATAGTTCCTTCCATGTTCCGGTTCCTGCCTTTTAAACTTTAAGAAAGCTGGTTAACCCTAAACAGAATTTAGGTAAGATCAAGGTGATTGATGGCAAAACTGGGATGGCGCAAGAGTACCACAGCCCAGATACCAAAGCATCCTTGAGTCTTTCCACCCGGATCGGCTATGGTTGCAACGCCTTTATAAAAAATCCCACGCTATTTTATTCGAGAAATATCCAGTTTTATGCGGAAGTCCAATATTTTAAAAGCGTTTAACACCTGCTGTATGCAGGTCAGGTGGCTGATTCCAGTTGTCGGACTTGTCAGTGGATGGCTTTGTTATTTGAATCCGGTGCAAACCATTCAGGCGCACCAGAGACCAAAACCATTTCAATCAGAGCAAACTGTCTTTGAAGATGACCCGGAAGCCAGAGCCGACTGGTTCTGGCAAGAGCGGCTGTATCCGACCAACTCAATTCCAACCGGAGCGCGGGTCAAGGCCATTCGCGAACGCCAGCGCGTTGAAGCCAGTCTGCGTGAATCCCGCGCGATTGCCGGGAATGAATGGCGCTCGATTGGCCCAGCCCCGGCAAAGTCGCTTCCGCCTGAATGGGGCAATGTTTCGGGACGAATCAGTAGCATTGCCGTGCATCCGACCAACCGGCAGGTGATTTATATCGCTTCGGCGACCGGAGGTGTTTGGAAGACCGAAAATGGAGGCGCAAGCTGGACGCCGCTGACTGACTTCGAGCCGTCATTGACCGCCGGGGCGATTGCGATTGCCAAAGCGGATCCGAACGTGATTTATGTCGGGACAGGTGATGTGAATCACGTTAGTAGCATGAATATGAACCAGCCTCGCTATTTTGGCGCCGGTGTCCTGAAATCCACTGATGCTGGCGCAACCTGGGAACATCTGGCATTTGCCGAGCTGGAATATGCCGCGATTTCCAAAGTGATAATCCATCCTAAGAACCCGGACATTGTCTGGATTGGCGTGGCTTCTTCGCGAGACAGTGAGACAGGCGATATTCAGCCAACGGGTGTCTGGCTGACAACCAATGGTGGAAGAACCTGGACTCGAACGCTCCAACTGACCGAGGTCAGCGGTATCCACGATCTGGCTATCAACCCACTTGACGGCAACGTGGTTTATGCGGCGGCTTCGTACCCTAACTCATCGGACAATGGTGTGTATAAGTCCACAGATGGCGGAAAAACGTGGCAACTCAAGTCAACTGGATTGCCACCGTTGCCGCTGATTCGCCGAATGCGGCTGGCCATTGCGCCTTCCTCGCCAAACATCCTCTATGCCTCGATTTTGGGGACGGCCCAATATTTCGGTGTCTATAAATCAACTGACAGCGGTGAAACCTGGGATTTGTTGCCCAACAGCAGCATTTTCTGTGGGTTGCAATGCTGGTATGACCACTATATTGCCGTGGCGCCAAATGATCCGATGGTGATTTACCTGGGAGAAATTGACGTCATCAAATCAATTGACGGAGGCCGTTCCTGGTCAAATCTGGTGATTGGCGTGGGAAATATCCATCCTGACCAGCATGCAATTGCCTTTGACCCGGTTGACCCAAAC
>CAZXCE010000422.1:0-7477 GCA_964639175.1 uncultured Clostridia bacterium
CACAGAGGGTTTGAAGAAGTGATCGGCCTCTGTGCTCCTCTGTGTCCTCTGTGGTTCAAAAATGATTCTGATGGTTTATTGTGTTCGGGGCGATGGGGGCACTTCAGGTTGATATTTTGGAAATCGAAAGAATTTGGGTAATGACAAGACCCGGAACCCGGAACCCCACTCACCACGCGAACGACATTGGCAAAAGTGGGCGAAAATCCAATTCCTGCGTATCAATTTCAAAATCCCACCCAACTTTCAGGAAATAATTCGCTCCCTGCTGATAGCGGACAATTCCCCACTCCACGAGCTTTTTCAGCGCCGAAGAGCATTCTTCCACAGGCAGCACCAGATCCAGACAGGTAATTCTTCGACGTTTGCCCAGATGTTCAAGCGGTGGGCGAAGTTCCGGCGGTTCCCCAGCCGGCGGCACGGAACCTGGAATCAGAAAAATCAGCGGCTCCGTCAAAAGGTCAGGCCCGGTTGCCACCGGAATACAGGCACCTGGCGGGAGAAACGGGGCGTCATAATCCCAGGTGGAAAAATGGCTTCTCCAGTCAACATTCCCAGTTGGGCGAATCGCAATTCCAAATGGACAGGCGTGGGTCGTTTTCCAGTTGAGGCGATCCCAAAGGCGAGTTTTGCGGACCTTTTCGGAAAGGAGTTCTTGTTCATTATGAGGCCAAAGAATTTCAAAATACGCATTATCAAAAAAGAACCAGGTATTGGTGGTGCCCTGCCCAGGGTGCATCCGGCTGGCGCCAAATGTTAATCCCAGGTTTTCAAGATATGGAACAATGGCATTATTGCGCTCAGAACACACAAAAAAATGATCGAGTTCAAATCCTTCAAACATGAATACTCCCGCTTGTCGGTAAGGTGATGGAATGACGTTTGCACCTTGTCAGGCAACGTGTTGTTATTGAAAGAAGGTGGGGAATTTCACCTATGACGCGCGGCATTGTACTCCCGACATCAAGGCTTGACCAAGAAAATGTATCTCTGGCAACGCCAGTTGAGGAACCAAAGCTGCGCGAAGCTGTCTTTCGGGCGCGGAACCTGTGCAAGGTCTATCACATGGGGGAAATTGAAGTTCACGCCCTGCGCAACGTCGATCTGGATTTGTATGAAGGCGAGCTGCTGGTCTTGCTCGGCGCGTCAGGGAGTGGGAAATCTACGTTGCTCAACATTCTTGGCGGGCTCGACCCACCAACCAGCGGCGAAGTCGTTTATCGTGACCACGATTTGACCGTTCACAGTGATGCCGAACTCACCCGCTTTCGACGCGACCATGTTGGTTTTGTGTTTCAGTTCTATAACCTGATTCCAGGCTTGACGGTGCTTGAAAATGTCGAACTGGTGACCGAAATCGCCGGTCACCCGATGCCCGCCAGCGAAGCACTGGCCATGGTTGGCTTATCGGACCGATTAAACCATTTTCCATCACAGCTTTCCGGTGGTGAACAACAGCGCGTCGCGATTGCCCGGGCCATTGCCAAGCGCCCCGAAGTCCTGCTCTGTGACGAACCCACCGGCGCGCTCGACTACCAGACCGGAAAACTGGTTCTCGAAGTCATCGAACAGGTCAACCGTGACCTGGGTACCACCACGGCGGTCATCACCCACAATGCTGCCATTGCTGAAATGGCTGACCGGGTGGTGCGGATGCGCAGTGGCGAAATTGTTGAAATCACAGTTAATCAGATCAAGAAGCATCCGGCGGACTTGATTTGGTGAGGCAGTAAAGCGGCGTCAAGCCGCCGCACTCCGAAAATATATGGCAACGCTCGACCGTAAACTCATTCGAGATTTGGCGCATATTCGAGGGCAATTGATTGCTATTGCGCTGGTGGTGGCCTGCGGTGTGTCGGCGTTTGTCTCGATGGGAAGCACCTATTTTTCCCTGCTCCATACCCAGCAAGCCTATTATGACCAGTTTCGGTTTGCCGATGTGTTTGCCCAACTCAAACGAGCCCCCGACACGCTGAGCACTCAAATTGCGGCGATTCCTGGTGTGGCCTCGGTTCGAACGCGGATTGTGATGGAGGTCACGCTCGATCTGCCTGGCCTGGCTGAACCGGCAACCGGACGGCTGGTGTCGCTTCCCGAACGCCAGACAATGATGCTCAATGACCTCTTTTTGCGGCAGGGGCGCTATATTGAACCAGATCACCCAGACGAAATCATTGCCAGTGAAGCGTTTGCCACTGCCAATCAATTGCAGGTGGGCGACGGGTTTAAAGCCATCATCAATGGCCGGTTGCGTCCGCTCCGGGTTGTCGGAATTGCACTGTCACCAGAATACATTTATGAAGTCCGGGGTGGAGGTTCGATTTTCCCCGATAACAAGCGGTTTGGCATCTTGTGGATGAGTCACAAGGTTTTGGCAACGGCATTTAATCTGGATGGCGCCTTTAATGATGTCGCGATCAGATTGTCGCCAAATGCTTCAGAACCAGAGGTCATCGCCCAACTGGATCGCCTGTTGACCAGTTATGGGGGGCTTGGGGCTTATGGCCGTGACGAACAGACCTCCAACCGGTTTATTTCGGATGAAATTGAGCAAAACAAATTCAGCAGCACAATCATTCCCTTGATTTTTTTGAGCGTCGCATCGTTTCTGCTGCACATTATTTTGTCACGCCTGGTTAACATCGAGCGCAACCAGATTGCCATTTTAAAAGCCTTTGGATATCGCAACTTCACCATTGGCGTGCATTACCTCAAGCTGGCACTGGTGCCGGTGTGGGGTGGAGTGATCTTTGGAACACTCAGTGGCACCTACCTTGGCCAAAAACTGACCGAACTGTACACGCTCTATTACCATTTTCCGTTTTTGCGCTACGAAGCCAGTCTGGAACTTTTTGCCTTTGCCATTTTGATCACCCTTTCAACCGCAGGGTTGAGCGTGGTGAGTGCCTTGCGCAGTGCTGTCAATATTCCTCCTGCCGAAGCCATGCGCCCCGAACCACCTGCCGCCTTCAACCAGGGATGGCTCGACAAACTGGGGATTCATCGCCTGTTTCCACCAGCCATCCGGATGATTCTTCGAAATATCGAACGCCGCCCGGTCAAGGCTTTTCTCTCAGTGCTCGGCGTTGCGGTTTCAGTTGCGATTCTGGTCATTGGGATGTACTTCTTTGACGCCTTTGATCACCTGATGAAGGTGCAGTATGAATTTGTTCAGCGTCAGAATGTAACCGTTTCGTTCAACGAAGTTCGCCCGCCACGGGTGATTCACGAACTGGAGCGATTGCCCGGCGTGCTGCGATCCGAACCGTTTCGGGCAGTGCCAGTCCGGCTGCGGTTTCAGCATTATTCACGGCGGGTGGCAATTTTGGGCCTGCAACCAGACAGTGAACTCCGGTGCCTGGTGGACAAAGACCTCACTGCCCAGCCGATACCGCCCGAAGGTGTTGTTTTGACCAAAAAGCTGGCTGAAATTCTCCACGTGGTTCCGGGCGACGTGCTCAGGGTGGAAATCCTCGAAGGCCGCCGCGCAATGACCAGTATCCCGGTTTCGGGGCTGGTTGATGAGTTGCTTGGACTGTCAGTCTATATGGATGTCCGGGCACTGATGCAATTGCTGGGCGAAGACAACACCGTTTCAGGGGCTTATTTGAAAGTTGACCCACTCCTGATCAATCAGCTCTATGCCGAACTCAAACGCATGCCGGCGGTGAGTGGTGTCGGGTTGCGGGACGTTGAAATTGAAAGCATCCGCCAGACAATTCAACAAAATATGGCGGTTTCAACCACCATGTTGATTGTGTTTGCGGGCGTGATTGCGTTTGGCATCGTCTATAACAGCGCCCGGATTGCACTTTCTGAACGTGGCCGCGAACTGGCCAGCCTGCGGGTACTCGGGTTCCTTCAGGCCGAAGTCAGCTTTATGTTGCTTGGTGAACAGGCCATTTTGACGCTGACTGGAATTCCACTTGGGTGTGCTATCGGGTTTGGGGTCTGTGCCTGGATTCCACACCGGCTCAATACTGAACTCTATCGGATGCCGCTGGTAATCAACAGCGAGACCTACGTTGCAGCCTTTTTGATCGTGGCACTGGCCGCATTTTTGTCGGGGCTGTTTGTCAGGTGGCGGATTCGAGGGCTGGATCTGATTGCCGTGTTGAAAACACGGGAGTGAAAAAGGGTTCCGGGTTCGGGGTTCAGGGTTCAGAAACTTCGAATTTTCGTCCTTTTCGTCCTTTTCGTCCTTTTTGTCTTTTCCAACCTGGAACCCGGAACCCAAAAAGGTATTCATATGAAAAACCTTGGAAGCAAAATTGTATTTGGAATTGTGGTTTTGGCTCTTGGTTGGGCAATCTGGTGGGGCACGCGCCCGACACCGGTCAAGGTTGAAACCAGTCTGGTAACCCGAGGACCGCTCACGGTCACGGTTGATGCCGAAGGAAAAACCCGCGTTCAGGACCGCTTTGTGGTCGGAGCGCCGGTGGGTGGCCGACTGCTGCGGATTGGGTTTCGACGGGGTGATCACGTGTCCCAGCAGGAGGTGCTGGCCAAAATCGAACCGCTTCCATTGTCACCGCTTGACCCACGTGAGACAGCCGAAGCAACCAGCCGGGTTCTGGCAGCCGAAGCCCTGGCCCGCGAGGCAGTTGCCAATCAGGCGCATGGAATAGCTGAAGCCGAACAGGCCAGACGTGAACTGGCCCGATCTGAAAAGCTGGCGGCGACGGGTGATGTGTCTCCACAGGAAGTCGAACGGCTGCGACTGGCGGTTGATACTGCGACGAAAGCCGTTGAAGCGGCTGCGTTTAAAGTCAAAGCCGCCGAAGCTGAAATCAATGTTGCCAAAGCAGCCTTGCTCAAGGCCAGGCCGAAATCGGACCTGACCAGCGGCACGCCAGTTGAAGTTCGCTCGCCAGTGGCGGGAAAAGTGCTACGGGTGATTGAGGAAAGCGAACGGATTGTGACGGCTGGAACGCCCTTAATTGAACTGAGCAACCCGTCAAAGCTTGAAATTGTGATTGATGTGCTTTCGACCGATGCCGTCAAAATTACGCCAGGAACACCGGTCACCATCACTGGCTGGGGAGACGAAAGGCGGCTCAAAGCCCAGGTGCGGCTGATTGAACCGTCAGCGTTTACCAAAATTTCGGCACTCGGCGTCGAAGAGCAACGCGTCAACGTGATTGCTGATTTTCTGGAGACGCCTCAACCGCTCGGAGACGGCTATCGTGTTGAAGCCTCGCTTGTCATCTGGGAAAACCCAGGTGTGATCAAGGTCCCGGCCAGTGCACTGTTTCGGGCAGGTAACACCTGGGCAGTCTTTGTGGTCGAAGGCGAAACCGTCGTTCGTCGCCAGATTGAGATTGGTCATCGCAACACGTTTGAAGCCGAAGTCGTCAATGGACTTTCAGCCGCCACGACTGTGGTGCTGCACCCCTCAAATCAATTACAGGACGGGACATTGATTGAGCGATCAAAATAGCGAAGACGATATACAAAAAGGTCGGTTGTTTGTTTAGCTATCCCAAATAAATTCAATATTTTCTGGGTTTGTCAGTCTGCTGACAAAATCCTCAGTGACTGCCGAATGCCCAACTCTATTTTCAAATCAATGAGGTGAGCCTGTATAGATCGAAGCTCTGAAGAATTTGCATTTTTCCTCAACACTGAGTTCACAATGTAGTGGTACTTCAAAAGATTTAAAACTTTTATGGCGGGGTCTCCAGATTTTTGAGTCTGGAATTATTCTTGCTATAACTTTCTTTTTATTTGTCGTGCCAATTTATTTAAATATTTGTCGGTATTTTTTGTCTTAATAAATTGACTTAAAATTGAAAGGAAATGTTTTCCTTTCATTGCTTAAATATATTGAAGTGTATACCGAATAGTTCTGCTTCTATCGAATTTTGTGTCAGGTCAGTATTGGAAGTGTCAGTACCACCTGTGAGAGCAGGTAGGTTCGAAGCAAGCAGGCCCACCCACTGACGCAGGCAGTACTGACTGAGCCGCTTTTCTGATTTCTCTCCAACACAAAATAATGACTTTGCGACAGGTGTGATTTTTGGTTTTAGTCAGAGCTGGAAAAAAATCTTGACAGAGTTACTCTACCTTCTAGTAGGATGGAAATATTATGAGCCAATCTGATACCCGAACCCGCATTCTTGATGTTGCTCAGGAACTCGTCCAGCGACTTGGCGTCAATGCCATGAGTTACCAGCATATCAGCAATGCGGTTGGAATCCGCAAAGCCAGTATTCACCATCATTTCCCGACCAAAGAAGATCTCATTACGGCATTGCTCAACCGCTATAACGCGAATTTCCTCGGTCTGGTGGATGACATTGTGACCGCACCGATTGATGGAAAAACCAAACTGCTCAGGTACGTTGGCCTGTTTGAAGCGACGTTGTCTGACAGTTCGGGCGAAAAAGCCTGTCTCTGCGGAATGATTGGGGCGGAACTGGCGACGCTTGGCTGCCCATCAGTCGAACTGGTGAGGTGGTTTTATCAGGAAAATGAACGCCGACTCACGCAAATTTTGGTTCAAGGTCGCGAAGAACGCATATTCCGATTTAAGGGCGATGCCGGGCAGGTGGCCAAAATGACGTTTGCCTTGCTGGAAGGTGGCGTTTTGATTGCCCGTTCGCGGGATTGTAACGCTTATTTTGCGGATGTCCGGGACGGTTTGCTGAAACTCTTACTCGACGAAATTTAAAATTTTTTTGGAACAAACCTACCTTGTAGAAGGTAGGTATTTTTCACTTTTGATTCCCTACCTTCTGATAGGTAGTTTTTACCCAAAGGAGCAACCTATGACGACAATTGGCATTCTTGGAACTGGACGGATGGGTGTCCGACTGGCCCTTCTCTTTGCGCAAACTGGAAATCAAGTTCTACTGGCTTCCCGTGATGTGGCGCGGGCTCAGCGAATTACCAACAGCCTTGACCACCCAAATCTGCGCCCGGCAACCTATTCGGAAGCACTGACGGCTCCGGTTATTTTGCCTTCAATCTTTGTTCGCGACGGATTACTGGACGAACTGGTAACCTGGAAAAAGCAACTTGCCGGAAAGCTTCTGGTTGATATTACCAACCCGTTTAATGACGACTATTCAGATTTTATTCTTCCCTGGGACACAAGCAGCGCCGAACAAATCCAGCAACGCCTCCCAGAAACCAAAGTGGTTGGTGCGTTTAAAAATGTCTGGTGGGAAGTCTTTGATCAACCGCAGTTTGGAACTGAACTCAGTGATGTCTACGTTGTCAGCGACCACCCCGAAGCCAAACGGGTCTTTTTCAAACTGGTCGAAGGCTCTCCGTTTCGGTATGTTGATGCGGGGCGGCTCGCCAATGCCCGAACTGTCGAACGCATGACGCTGTTAAGCGGCGAAATGGGCCAGCGATTGGGAATCAAGCCGCGCCTCAATTACAAACTCCTTGGAACCCCCTGGGAAGTTGGTCGCGGGAATCCCGAGCTTGATGCCCTGATTGCACGCTGAGGAAAACAGAGGTCAGGGTT
>CAZXCE010000423.1:0-7476 GCA_964639175.1 uncultured Clostridia bacterium
CCAGGACCTCTGACGTCACCTGAACCACCCCGACCACCCGTGGCAGTGGCTCATGGATTGTGTTTGTAACGGCGGTACTCAATGTTTGATAGCTGCCAGTGACCAGTTTTTCAAGCACCAGCGTTGTGCTCTGGAACGGCAGAAACCGAACCCGGTAGCGGTCACCTGAGGTAAAGGCAATATTTTCAAAACTGAACTGCCGATAGGCATTGTTCCCGGTCGGAAGTGCCAGCCGAAGGTCTCCGGTGCCGGTTCGCCAACCTGAGAGTTCCAGGTTCCAGGCGCCGGGAGTCGGATTGGAAACCAGCAAAAATTGCCCACGACTGGTGGTTGGATTCCCAACTGCATCATAATCCGCAAGCTGAAAAGCGCTACCCTGCGGCAGGTCGCCAAACCGGTCGGTTTCAGTTGGTCCAAATCCGACCTGTTTTCCGGTGCCCTCAACCAATCGAGCCCCAAAAACCGGTGGACCTTCCGGCTGTGAAATCAGAGCCGAGATCAATGGCGACCTGGGTGATTCTGTTTCAACCAGTGTTTGAAAGAAATCGGCGGGCGTCACGGGTTGTGAACTGGAGTTCAGGGTGGCGCGAAACTGTGCCCCAAGCTGGTCAGTCCAGAGATACCCGGAGGGAGTATTCCGCACTGCATCAGCCAAACCGGGATCCGGCGTCGTTTGTAACTCCCCAAGCCAGTCTCTGAGTGCCGTAAATAACGAAACCGGCGTCGGTTCGCCAAATTCAACCCGCAACCCGGCAATCCCCAGTTCAACCGCTCGATCCACCACCACCTGGCGCTCAATGGGGATGACGCCTTCGGGCAGAATGTAGCCTGGCGTCGTGGCGACGCTCCAGGCCTGGCCCAAAACGGCCCGGGCGGCATCAACCACATTGTCGGGCAGGAATTTCACCTGTTCGGGCAGGATGAGTGAATCCGGCGACAGCGGGACATTGCGATCCCCAACCCCGGTCGTGAGCGTCAGACCGGCGGAAACATCGCTCCCGACTTTGACATAGGAGGCCGTGACCTGCCCCGTGGTGTTGGCCCGCAACCGCCACGTCACCGTTCCCGAGGCCCCACGCCCAATGGTGGTCGGAAAATCCCTGGATCCGGTGTCAGTTCCGATCAGTTCCGCGCCGGAAATGGAATTGGCCGCCAGTTGGGCTACCGCTCCCTGAATGTCCCGACTGCCGGTGTTGAGCATGGTCATCGCCAGCGTGTATTCCTGGCCAGCCCGCACCACCGCCGGATGGGTAAATGTCACGGCAAAGCTGGCATCCCGGACCAGAACCGCCCCCGTGACTTCCCCGGCCACGGTGACTTCGCCGATGGGAAGGCCATCGAGTTTGGCTTCCAGATCAAAGGCGACGGTGTGGAGCCCTTCGCGGACGCCTTCCAGCAAAAACGCCGCCTGCCCGGACTGGCTCGGAGCAAACGACAGCGTGTCATCCGCCGTGCCGTAGGTCTCATCCGCGCCCAGTCCGTGGAGTTCGAGTTCCGTCACTTCGCCTCCGGTTTGGGTGACGGCAATGCGGAGCGGATCATCTGCCGGATCAGTCGGCGTCCCATTATTCGGCAGGCGCACTCTGGCTTTCAGGTTGCGGAGCACCAGCGGACTCCCGTCGGGTGCGCCGTTGGCCACAATCACAATCGCTTCAAAAAACTGGTTTAAAAAGCCAACCCGGCCTGGAAACACAATCAATCCGGGGATTTGGGCAGGAAATTGACCATCCGGGCCCAGACCGTTTTTGAATTCCGGGTCGGAATCGCCAGGCAGCAGCTTGAGCATCACCGGAAGCACATCCGGCACTGGCACCCGGAGGGCCTGGTCTTTAGGAATCTGGGGTTTTCCGATCTGCGGGCGGGGGTCTTCAATCCGGGTATTGGGAAACGCGACCGGGATGTTGATGTCCTGGGCCGTGGAGGTGGTCGCCAGCGCCAGGGTGAAGTTGAAAAATTGATAATTGGTATCGGTGACCTGGATTCCGGCTTTGACAATTTCGTCATAGCTGAGTTCGCGGACTTTGACTTCGGAAACCAGGATTTGCTCAATCACGGTGATGCTGCACGCATCGGGTGAAACCGGGGCCACGGCTGGCGCCCCAGGGAGGCTGGTATCCACCACCCGCAGGTTTTGTACCCGGTGATCACCGGTTTTGGACATCACCGGAACCAGCAACGGCTCGCCGATGCGGGCTTCCAGCGGTCGCGGCATGGCAAAGGATGGACCGGACAGGTCGCCACGAATGCGATAATTCGGATTGAGTCCAGCCAGAATTTGTTGGGGATTGCTTCCAACCGGCACCTGGAGGGTAGTGGTGACCGCCGTGGGCGTATTCACTGGAACAGATTGGGTGATCGGGCCGGAGGCAATATTTAACCCAACCAGATCAAACCGGGTGGTGGCAATCGCAGGGCCGACCCCCTTCCCACTTTGGGAGGGTTGGGTTTGCGGAAACAGGGTGTGCAGGGTGACCGCCCGTGGCGCATGCCGCCCGGAGCTTGGCAAAGACACCGTACCTGAACCGGTGAATCCAATCGAAGACACCAGACTTGACAGGATGGAAATTTGAATCAGGACACACAGTCCGATGAGGGCAGACCGGCGATTCAACAACACGGATCCCCTGGCAGTATTCACACACATATCCTCCCTCGTCGTGACCGTACCCCAACCAGATCAGGGCGTTGGAATCAACGACGGGTTTGTGCTTCACCACGTATCGGGCCTGAGTCTTGCCTCCACCACTTCCAGTCAATCAGTCTGAAAGCAAAGGGCAGAACCAGGCAAATCAATGTGCAGGTTATTATTTGTATATCAAAGGTTTACACTTGCAAATCGCCGTAAACGCCACAAGTGCCGGAAGATTGCAGTTTAATGAAAAGCACTCACTGTCTGGTTGGTCAAAAACCTTGGGCTCGCCAAACTCCTGAGGCGAGAGCTGTGAACCAACCAGATCTTTGGAGCACACTCCAGGAGTGAATGAATATCTTTCAACTCGATGAACCACTCTACTACATCTGGTTATCACTGGGAAGACTTTATTTTGGAACCTGGATTTTCAGGTTCTGGTAGTTCTATCTCAGAATCACATCTCATTTTTCTGACTGTGTTGTATCAATTTGGGAAAGAGAGGTAACACAAGAAGACCCGATCAGGAAAAATTAGAAGATCTGTACCTTACTGAAAATTTCCAGACATTGTTAACTACGGAAACCACGGAAAAAATCAAACATTTCCCAAATCCAAATATCTCAGAAAACTTACGACAGAGTACTTAGCGGGAGCAGTGGTGAAGAGTCTGATGGCAAAGTTACCAGGTTCTGCCACCAGTTACTTCCCAGCACCTATTCAGGCAAAACCTGACTGTTCCCTAAGGGAGCTTTAAAAAATACACTAAAAATTAAAGAAGAAAAACTATACTATATAAATAAAAATATATAGATTCTATCTTTATAAAAAATAAGATATACTATCTATTTTCAATATTTTAGAAAAATATAACTAAAAATTTCAAGTTTGATCTCAACGTCCATTTGCTGGAAGAGTTTTCGAAATTGGATCCGCTGTGGCGTGCTAACGGTGGCGGATTCCACCTTGAAGATCGTTTTTCCGATCTTTTTGCGCTCTAACTCTTTTCGGAGGAATCGGTTGACCGCGTTTGTCTTGGGCACGAATAAGACCAGGTACCAGCAAAACCATGGAGACCGCTCTCCGCTGCATCACCTGAACTGCCGTAAAATACTGGTTCAAAATGATTTTGGACATCGGTGACTTTTTTCCCCCAACAATACACCGAGAATTGTTTTACACACTGGGTGCCTGGCCGGGTCTTCGTCAAAGCCAACTGCCTGAAACGCGTTTAAAACCCCTTTCTGGGCTTTTTCATAGACCGACCATCGCCAAAGGTAGGTCGGCGATGAAAAATTGCGGGAAGAGGCGCTGAAGGCCACTAGCGACGATATCTAGAGCCGCACCCTGGGTACTACTTCCTAAAATTTTATTTTTCCCTTGCTCCAGCAAAAGCGTTGATCCCCCTCAGGCATTTGTGCCATTGCTCCAAAAAGACAAGGGTTTTCGTGGGCTTTGCGTGATAAAAAACCTGATTGCAACAGTTTATCAACATTGGGAAGGCAGTGTGGACACTTCCCCCTCAAAGCTGAATCCGAACCGGGTCAGGTGGTTTATTTTGGTGTGTGTGTTGTCTGCTGGTGATTTCATTCTGGTTCTTGAGTATATTTTTTTGAGTGAATAGAAATTCCAAACTATTGAAAAAATTGGCATTTACTGACAAAGCAGTCTCATCCTCATACCGCTGGGATACCTGAGAGGTCTGGGACGTCATCTTTTGACCGTTGATCTCCAAAAATGACTCAAGTTACCTGCGGATATGTATTAGTTACCCGACAAATAAATAATCCGGAAATTTGATAAAATCAAGTAGGGAAAGAACTAAATGGATGTGGGTTTGGTAGAGTAAATCCCGCTCCATTTTTGGTTAAGGCAGAACTGAAATGTGAGGATACTGACAGTAAACGTTGATTTCAAGCCTGGGGTTGGAACCGTACTCGTCAGTGACAGCTAGTGAGTGATTTCATTAAACACGTCGTCGTTCCACGTGATGCCCTCCCGGATACATCGCATTTTGGTTTCATAGGCTAGATCTGAGAGTTTGAAGTCATTTTCGCCGATGTGAAGGTCTCGAATTTCACTGACAATTTTTTCCAGGTTTTTCTTGATTGAGGCTCGGGACTCCTGAGCTGGGATTGCCATTTCCTTTTCAATCGCGCTGGCAAAGTAGGCAAAACTGCCGATGGGTTTGCTTGTACGGTTGTGAATCAGCGTCATCCAGATTTCAAGTTGTTCAACGGAATAGTGCGCTATTTTTTGGTAATGCGCGGTATCGCTTTTGCCCCATTTTTTACCTGTCAAGGTTTGATAAATCGTCATCACTGTCTTTTGATGATGATTGATTTTTAAATCATGATCATCATGTTCTTTATTGGTGGCAATTATTGCCTGGGTGGTAAAATTTGCCATCGTGGCAAATTTTGCCTGGGTGGCAGGTTCTGATGGTGGATCCTGAGACAAGGTTTGAGGTAAATTGACTTTGAACGTATTTCCTTTCAATTCGCCTCCAAATTGAGTTCCAAGTCGCTCAATCAATCCTAACTTTTCCAACGTGTCGATAGCCCTAAATACTGTTCTACTGCTTGTATTCAATACTTTAGAGAGCTTATCCCGGCCAACAGTACAGGTATCACGACGATATCCGTGCGAAAGACGATAGAGCCTCAAATACAACATTCCTGCCGTCGGATCAAGCAATGGCAGGAGATGATCCATAATTGTATTGGGAATTCGTAACTCGCCTCTGGCTTCTGGAATGATGACCTGCCTGGCAAAATTTGCCTGGGTGGCAAAATTTGCCTCCTCGGCAATTTGCCTGGGTGGAAGTGACAAATTTGCCTGGGTGGCAAAATTTGCCTGGGTGGCATTTTCAGTATTTTGAGGCCTGGCAGACTCGACCGAATCAACCTGAATTTGTGTAACAACTGAATCAACCGGAGATGGACTCTCCTGTGAGTTTTCAGCTTTGGTTTGACTTTGCCGAAACCGATTCAGAATTGATTTGACCGACGCATCTTCCTTCGAAATCTGATCCCCGGTTTTAGCCAAGTTCTTCGTGAGCATTTCTGCGATTTGATTTTTCTTCAAACTCATTGACGATCTCCTTCGCCAGGCGTTGATAATCAACAGAGGCACTGCACGACCGGTCAAGCTCAATAACTGGTTGACACGATATTGAGGCATCTATACAGCGGACATTCTTATGAATTGGTGAAAAAGAATATGGCCCGAAATGGTCTCTGATTTTTTCCAGCACGACATTGTGAGAATTTGAACTCTTCTCAAACATGGTTGGCAGCGCATAGGCGGCAATTGGAATTTCGTATTGTTCCGAAACCTCATTCACGGTTTGGAGGAGTTTTTCAACTGCCGTAAAGCTAAACAGGTGTGTCTGAACACAAACGAGCAGGATATTGCAGGCGGTAAAAGCATTCAGGGTGGCAAAGTTGAGGGCCGGCGGACAATCAATCAAAATGTAATCGTAGGAATCAGCGATGTCTTTGAGTTTCCTCCGCAGGCGTTGATCCCGATTCACCGCACCAGCTAATTCAATATCGAGAGAACTCAGGTTCAGGTTGGCTGGGATCAGGTCAAGGTTGGGTCGGACATTTTTGATAACCTGGGCCTGTTTGGTAAAGACAATATTTGGGTTCGTCAGGACTTCATAAATGGTGAGATCAAGGTCAAATGGCGTTAGTCCAAAATGGGAGGTCAGGTTGGCCTGACTATCAATATCAATCGCCAGCACCCGCAGACCCAACCGAGCCAGGCAGGCAGATAGATTGACACAAGTCGTGGTTTTACCTGTTCCTCCTTTTTGATTTGCAATGGCAATTGTTTTCATGCGGCCTCCGTGGATTTAGGTAACAGCGAAAGAATTTGAGTTTTACTGACCAGCTTAACCCTTTTATCCAAAGGGTTTGGGAAGGATTGAATCGTGCCATCCTTCAAGAGCTGCGCCATTTTCACGGTGCTTACCCCTAAAATGATTCGTGCCTGGGTTATCGAAATGAGATCAATTGGTTTTTTCATCAGTGATCGCCCTCCTTTGGTTCTTCAACAGTACAAACTCACTTTCGATTAAGCAAGATAGATTTAAATTGATTTAGATAGATTTAGATAGATTTAGATAGATTTAAATTGATTTAGATAGCTTTAGATCGTTTTACCAGAAAAAATGCGAGAAAGCCCCGTCCTCAACCGCGAAGCGGGCGGGCGGGGAGGTTCAAGCTGGAGGTTTTCTCTGGAAAATGGAATGAACCTGGCCGCTAAACGGCGCAGGAAGGCTCTTCCCAGCTTGAAACTGCTTGTTCCTGAACGGAAGTCGTTCAATCGCTTGTTGATAGACCTGACTTGCTTCCGTGCTTGATGACTGGTGGTTCTTCTTTCCTTTTGAGAAAAGACAATATCTTTCCTTTATTAAAGAAAAATATCTTTATAAAAAATAGATTTATTAAAGAACAATATCTTTAAAAATTACTTATATTATAAAGATTTTTTTCTTTACAAAATCATAGTTAACTTTTTTATTTTAATATTTTAGATTTTTTCAAATGAATAGTTTTTTGGAAGTACAAGCTATAGTAATTTTGAGAATAGATTCGATTTTACGTAATGCCTTGATGTGTGAGATGTAACAGGTGAAGCGCAAGAAAAACGCTTTCATCTGAAGATGATACCTGGAAACTGTTTCTGAAAATCGATGTAACCTGAAACCGATACCCCTGGTGGATTGGGTATGGAGGCGGTCTCAGTAGAGGTGGGCAACCCAGCGGGTTCAACTGTCTGGAGAGGTAAGTACCTTGTCAAAAGTTTCCTGAGATATTGAGTTTGGTAAGTGCTTGATT
>CAZXCE010000424.1:0-7446 GCA_964639175.1 uncultured Clostridia bacterium
GAAGAATGAAGAATTGAGAATGAAGAATTGAGAATGAAGAATGAAGAATTGAGAATGACCTGAATTTTCCCCAAATTGCATCGAGTGGGATTGAATTTCACAAAACGCTCCTTGTCGCTCTCACCAAACTGACTTTCACTCTGTCCTTTTCGTCCTTGGTGTCCTTTGTGTTCTTTGATTTGGGTTCAATCAACCGCCACTGAGACCAACCCTGAAAATGAGGTCAGTTGAGTCAGTACCACCTGCGTCAGTGGGTGGGTCTGTCGGCTTTCCAACTCCACCCGCTCACGCGGGTGGCACTGACAAGTCCTTTTTACTCCCAACACTGGTCTGGCTTAACACGAAATCCAGTAGAAGCAGTAACGTTACACTTTTTTGCAGAGTCCTTGTTAAAACGAGGTCTTGGCTCAAAACTCATAGACAGGTAAAATCCGATCCCATTTTGTTGAGGGAAAAGCACAGCCCTAAAAAATAATTTGCCATCAAATTCAGATTTTCTATGTCAAAACGCGATGATTTTCATATGACAGTCAGACACGCACTTGAAAAGGACGGGTGGTCAATTACCAATGACCCGCTCTACCTGTTTTTCCAAAATACAGTGTTGTTGGCTGATCTTGGTGCTGATAAAAGCTTTGCGGCTGAAAAAGCAGGAAAGAAAATTGCGGTTGAAGTGAAAGATTTTGATGCTCCTTCAGCTACGACGGAACTTGAAAAAACAATGGGTCAGCTTCAACTTTATCAATGGGCATTGGATGAACAGGAACCAGATCGAGAGCTATTCCTTGCAATCAGTGAGGAAGTCTATTTCAGCCACTTTCAGAAACCGCTTTTTAAAACTGTTGTCGAACGCAATGAAATCAATCTGCTTGTTTTTGATTCAATTCAGGAGATGATTGTCTTATGGAAAAAAAGGTAACCTACGCTGATATTCTTACCCAGGTCCTTCGAACAGAAAGTACACATCAACCCCACCGTCTTCCGATTCGGGTTGTTTCGGTTTGCGATGTCGAAACCAACCAGTTTCTTCTGATTGCAACCGGATGGGAAAACAAGCGGCGCGTCGAAACAATTCTGTTTCATGCCCGTCTTGTCGAAAACAAAGTCGTGATCGAAGATGACAATATTGAGGAAGGTCTGACAGGAAAGCTGATTGACGCCGGCATTTCGTCTGATGATGTTTTGACCGCGCTGGCCTTTGAACGATCCAAAAACAACTCTGTCGCCGCTTAGGATCTATCCCAAAACTCAGATCTGGTCAGTACCACCTGCGTGAGCGGGTGGGTTGGGACGAACCGGACCCACCTGCTCACGCGGGTGGTACTGACTAACTGATTGACCAGATTGAGTGCCTCATCACCTGGGCTTTGAATGAATTTTGGATTAGAAAAATCGCTACCACTTCCGTTTTTGTTTTTTCACGTTCAGCACTTTGCCGGTCACGCCGTCAAGCGTGCAGACATAGAGCGGATGCCCGATGTCATTGATGGACCACTGAAAGACGATCTTCTGGGTCAGATCAATTGAAAACCCAATACTGACTGAAGATGTGATGATTTTGTCCGGTTTGCGCAACTCGGTGGTCCAGACTTGTGTACCGGTTGCCCATTCGTATCTGGTCACCGTGTCTCCGGAAGCAAAAAAGATTGCATCCTCAAAGCTGCACCCCCGAACCAGATCCCCGTCCGGATTGCTCACCGGGTGTGACCACCTGGGCTTCATCGTGGCTGTGTCCCACAAGGTCATTTCATACTTGTAGTCTTCGCCTGGTTCCTCCGGGCTGAGTAGCGCAACGGTCAGGAGTTCATTTTGACGGACAATGAAGTGCAGTTCGCGCAACGTGCTTTTTTCAAAACCGGGGCAGGAAAATTTGAGCGCGGAATCACCCCGGACGGGTATTTTGATGCCCTGGCCTGAAACGTCAATTTCGTAGCGCGCTTCAGCGGTCTCAATGGTGACATACTTGAGAAAAGCTGGATGGTCTCCGGTTGCGTTCTGGAAAATTTGATAGGGTGCCGAAGCTGGAGGTTGCGGCTGTTGTGGTACGATTGCCAGAGTTGGCACTCCGGCTGACAACACCAGCCAGCCAGAGAGAAGTGCAAGCAGAATCAAACGAAACATAGATAATCCTTATAATTACCCCGTTGCGGAACGGTTGGTTTTCGCCCGGATGGGCGCCGGAAAGTAGCCGGTGTGGAAGCCTGCTTTGAGGCGCACCCACCGGAAGGCGAGCCGATCAATGTTCGCGCCCGGATGGGCGCTGCAAAATGTGTTCGGTACGGCTCAATAATACCGATTTGGGATACTTCCCGACTTCAATCAAGCGGGAAAAGTCAAGAGTACCGCCTTCAGGCGGGTTTTGTATCCAAAATTTGGGTTGAAGGGACACTGAAGCTGCCTGAAGGCGGTACGCTTCACGCTTTCCCCATTTCCAAATAAAGAATTGTTGCTGAAAATGCCAGATCCCTGGTAAAGCACACCAGATCAACCGGTTTTCCATCCGCGACAATTTTGGAGAGGTTGTCTTCCCATTCTTTACCAAGTACCCGACGTCGGCGCCAATCATCAGATGGTTTCTGATGGAAGTCCGAAATATGAAAAATGCGGATGGTGTATTCGGTCATAAACCTGGAAATCCTTGAAATCGAAATAGTTGTTGGAGAAAGCTCGAAAATGGGAAATTAAAGAAAACTGATCCGCGCTGATAAAAAGAGAAAAACTGAGGAAGCATTCTCAATCATTGAGGAGCAATCTGCAACAAAACTTTTTCAGAAAACGGAAAGGTGACCGCTGCTCAGCGTTGCTGAGACTGTTGTGCGTTCACTATTGGCAAACCGGTTGCCGTGAAACCTGGCAATGGGTATCGTTCACATAGAGAATCCCAGGTTCATCTTGAAAACCTGTATTTGTGGAGAAACCGAAATGACTCACGAAGAAATGGAACGCACCATGGAGTTTATCCTGAATCAGCAAGCCAAATTCAGCGTGGATATTGATTTGTTGAAAGAGTCTCAGGAGCGACTGACTGAAAACCAGGCCAGAATGTCAGCCGACATTGCCAGCTTGATTGAACTGTCTCGACGATCAATGGAAACGGCTGATGCTGACCGGCGAATGGTTCGCGAGATGGTTCAAGATTTAAAGGATATGATTTATCGGGTTGAATCGAAGGCGGATGAAGCTGTGAAACTTGCCAGAAAGGGGGACTCTCCGTCATTGGGCTCGGAGTAGCCTAAATTCTGCAACCAGTTGTCCTTTGGTCAGGCACGATGAGGATGTTTCTTCCTGAACGAGTATTAAAAGGGCACTTCTGAGATTATTTCGTAGTCCGTTCCCGAAATCAGCAAGCCAAATTCAGCGTGGATATTGATTTGTTGAAAGAGTCTCAGGAGCGACTGACTGAAAACCAAGCCAGAATGTTAGCCGACATTGCTAGCTTGATCAAACGGTCTCGACGATCAATGGAAATGGGTGGTACTAAACGGCGGCTGATCCGTGAGATGGTTCATGACCTCTGAGAAATTATTTATAAATAACACTCACAGAACCAAATACACCTTGACACGAACTCATAAATTCTAACATTTGACTACTGACTACTGACTACTGACTACTGACTACTGACTACTGACTACTATTATTTCGTAGTCCGTTCCCGGTACTGCGATTGTGGTTGCAAGGTCTTGGTGGTGTGCTCGGTGACGCTGAGCGGTGGCTCTGGCAGCAGATTCGGTTGAACCAGCGGTCGCTCTGGCAAGGGGAGGGAATTCGATTGTACCGGAGGAACAATGTGCAGATAGAGTTTCAACAGTCGAGACCACTGAAAGAGAAACACACCCGCGAGAGTTATAATCATTGACAGGCCAATCAGAAATAAGGGCACTGCTTCGCCAACCTGCCCCCGTTCCAGTAGCTTGAGGGCAAAAACAAACAACAGGATCAGTGCCGCACCTCCGATAACACCAACCGTGGTTGACACATATTTCACCATCTCTGTCAGTTGATACGATGGCACTACCATCTCGACAGGCTTTCCCTGGGCTGACAATTGAGTTCCGCACCGGTTGCAGAATTTCAGTTGGGATGGCAAATCGGCGCCACAGGCTGGGCAATACATAAATCAAAATCCTCCTCCAAAAAAACAAACCATACCTTACCCACTTGTTTGCTGGGAAGTATTTTCTTTGTGAGATGTTACCGAAATGCCGGGTTGCGACCAGTCGGTGCGCCTTGCCGATGGATCCGGCTTGAATCAATCGCAATGACTCTTGTTTATCGCCATTCGCCCTGGAGCGTAAAGGCTGCCCAATAAAATGGAGACCGAAACCGGGGGTTTTTCATCAACGCCAGTTGTGCTGTCCGCAGGGCTGCGGCTGGACGTTGATGCTCCTGAAACATGGCTCGATAAAATTCCTTCATAAAGACGGCGGTGGCCTTATCATCAACCTTCCACAGGCTGGCGACCACGCGGCTGGCGCCGGCATACATAAAGGCACGCGTCAGCCCGACCAGCCCTTCACCACGGACTTCTTTTCCCAGACCAGTGCGGCAGGCACTCAGGACCACGAGTTCGACCGGGATTTTCAGATTGATCAGATCCGCAACCCGCAAAAACCCATCTACGTCCGCGCCTTGATCATTGACCAGCGACAGGACAATTCCTGAAAGTTCCGGATTCTGGCTGTTGAGGAGTCCGTGGGTGGCAAAATGAATCACCTGATAATCGTGAAACGGAAGATGAAGGGCCGTATCCCGGCTGGTTTCAAAATCCAGGGCGAGTTTAAAGTCCTTTGGTGAAAGACCGGTGGTAATGTCAATGGCTTCCTGTCGGGAGAAGGAAAGTCGGCCTAAGGAAGTATCCCCTGGAAAATCACGTAATCCCTGATGCGCTGAGGCACTGGCGGCTACCTGTTCGGGCGGATTCTTTTTGGTCCGGGCCCGTTCTTTTTTGAGTCGGTTATCGGTCGAGGTAAATACTGGATCGGCAAAAACCGCCAGTTTTTTTGACGCCAGTTTGCGATGGTCACTGTCTTTTCTTAAAACCGGTATGGCTGAAATGGACGGGAGGTATAAAATTTCGTTGGTTGTCACCAGGGGGGCCGGAGCCGCCTGTGATTCACTCGCCGCAGGTGCAAGCAGTAACACACCCAGCGGGATATATTGCAAAATTCCATCACTGACAACCAGAAGTCGTTTTCCTCGCAGTTCGGCGGCGGCTGGTGCCAGGACCATCTGACTCAACGCCTGGGCAGATTCAGCAATGGTTGATTGAGCCGACGCTGTGCCGGAAGTTTCTGCCGCTGGATTGGCGCTGAGTGCGTCATATACCCGACGGGCAACCAGTTCAATGTTCTTGCGTTCGGGAAGTTGATACGTTTTTACGGAAGTTTGGGAAACAACCCACAAATAGCTTTGTTTTTCACCAAGCAGATATTCGAGCAGCACGGTGTCGGGATCAAGTATCTGCTGTTGTATTTCCTCAATCGAGAGCGGCCTGGATTGAAACACTGATGAATATTGCGGATTTTCGGCTCGGATTTTGGTTTGTACCTGATCAAGTTGACTCAGACAGTTCTGAACTTCTTTTTCACCCGCACTGATTTTGTCCGCTGGCTGGCTGGTACTGGTCAATTTTCGGAGATTGATGATCTTTTCGCTCAACTGCCGCTGAAGCGTCTGTTCCTCAGTCAGGAGTTCCGGCCTGACCCCCTGGCGCAGGTCCAGTTGATTTTCCCGCAACAGTTCCACAAAGCTGCGTGCCCGGCTTCCTTCGGCCACTTGAAAGGCCAGTTGGGCATAGCCAGCCTGGGGATGCTCCTGATCGAGTTGGGCCAGGACTTCAATATAGCTGCCGTACAGTGTCTGAACCGTGGCAAAATAGGCCGCCCGAGTTTGTGGACTGGCTGTATTTTGCCGAAGGAGTTCAACCAGTCTGATTCCTTCCTCAAGCGTGGTTTTGGCTTCTAAAAATTGATGCTGGTCTTTTTGTAATGGTCCCAGATTCCCAAGTGCTCTGATTTGGGTCTCTATATCGCCAGTTTGCTGACCCAGGCGAAGGGCTGTTTGGATGGCTTCGGCTGCTTTGGGGTACTCTTTGGTCAGGTGATAGAGCCGCCCAATATTGTTTAGCGTTGAAGCTTGAATGATAGGGCTGCTGATTTTTTTGTGTAATTCGAGCGCCTGAAGGTAGTGGCTCAACGCCTGGGGTAAATCACCCATTCGGCGGTAGATGACGCCGAGTGTGGTCAGTGATGACGCTTCAATATACTGATATCCATAGCGGTGGCTGATTTCAATCGCCTGCTTGAGGATTTCTGACCCTTTGGCATAGTCTCGGGTCATCAGGTAGACATACCCAAGATTGTTGGCGAGATTGGCTTCGCTATGGGTCAATTTGTTTTTGTGCGCAATTTCCAGGGCTTTGGAATAATAGCCAATCGCTGTTTCATATTCGCCTAATGTGTCATAGATGCCAGCTAAATCATTGAGCGTCCTGGTTGTTTCCCCATCAATGTGGAGTGACTCAGCCAGCTTGTATGCCTCAGTCACAAATTCAATTGCCTTTTGAGGATTCCCCATCTGCAAATAGGCCAGGCCCATATCGTCAAGGGTCACTATCTCATCAGTCTGGTTTTTGACTTCCCGGTGGATGACCAGCGCTTTCTCAAAAAATTCAATCGCTGTGTGTTGTTCACCCGCCAGTTTGTGGGTGGCACCAATATTGGTCAAACACGTTGCTTCATGGAATCGGCTGCCTATTTTACGACTGAGTTCCAGCATCTGCTGATAGGTTTTCAGGGCTTCGGGAAGTCGTCCTGAATATTGATAGACCCCTCCCAACTCAGAAAGTGCAACACATTCAGTGTCTCCATCCCCGGCATCATGAAAAAGCTGGACTGCCTGCTGATGTTTTTCCAGGGCTTTCCCCGTGTCGTTTAACCGCTTGTACACCTGTCCCGATTCCTGGACGAACAATCCTTCAGCGCGCTTATCACCAAGGTGCTGACTCAATTGAACTCCTGCTTCAAGTTTAGTGAGTACCCGGTGCAATTGTTCTGGGTCATCGGTTTGGGAGAATTCTTGAACCTCATCAAAAAATTGCGGCAGGTTCACATAATCTGCAAATTGACAAACATCATCTGGCGTGGCCGGGTGACGTTCATTGACCGTAAGTTCAAAAAAGCTGGAAGCGGATTGTGGTTCTTTTGGTTCAATTTCAAGCTCGTACTGACCGCCCGGTCCGGAAACAAAAAAGATCATCTGGGATCCAAAGGTGCCCAACGGAAATGACCGTTCAAGTCGCAGATTCTGGTCAGCGCTCCTGAGTCGAATCGTCACGGTCACCCCATGTTGATCAACTTTTCCTTCAAGGGCCGAATTTTCAGGCAGTGAGAGCGAATAGACATATTTCTCACCGATTACGACTGTCTTTCGAAGTGTCGTCCC